>CAZZVX010000222.1:3332-8346 GCA_964657535.1 Armatimonadota bacterium | reverse complement strand
CGCCCTGCGCGCCGCCCTGACGCACCCCAATCTGCTGCTGGAGACGAGCTGGCAGCCGCCGCATTTGATACGCCGCCTGTGCGACAAACTGGGGCCGGAGCGGTTGCTGTTCGGGTCGGACTACCCGCTGTTTTCGCAGCGGCGGGCGCTGCGCAACGTGCGGATGGCGCTCAGTGACGCGGAGTTTGAGATGGTCGGCGGGGGGAACGCGCGGCGCCTGCTGGGGATTTAGGGCGCGGCGAGGGTCTTGGTGAGGCGGACGCGCAGGCCGGCCTCGGACGGCAGGAACTCGACGGCGTCGGCGAACGTCTGCATGAAGGGCAGGCCGCGCCCGTTGGTCGCGTCGGGGTCCGGCATCAGGGGCGTCGCGGCGAACGGGAAGCCGGGGCCGCTGTCGGTGACTTCCACCGTGAACGCGCCCTCGCGCGGACGCCGCCCCGTCACGGCGAACTGGTCCGACGGGCCGGACGGCGACCCGTGCCGCACGGCGTTGGTCACGGCCTCCGTGACCGCCGTCTGAAAGTCCTCAACGGCGTTTCGGTCAAACCCCAGCGTGTCCATCCAGTGCGCGACCGCCTGGCGCACCTCCGCCGCGTAGTCCGCGCGGCTTGGGAAGACGAACTCGAACAGCAGGTCCCCTTCAGGCCGGGCCGCCTCCTGGAAAGGGCGTGACATATCCAGGGTGGCGACTTCCTGGCCCTGGGACGCGGGCGAGCGGCGCGCGACGAGCAGGGCCAGGTCGTCCTGGGGCCGCCCGCCGGTCCAGTCCATCGCGCTTCTTTCCAGGTGCGCGGCCAGCCCCCCCGCCCCGACCTCCGGCCCGACACTGGCAAGTAATTGCGCCACCCGCGTCAAGTCCAGCAGTTCGCGGCTCTGGACCGAGCGCGCCTCGGTCAAGCCGTCCGTGTACAGGACCAGCGCGTCGCCTATATGGAGCAGTTCGGTCCGCTGATCGAAACGGTGTTCCGCGATGCCTAAGATCGGCCCGCTGGAGTGGAGCGGCACGGTCCCGCCGCCCTGCCGCTTGATGAGCTGCGTCTCGTGGCCGGCGCTCGCGTAGGTGAGCCGCCCGGCGTTCGGGTCGTACACCCCGTAGAACAGCGTCACGAAATGCTCGCCAAGCCCCGCCGACTCGTGCCGCAGCGTCCGGTTCAGGCGGGTCAGCACCAGACCGGGGGACGCGACCTCCGCCGCGAAGGCCCGCAGTGAGAACTTGACCGTCGCCGTCAGCACGGCGGCGCTGAGGCCCTTGCCGGAGACATCGCCCATCACCAGCCCGACGCGCCCATCGGAGAGCGTGAATGCGTCGTAGAAGTCGCCGCCGACCTGCGACTCGTCCAGCCCGGCGTGATAGACCGTCGCCAGGTCGAGCGTCGCCATCCGGTCGGGGACGTTGGTCATGAACGCCGCCTGCAGCATATCGGCCACCCGGTGTTCGCGGGCGTACAGGCGCGCGTTCTCCAGCGTCGGGGCGAGCATATCCGCGACCTGCCGGAGAAGCGCCACTTCGTCCGGGGTCCAGGCACGCACCCCGTCCGTCTGGTGGACCACGAACAGCCCCGCCCACGTCCCGCGCAGGAAGACGGGGCAGGAGATGAAGGCGCGGATGCTGTTCGGCCTGAGCAGGACCTCCCGGTAGGAAGCCGTCTGCGCGTCGGCGTCCGTGTCGGCAACGGAGACCACGTCCCCGGCGGCCCAGCGGCTGAGGACCTTCGGATCCCACGTGGTGAGGGGGAAACTGCCGGAGAAGCGCGCGACGCCGGGGGCGGCGTACTGCTGCGGCGCGACCTGCAGCGCGTCCTGACTTTGCGCCAGCCAGTACCAGCCGCAACGGCTGACCTGCAGGAGATGACCGACCTCCTCCGTCGCGACGTTCAGGATTTCGTCCGCGTCGAGCGACCCGCGCAGTGCGCGCCCGATGGCATTGACGACGGCTTCCCGGTCCGCCCGCGCCCGCGTCTCCAGAAAAAGGCGCGTGTTGTCCACGGCCAGGGCCGTGCGGCGCGCGAGTTCCGCCGCCAGCCTCAGGTCGGTGTCGTCATACGGGCGCGACGGCGGGCAGGAGACCAGTGTGATCGCGCCCAGTGTCCGGCCTCTGGCGACCATGGGGACGCAGAGGTAGGACGGCGTGTTTTCTTGACAGAGGGCGATGACGGGAGCGTCTTCGTGCGCGATCAGCGTCAGCAGCGGGCGCGACACGCCGACGACCATCTCCGCCTGTCCGGTCTCGGACACGCGCCGAGGCCCGGCGGCCGCACTCGCGTCTCCGGGGAGGCGTCTGATCCGGTCATCGGTGATCTTGCCCTGCGCCGGGTCAACATAGGCCGACACGACGCGGCGCATGGCGCCGTCCCTGTCCTGCAGGTCCACCGCGCACCAGTCGGCGAGGCGCGGGACGGCCAAAGCGGCGACCCCGGCCAGCGTCGCCGGGTAGTCCAGGGAAGACGCCAGGACGTCGCCGGCTTCCGCGAGGAAGCGCTGCGCGTCCGCGCCCCGCTTCTGCTCGGTCACGTCCACGACGAAGGCCAGCCCTCTTGACCCCGGCCCGTCCAGGAACGAGGCGCTGACCAGCACGGCGACACGTCCGCCGTCTTTACGAAAGAATTCTTTCTCGAACGGCGGGAACGTTCCCGACCGCGCGAGTTCCGCCAGGACCTGTTCGTCCTGTTCGGCGTACTCAGGCGGCGTCAGCGTCTTCCAGTTCACGCCGCCCGCCGCGAGATCTGCCCGCGAGAACCCGACCATCTGGAGAAAGGCGTCGTTGGCGTCTATGACCTGACCGGTCGTTTCCCAGAACAGGAAGCCGATCAGGTTCGACTCCACGACTCGTCGGAATTGGGCCTCGCTGTCCTGCCGCGCGACTTTCGCCTGGCGGGTCTGCTGCTCCGCGCGATGCACCCGGACGGTGTGACGCAGGCAGCGTTCCAGCGCTTCAGGCGTGAGGCGGGATTTCGCCAGATAATCGGCGGCCCCGGCCTTCATCAGTTCGACCGCGACCATCTCATCCCCGTGGTCGGTCAGCATCACCACCGGGACATCTATACGCGCCGACCGGATGTGACGGAGGACATCAAGGCCGTCGCCGTCCGGCAGTTGGAAGTCCAGCAGCACACAGTCGAAGGCGCGGTCAGTGAGCGCCCGCAGCGCCTCGGCGCAGGTCGCGGCCCCCGCGACTTCCACGGACAGACCCGACGCAGCCAGGGCGCGGCGCGCAACCTCCTGGGCGCGGTCGTCATCGTCCACGATCAAGAGGCGCAGGCTCTGATTCGGCGGAGTTGTCGGCGGGTTGGCAGTCAATGGACTCAATCAGTTTCACCGGGGAAGACTCGGTCTCCCTACGGACGAACGACAGGCACGGGCGACACAGGATTGTAGCATATGCCGATGCCGAATGAGCCTCCCGAAGACCCTGTAAAGATGGGGCGTTTTTTCCGATAATCAACCACGGCGCACGCGCCGCAAGGTTCAGGAGAACAAGACAGATGCAGCAAAACTTTGGGCAGCCGCTGGCCGGACGACGGGTGATCGTCACCGGCGCCTCCAGCGGAGTCGGCTACGCCCTGACACGCCGCCTGGTGCAGAACGAAGGGGCGCTCGTGATCGCGGTCGCCCGCCGCCGCGTCTTCCGCATCGAGGCGCTGGTCAAGCAGGTGGGCGAGGACCGGCTCCTGCCGCTGACCGCCGATCTGGCCGCGCCGGGGCAGGCGGAGGCCGTGATCCGGCAGGCGGAAGAACACTGGGGGCGCATTGACGCCTTCGTGCATGGCGTCAACCGGGTCCTGCGCCTGAGCGCTTTGGATGTGAGCGACGCCGAGTTCGACATGACCATGCAGGTCAACGTCAAAAGCGCCCTGTACGGCGTCCAGGCCGTCACGCCTTTGTTCCGCCGTCAGGGGGAAGGCGCCATCGTCGTCTACAACCCGACCCCCGTGAAGACGGAGACGTTCTGCGCGTCCGAGGCCGTCTACAGCGCGGCGGCCCACGCGCTTTCGGCGCTGACCGCCGGCTGGGCGCGTCAGTTGGAGTCGGCGGGCATCGCCGTGCAGGAAGTCGCGCCCGTCCCGGATGCGGAATCACAGCCCATCGCGCGCCTCCTGCAGCACGACGTCCTGCTGCTCGACGCGCTGCGCTCCGCCGTCCTAGCGCCGCCGATCCCCGGCAGTGGCGCGTCGGCCACGGAGGCCCCCGCTCCCTCCACCTTCTCCGAAACGCCCCCTGTGGTCCTCTCGGCGCGCGGCGGCCTCGCGCTGACGCAGTTCTGAAGTCTCCGCCGGAGCGAGTCACAAAGCGAAGGCCCGAACCTCTTACGAGGTTCGGGCCTTGTTCGGTCTCAGTCAATCACTTCCTGAAGCCGGACCGTATCCGCGCCTTTGAGCTTACGGGCGACATAACGCCGCCCGGTCGCGGGGTCGTTGCCCTCCCAGGGCCGGTCCCCGCCGGGCTTGGAGTCGGGGCCGGTGGTCACCACGACCGGGTCCGGGACGGGGCGCAGGCGGTCGAAGACGGCGGACAGATGATCGCGGTCGGCGGCGAAGTAACGTCCGGCGGCGGGATGCCAGACGACCGGCACTTCCCCGACGGTGGCTAATTGGGGCATGAAAAGATCTCCTGAATGAATGATGCTTCTATCATACACCATATTTCGGGTTTTTGCATGAATAATATCAGCAGTATTTATACGGGAAGGGTCTTCTATCTTCAATTCATTCACGGAGACTGGCGACGGCGAGAAGTTCTGGGCGAAGGGACAAAGGGCAGCGGCGTCTGCGGCGAGGCTTCCGCGCGGGCGCGCGCCTCCGACGCCTCGGCGAGCGCCGCCAGCAGATGCTCGAAACTCCCGTAGCGCCACGGGTTATCGGCAGCCTCACGGAAGGAACCAGGAGGACAAACGGCGGCAGTTTGTGGACAGGCGATCATGCCGACCCTTCATGCATAATCCGTGCCAACCCGATGAACGTCAAAAAAATTGATTTGGGGGATTCAAAAACGGGTGTCCGCGCCGTCAAGCGCGGAC
>CAZZVX010000222.1:0-3322 GCA_964657535.1 Armatimonadota bacterium | reverse complement strand
ATCGTGGCGGCTCAGGGCGTGGCTGTGGCCTCGTTGGAGGCGGGGCCAAGCCCCACCGTGTCGGCGGCCTTGACCGTGTAATAGTAGGCCTTGCCGACAACCACGCTCGTGTCTTTGTAGGACGTTGTGGACAGGCCGGCAACGAGAGCCGTCGCCGATTCGCCGCCCGGCGTGGTTCCTCGATAAACGCTGTAACTCGTCACGGGGCCGGTCGGAGTCGTCCAACTGAGCAGAACCTGACCGGAGTTGGGTTTCGCTTTCAAGGTCGGCGCCCCCGGCACCTGCGGCGTGGCCGTCGCTTCGTTGGAAGCCGTGCCGCTTCCCGCGCCGTTGACGGCGACGACTTTGTAGAAGTACGTCTTGCCGACAGCAGCGCTCTTGTCGGTGTAGGTGGTCGTGGTCAGCCCGCTCACCAGCAGCGTCTCGCCGCCGGTGGCCGTCCCCCGCAGGACGTTGTAAGAAGTCACGGGGCCGGTGGGAACCGTCCAGGTCAGCACGATGGGACCGTGCGCCGTGCTGACCGACAGCGTGGGCGCGGCGGGCGGGCCATAGGGCGCGGCTTTCACCTCGTTGGAGGCGGGTCCCGGCCCGGCGGCGTTTGCGGCGACGACTTTGTAATAATAGGTCGTGCCTTTGACGGCGCTCGTGTCTTTGTAGGTCGTGGCGGACAGGCCCGATGCCAGCGGCGTGTTACCCTCGCCGCCTGCCGCCGTGCCTCGGAGGACGCTGTAACTGACGACGGTTCCGGTCGGCACGGTCCAGCTCAGGATGACCTGCCCGGTGGTCGTTTTGGCGGAAAGCGTCGGTGCGCCCGGCGGCTGCGGGGCGACGTGGACTTCGTTGGAGAACGCGCCGGTTCCGGCCTTGTTGACGGCGGCGACTTTGTAATAGTACGTCTTGCCGACGACCGCGCTGGTGTCCTTGTACGTCGTGGTCGTCAACGCGCCGACAAGCAGCGTTTCGCCGCCCGCCGCCGTGCCTCGGTACAGGTTGTACCCCGTCACAAGCCCCGTCGGCACTGTCCAACTCAGCGAGATTTGGCCGGAAACGGTCTTGACGGACAGCGTGGGCGCGGCGGGCGGCCCGTAGGCTTTGGCCGTGGCCTCATTGGAGTTCGGGCTTGTCCCGGCCCCGTTGACGGCCGTGATCTTGTAGTAGTACGCCGTTCCCTTGACGGCGCTGGTGTCGGTGTAGGTGTTGGCCGTCAAGCCGGACGCAAGGGCGGTGGCGCTTTCGCCGCCTGCGCTCGTGCCTCGGTAAACGCTGTAACTCGTCACGGGGCCGGTAGGGGCCGTCCAACTGAGGACGATGGGGCCGCTGGGCGTGGCGGCGGTCAGATGCGGGGCGGCGGGCGCGCCGTAGGGGATGGCCGTCACCTCGTTGGAGACGGGACTCGGCCCGGCGGCGTTGACGGCTTCCACCGTGTAGTAGTAGGTCTTGCTGTTGTACCCGCTGGTATCGGTGTAGGTGGTCGTGGTCAGGCCGGAGGCAAGGGGCGTGGCCGATTCGCCGCCCGCCGTCGTTCCCCGGAAGACGCTGTAACTGACGACATAGCCGGAAGGGACGGCCCAGTTCAGGACGGGCTTGCCGTGCGGGTTGGTCGCCGTGAGCGTGACGGGGCCGGGCGGCTGCGGGTAGGCGTCGGCTTCATTGGAGGCGGGGCTTGGCCCGGCGCCGTTGATGGCGACGACTTCGTAGTAATAGTGCGTGCCGACGGAGGTAGTCTGGTCGGTGTAGGTGGTGGTCGTCAGCCCGGATACCAGCGGCGTTGCGTCCTCGCCGCCAAGCCTCGGTAAATACTGTACGAGGTGACGGGGCCGGTGGGCGTGGTCCAAGTGAGGACAATGGGGCCATAGGTGGTGCTGGCGGTCAGTTTCGGCGCGGCGGGCGGGCCGTAAACAGTCGCCGTGGTCGTGTAGGAGCCGACCGCACCGGCGCTGTCGTGGACGACGACGCTGACGGAATACGAGCCTTTGGCGGCGTAGGTGTGCGTGCCATAGACGGCGTAGCCGGTGCCGCCGGTGCTTGTCACCGTCCCGGTCATGGTGTCCTGCCCGGTGCCGTCGCCCCAATCAATGGTGACGGCGACAAAATCCGGGGTCAGATTGTCATCAGTCAGGGTGGCAATCTGGGCGGTGTAGGCGACCGCGAGCGGGGCGCTGACCGCGACTCCCTGCCCGTCAAGAGTGCCTGTGGCTCCTTCGTAAGCGCCGATGGTGGGCGGATCGGGCCGAGTTCGCCCGTCGGCGTCGGTGGTCACGCCGGAAACGACAATGCCCGCGCCGATGACGGGGGAGCCGGACAGTGGGCGCACATCGGCGGGCGCGTCGGCAAAGAGCGGATCGGCGCTGAAGTTGTTGGCCGTGTTCGTGCCGACACCCTTGATGTCGCAGTAGGTTTTGGTGAGGGTTGTTCCGCTGCCAGGGTTGATGTAGACCTCCGGGCTACTGTCGCCCCAGAGGATGCTGTCGGTGATAGTGATTGAGCCTCCGTCCAGAAACAGCGCGCCAGCGTAGGCTTGGAACGAGCTGTTGCCGGTGAAGGTGCAGTCGGTAATGGTGCAAGTATTGACAGACAAATAAATACCGCCGACAGTGCCAGGATGCCCGTTGGAACCATCGCTGTTATTTGCAAATGTGCAGTTGGTGAATGTGGGGGAACTTTCAACGCCACCTGAGCCGGGAGCCGAATCTACGTCGCCGCCGCCGCCATAGCCGTAGGAACCCGTGCTGTTGCCGGTGAAGGTGCAGTCGGTGATGGTGGGGGAACCACTGCCCACAGACAGGCCCCCGCCCACGCCTCCCCTATCTATGCTGTTGTTTGTGAACATACAGTCGGTGATGATAGGGGAACTGAGGTAAAGGTACATACCACCGCCGTGGCATCTGCCGCTTCCGCTGTCGCTCAATTTATTATTTGTGAAGATGCAGTCGGTGATGGTAGGGGAACTGCTTGAGACGTACATACCACCGCCATAATAGTTTTCGCCTTCACTATCGAATGTCCCACTGCCATCTTGTATAGTGAAGCCCTGAATAACAGTTGTACTCTTCTCATGGGAGTGGAGATAGAACACGCTGCCCTTCTGCTGCCCGTCAATGATGCAGTGCGCGGGGCCGTGCGCCGACTCCAGCGTGACCGCCTTGCCTGCTGTGGAAAGGCCATGCTCGTCGTAGGTGCCATCAGCGACGATAATCGTGTCGCCATTGACGGCGACGCTCAAAGCGGCGGCGATGGTCGGCTGGTCGGCGGGAACATAGATGGTCGCGGCGCGGGTGGGGGCGGCAAAAGCCGAAAGGAAGGCGAGCAGTCCTAAAAAGAG
>CAZZVX010000221.1:0-8429 GCA_964657535.1 Armatimonadota bacterium | reverse complement strand
CGGGGAGCATATGCCGGGCGAACAGGGCCAGCACGCCGACCAGACGGTCTTCCACGACTAGCGGGTAGCCCGCGAAGGCGACCATGCCTTCGCGCCGCGCCCAGTCCTGGTCGCTGACGCGCGGATCGCCGATGACGGCGTTGGTCAGATGGGGCCGCCGCTCCTGGGCGATCAGCCCGATCTTGAACCGGCCGACGGGGACGCGCCCGTGGGGGCCGTCGAGGTGGGTGTACAGGCCGGCGCTGGCCTGCAAGACCAGGACGTTTTCGGTTTCGTCCAAAGTCCAGACCCGCGCGAAGGCGGCGTCCAGATGCGTCACGACTGCCTCGGTGCAGCTTTGCAGCATTCCGGCGAGCGTGTGGCGGGTGGTGAGGGCTAGGCCGACATCGGCGATCAGGCGGGCGGTGCGCGCCCGCTGCTGCGTGACTTCCTCGCTGCGCTTGTCGCCGGTGGCGTCGCGCAGCACTTTGGCGAACCGAAGGGGTGCGCCTTCGGGCTGGGCCAGCCGGGTGAGGACGCCGTCGGCCCAGAAGCGGGAGCCGTCTTTTTTGAGGTGCCAGCGCAGGTCCTGCGCCCGGACCTGCTCCGCCGCCTTCTGCAGTTCACTTTGGGGGACGCCGGCGCTTCGGTCTTCGGGCGTGAAGATGATGTCAGCGGGCTGCCCCCGCACTTCCGCCGCCTCATGGCCGAAGATGGCCTGCGCGCCGGCGTTCCAGTGCAGGATCAGCCCATCCCCGTCCATCAGGATCATGGCGTAGTCGGTCACGCCCTCAACGAGAAGGCGGAACGGTCCGGTGTCCGGCACGCCGTCTTCGGGCGAGTCCGGGGACAGTTTCAGGATCATCGGATTCGCCTCACGGTCGCGCCCAATCTTGATGCCTCACGGCTACTGTATGATACCCGATTTTTCGCGCCGGTGTTTCCGCGTCTTGACAAACCCCGCGCGTGACGCTATAATAAAGCCAGTGCGGGAGTAGTTCAGTGGTAGAGCGCTTGCTTCCCAAGCAAGATGTCGCGAGTTCGAATCTCGTCTCCCGCTCTTTCGGTTCGATTTTTTTGTTGTCCGGCGCCGTGCCCAAGTGGTAAGGGAGAGGTCTGCAAAACCTTTATGCAGCGGTTCGATTCCGCTCGGCGCCTCCACGTTTTGCGAAAGCGAAACAGCCCCCGATGCTTGAGTGCATCGGGGGCTGTCGGTTTTTTATTTCAAGTGCGGGTGCGGTAGTAGGCGATGGCCTGGAGATAGACCGTGACTTCGGAGCGGTCGGACTGGACGAGGCGCAGGGCGCGGGTGTCGTACCAGCGGATCGCGCCTTCCAGGGTTTCCCCCGTGACGAGCTTGACGACGAGGGGCGTCCGGTTGTCGCGGAACTTGATGATCTCGACTTCGCTGTGCGAGATGCGCTCCTCGCGGTGAATCTGCCGGCGTTCCGAGTCGGTCAGGATGTCCATCGGCGGGTCTCCGGAACGGGCGCGTTACTTGCGGCGGGGGGCGGGCGAGGCGGGCGCGGGCTTGGCCGGGACCTGGTGGCGGGCTTTGTGTCGCTCTTCGGCGCGCTTGCGGGCGCGGTTGAGTTCTTTGGCACGGATTCGCATCGGGTTTTCTCCTTTAGTGGACTTCTTTGAGCAGCTGGCGCAGACGCGCCTCGTCAACGGCGTACTCGAATAAAAATGTGCCGTTGAGCAGGACGACGGGGATCTGTTCGCCGTAGTCGGCGAGCAGGCCGGGTTCGTCCTCGATGTTAACTTCTTCGAGTTCAAACGGCTGCCCCTTCTGGACGCGCTCCAGCGCTTCCCGCGCATCAACGCACAAGTGGCAGCCCGGTTTGGAATAAAGAGTGACAACAGCCATAGTGACAGGCGTATTATAGCCGTTCGGCGAGCCATTGTCAAGAATGGGGTATAACCGAGGCCATGATTGTCCTGGTTCCAGATGAACTTCACGCCGAGATGACCGAGGCGGCCCGCGCCGTCGCGCCGCGGGCCGAGTTGCGCCCGTATGCGGAAAACGACGCGCCGGTGGGCGCGCTGCCGGACGCGGTCGCCGTGCTGCGCTGGGTCGCGGGGAGACGCTTCGCGGACCTGGCGGCGCAGGGGCCGAGAGTGCGCTGGCTGCACACGGCGAGCGCGGGCGTGGACCATGTGCTGACGCCCGCCGTGCGCGCCAAGCACGGCCTCACGGTCACGGACTCCGGCCCGGCGTTCGAGATCGCCATTTCGGAGTTCGTGCTGGCGTGGATGCTGCTGACGGCGCGGCGGCTGCCGGAGTTGATGGCGAGTCAGCGCGCGCACGAGTGGCAGTCAGTGACGCAGCAGGAACTGTTCGGGCAGACGGTGGGCATTGTCGGGCTGGGGCCGATTGGCCGGGGCGTGGCGGCGCGGGCCAAAGCCTTCGGCATGAGGACGCTCGGCCTGCGGCGTCACGACGCGCCGGTGGCGTCGGTAGATGTTGTGCTGACGGGCGAAGCCGGGCTGGAACGTCTGCTGCGCGAAAGCGATTATGTCGTTCTGGCTGCCGCGCTGACGGAAGGAACAAAGGCACTGCTGGGCGCGGAGCAGTTGGGCGGAATGAAGCCGACGGCCTGGCTGATCAACATCGCGCGGGGCGCGCTGGTGGACGAGCCGGCGCTGATCGCGGCGCTGCAGAGCGGGCGGATCGCGGGGGCGTGTCTGGACGTGTTCGCCCAGGAGCCGCTGCCTGCGGTCAGCCCGCTGTGGGAGATGCCGAATGTCTTCATGGCGCCGCACGATTCGTCCGGCGGGACGGCGAGCCTGCGCGCCCGTCAGAAGGCCATCTTTTTGGACAACCTGCGGCGGTTTGTGAACAATGAGCCGCTGGAAAACGTCGTGGATTTTGAGCAAGGGTATTGAGTGATGAGCAAGGCAATGATGGATGACAAGGGCGTGGTCTTGGCCTGCGCGAACTGCGGGCAGAAGAATCGAGTTCCGTTCGCCCATTTAGGTGATACGGGGCAGTGCGGGAAGTGTCAAGCGGCGCTGCCGCCGCCCGACGCGCCCCTGGATGTTCATAGCGCGGCGCAGTTCGACCGCTTGATCGGCGCGTCCCCTGTCCCCGTTGTGGTGGATTACTGGGCGCCCTGGTGCGGGCCGTGCCGAATGGTCGCGCCGGAACTGGAAAAAGTGGCGGCGGCGAGCGGAGGCCGATTTGTGGTCGCCAAAGTCAACACGGAGGCGCTGCCGATGCTCGGTCAGCGGTTCGGCGTGCAGTCCATCCCGACGATGGCGGTGTTTTCGGGCGGGCGGGAAGTGGCCCGGACGGCGGGCGCGCGCCCGGCGGCGGCGATTTTGGATTTTGTTCGGCAGGCAACCCCGTGAAACATTTGCCCCCGTTGCCGCTCAAAGAGTGTAGGGGCTTTTGGAGGAGGCACCGGCGCTGATGTTCGGCGACAGATTACTGCGACGCTGTTTTGTCGCGTCCCTGCTGGTCAACGGCCTGCTGCTGCTCTGGCTGAGTCGCGCCGACCTGTACGGGACTCCGCACGTCACGCCGCTGGAGCGTATGCTGCGGATTCAACTCTATCGGAAGCCGCCGGTTCCTCACGCGCCGCCGAAGCCGAAGACGCACCCAGGCCCGAAACTGCCGCCCCCACCCCACCCGGCGCGAATACGCCAAGTCGTGCGCCGCGTCTCGCGGCCCGTGCCGCACCCGACGCCCCACCCCAGCCCGCGCAAAGCGCCCTTGCCACACATCGCGCCCCGGAAGACGCCGCCCGCGCCGAAGCCGCCGGTGGCGACCGGATCGCACAGCGCGCAGGGAACGGTGATCGTGCCGCCGAGCGAGGGCGATGTCGGGACGCCGACGGACGCGACGGCGGACGGCGGCGGGGGCGACACGGGCCAGATGGCGACGAACCTTTCCGGCGACGGCACGGGGCTGTTCGGCGAATACTATCGGGGCATAGACTTTCAGACCGTGGCCTTCACGCGCGCCGACCCGGACATTGACTTCAACTGGCCGGACTCGACGCCGGACGCGCAGCAGATGCCGTCCCGGTCGGCTTACAGCGTCCGCTGGACCGGGCAAATCTCTCCCCGGTATACCGAAACGTACACGTTTTCGACGCTTTCGGACGACGGCTCGCGCTTGTGGATCAACGGCCAGGCCGTGATTGACGACTGGCAGCACCACAAGGCCACGGAGCGCGAGGGGACGATTTCTCTGATCGCCGGGCGCAAATACGCTATCCGCCTGGATTATTTCGAGAACGGCACCCCGCCGGGCAAGATTCGCTTGTGGTGGGCCAGCGCCAGTCAGGCCAAAGAGATCGTGCCGCAGAGCCGACTTTTCCCCAGCAATGACAATCCTTGAACAACATAGTTCATTCTTCCAGCGCAGTGGCCACCGCTTGCTCCTGGGTCAAGGCACATCCCGATTCCCAGGCGGAGGTAAATGCCTCGTCACCTAATGCCGCGCGGGCCATGGCGACGTGCTGATCCTGTCTCTTACAATCGTAAGGGGACAGCGCCAAGCCGACACTTTCCCGCAAGGTCGCGGCGGCGGCCCATAACCGCACGGCCTTTATCGCAACGGACTGCGTCAGCAACAGGGTCCCTAGTTCCATCAAGCCGTCCGCCAAAGCCTTTTTGTCGCGGGTATTCCGGCTGATTTTCAGACTCTCAAGAAACAGAGCCTGCGCCTGCGCATAATCACCTCGTTGCCGAGCGACATTCCCCAGCCCAATCAGCGATTTTGGGATGCCGCCCAGGTCCTGCAGGTCTCGGAACAGACTGAGGCTTTCCTCGTGCAGCGCCTGCGCGGAAACAAGATCGGTGCGGGCGCAAGCGACTTGGCCGAGACTGTCCAGGGTCAAGGCAATGGCCTGCCGGTCCTCCAGTTCCTGGAAGATGTGCAGGGCGTCCGTGTGAAGCGTCTGCGCCGCGCCATGCTCGCCCAGGGCGTAGGCCACTTGGCCCAGGTTGCCGAGCGAAGCGGCCGTCAGATGGCGGCGGCCCAGGTCGCGAAAGACGACGAGACTCTCCTCAAACAGCGCTCGCGCCGATTCGTACCGGCCCTGATCAAGCGCGATGTTGCCCAGGTTGCCAAGTGTCACGGCGATCTCTTGACGACTTCCCAAATGCCTCTCGATACTCAGACTTTCCTCAAAGTATGTTCGTCCTGCGAGATAGTCACCCTGAATACAGGACAAAGTTCCGGCGGCGGTCAGGGCTTTGGAGCGCGCCGGGGTCGGGTTCTGAGCGCCTTCCGGTTCCAACACGCGCGAGAGGTTTTGCAGTCCTTCGCTTAGGTAGCCGCGCACGTACCAGAACCACCACAACGCGCCTGCCAGGCGCAGGCCGATCATTGGCCCGTCGGCATCCTGCCCCTGCCAGGCGAGCGCTGCCTGAAAGTTGGCATGATCCACTTCCAGACAGTCCAGCCATTTTTGCTGCTCGGCGCGTCGCAGTTTCGGCTCAATCACTTCCGCCCAAGTCAGGTAATGGTTTTGATGCTGCTTTTTGAAATGCTCCGTCTCGCCGCCGGGTGCCAACTGAGCTGCCGCGTATTGCCGCACCATCTCCAACAGACGGTAACGCCCGTCGCCTGCCTCCGGGCGCTCTTCAAACACGACCAGCGACTTGTCCGTGAGAGAGGCGAGCAGGTCCAGAATTTGCCCCGTCTGGATGCCGTCGCCCGCGCACACGGCCTCGGCGGCTTCCAATGTCCACCCGCCGGCGAAGACCGACAGCCGCGCCAGCAGACACCGCTCTGCCTCGTCCAGCAGGTTGTAGGACCAATCGAGCGTCGCCCGCAGCGTCTGCTGGCGCGTGGGGGCCACGCGGCTTCCGCCGGTCAGCAGGCCCAGGTAGTCGTCCAGTCGGGCTGCGATCTGCCCCACGGTCAGCACTTTGACCCGCGCGGCGGCCAGTTCGATGGCGAGCGGCAGCCCGCCGAGACGGGCGCAGATCTCGGCCACCAGCCGTCCGTTGTCCGCCGTCAGGGCAAAGGTCTTCTGCACCGATTGCGCCCGCTCCACAAACAACCGGACCCCTTCGTACCCGGCCAGAACGCGCATCAGCGACGCCCGTGCCGGCGGCAGGTGGGCGGGGTCCGGCACGGTCAGCCCCGGCACGGCCCAGGCTGCCTCGCCCGTGACGCCCAGCGCCTCCCGGCTGGTGGCGAGGATGCGTACCTCGGCGCATTCCCGTAAGAGATGCCCGGCGGCCTGGGCGCAGGCGGCCAGAAGGTGTTCGCAGTTGTCCAAGACCAGCAGCAGACGCTTGGAGCGAAGGTAATCCGTCAGAATCTGCAGTAGTGACCGGCATGCCTCTTCCTTCAGCTCCAATACGTTTGCGATCTGCGCCGGAACCCGCGCGCCGTCAGCGAGCGAATCCAGCGCGACCAACCAGACGCCGTCGGCATAATCGGGGGCGGCCTCGGCGGCAACTGCCAGCGCCATGCGGGTCTTGCCGATGCCGCCCGGCCCGGTCAGCGTCACGAGCCGCGACCGGCGTAGCCGTGCCGTGACTTCAAGGCTTTCGTCTTCGCGTCCGACCAGGTCCGTCAGGGAATGAGGCAGGTAGCCCGTGACTGCCGGGACGGGGACGATCTCCTGGGTGGCGAGCCTGGAAGGGCCGGCGGACTGACGGCGGGCCTCGGCGCGCAGGCGGGCATAGAGGGCGCGTGTCTGTTCATCCGGCGCGGCTTTGGGGTCGTCGCGCAGGAGGGCGACAAACTCTCGGTAGACCTGCAGAGCGGCATTGACGCTGCCGCCGCGCGATAGAGATTCCATCAGCCCCTGCCGCGCGGCGTCCCGCCAGGGGTCGAGAGCGACGGCTCGCTGGTAGAAATCGCCCGCCGCCGCGTGGTTTCCCGTCGCCAGGGCGGTGTCCGCCAGCGCCAGCAGCGCCCGCAGGCAGTCCTGCTCACGCGCGATGCGCTCCTGCCCAACCCATTCCTCGGCGCAGCCTTCCAGCAGCGGCCCGGTGTAGAGCGCCGCCGCCCGCGCCAGGGCTGCCGGAGTCTTCTCGGCGATGGCTGCGTCAAAGGCCGACACGTCCACGTCAGCGCCCGTCAAATCCAGCCGGAGTGTGTGCCGACCAAGCGATTGGATCCGCTCTCCTGCGCCGCCCAGCGCCGCGCGCAGTTCGCTGAGGACGGTACGCAGGCCGGCCAACGCCTGCTCCGGGTCGGCATCGGGCCAGAGGGTATCGGCGAGCCATCCGCGCTCCACGGGGCGGCCCCCGCGCAGGGCTAGCAGCGCCAGCAGCCACAGGGCTTTTCGAGAGCGCAGGTGGGGTATGGGCAGTCCCTTCACGAGTACCTGCATCGGACCGAACAGCGTGAGTGTCAACGCCGCTGCGGTTTTTGGGTCGGTCATGGCGGATTGCTCCCGGTGCAAACACTGTCCCGTTCAAGAACAGCAGTCGGACAGGGTTCGGGGGCGGGGAATGTTTTTCCTGCCGCACCCCGGAACGTTTTTCGCCATGCTAAGGAACCTTTGGCTGACGTACAAAGGCAATAATGATACCGCAAGCCAATCATGGCGGCGAGCGAAAACGCTTTCTTTGAGAAACGACAGGAGATCGTGATGACGACAGTGGAAACGAATATTGCACAGGCAGCCGACGGGACAAGGCAGCCCGAAGCCGACTCCGGGCATGATTACCCGATGCCCACGCCCGACGCAAAGACCGTCGCCCAATTTTCCCAGGGGGTGATGGGGCCGGCCACGCTTTCGGCAGCCGCGAGTCGGATCGCGGTGGACAAAGCCACCGATCCCGACACCCGGCAGTTCGCCAACTTTGAGCTGCGCGAAGCCATGGCCGTAACAGCCATTTTGGGGAGGCTGAACACTCCCGTCCCGCCGATGGACAGCGCGGGGCAGGACCTGATCGCAGCGCTCACGGCGACTCCACACGGCGCGGACTTTGACAAAGTCTATATGGCCGCCGAGCTTGCCAACCATGAGTTTCTGCGTGACTTGGCAGAGTCCTACCTGAAGAACTCTGCCGAGGCCTCCGACGTGGCGGAGCTGCACGGACGCAATTTGGCCGATCTGGCTTTGACCGCGTTCAAGGAACACGTTGTTCTTTCAAAAAACATTGTACGCGCGATGGGGGCGTAAGCCGGCGCCGCCGTGCCTGCGCCGGCAAGTGATCGTCAGGAGGACACCGATGAAAAAAACGACGCAGGCACAGGACGTGCCTTCCACGGAGCCCGTACCGCAGACATGGTACACGCTGGGTGAGGCAGCCGCGTTTTTAGTTGTCCGCGAGGACGACCTCAATGCTTTGCTGCCTGATACCGCCATTGCCGTGGAGTCCCGGCTGATTGAGGAATTCACCCACGCGGAGGTCGAGATCATGGAGACGTTCATCCGCGAGGTCCGAAAGTTCTCCGCCGAAAGCGTCTACGGCGGTGGAGATTTATGAGCACGGGCGAAAGACCACTCACCCAGAACAGAAAAGAA
>CAZZVX010000220.1:0-8438 GCA_964657535.1 Armatimonadota bacterium | reverse complement strand
GGCGGAGCGATCCCCGTTGATAAGCGCCTGCCGATTGAGCGCCCGGCCCCGCCGATCATGGACCGCGCCCCCGTCACCGTCCCCCTGCAGACGGGCATCAAGGTCATTGACGCGCTCGTTCCCATCGGGCGCGGCCAGCGCGAACTGATTTTGGGAGACCGGCAGACCGGCAAGTCCGCCATCGCGATTGACGCCATCCTCAACCAGCGCGGCCAGAACGTGCTGTGCGTCTACTGCGCTATCGGCCAGCGCGCGTCTGCCGTGGCGAAAGTCGTGTCCAATCTGCGCGATGCGGGCGCGATGGACTACACCGTCGTCGTCATGACCGAGGGAGACGCACCACCGGGCCTGGCCTACATCGCGCCCTACGTCGCGACCAGCATTGCGGAGCATTTCATAGAGGCGGGCCGGGACGTCCTGATCGTGTACGATGACCTGACCAACCACGCCCGCGCCTATCGCGAGCTTTCGCTGCTGCTGCGCCGCCCGCCGGGCCGCGAGGCGTTCCCCGGCGACATTTTTTATATTCATTCGCGGCTCCTGGAGAGGGCGACCCACCTCCGCGCTGACCTGGGCGGCGGCTCGCTCACCGCGCTTCCAATCATCCAGACCGAGGCACAGGACATCTCCGCCTACATTCCGACGAATTTGATCTCCATCACGGACGGCCAGATCTACCTCTCGCCCAGTCTTTTCGAACTGGGCGTGATGCCCGCCGTGGATGTCGGCAAATCCGTCTCCCGTGTCGGCGGCAAGGCGCAGCGGGCGGCCTACCGGGCGGTCACAGGCAATCTCAAACTCGCCTACGCCCAGTTCACTGAGCTGGAAAGCTTTGCCCGATTCGGCACCCGCCTCGACGCGAACACGCAGAAGACCATTGACCACGGGCAGCGGATCCGCGCCTGCCTCAAGCAGCCGGTATCGGAGCCTGTGTCTTTGCCGGAACAGATCCTCGTGCTGGCGGCGCTGACCGACGGCCTCTTCGACGCCGTGTCGCTCGAAAAGATGGGTGACGCCGAGATCGCGCTACGCGCGTCGGCGGCGAACATCCCGGCGGACGTCGTCGCGCGGTTTTCCACCGCTGACACGCTGGACGATGCCGACCGCGCGGCGCTTCTCCAGGTCGCCGGCCAGGCGCTCACGCCCTTCCAGGCTGAGGCTGAAGTCGCTACGGAAACGAAGACGTCATGAGCGACACATTGGAAACCCTGCGCGGCAAGATCGGCGGCGCGGAAGACCTCGAATCCGTGGTGCGCTCGATGAAGTCCCTGGCCGCGAGCAGCATCGGGCAGTATGAGAGGTCCGTGCTGGCGGTAGGCGACTACTATTGCGCCGTGGAACTCGGCCTGTCCGTCTGCCTGCGGCAGTACGGGCCGGACATCGCGGAGCAAGACGAGCGGGCGGAGACGGGGACAACCCGTGTGATCGTCTTCGGTTCAGACCAGGGACTGGTCGGCCAGTTCAACGACGTGCTGGCAAGGTTCGTCGTGAGCGCGCTCGCGGCTCTGCCGGGCAAAAAGCGCGTGTGGGCGGTCGGCGAGCGGATTCACGCGCGTCTGGCGGATGGGGACCTCGCGCCGGCGGGCCTCTTCACGGTCCCGACCTCCATTGAAGCCATCACACCGCTCGTTGGGCAGATCCTTGTGGAGACCGAAGCGCAGCGCGCGAAGGAGGGAACCTCGCCGCTGTACATCTTTCACAACGGCCCCAAGTCGGAGGCGCTCTACGGGCCGCAGAGCCTGCGCCTTCTGCCGCTCGACCGGCAGTGGCGGCGCGGCCTGAGCGCCATCCGCTGGCCGACCGTCAATTTGCCCGAAGTCATCGGCGACGGCCAGGAAACGCTGCGGGCGCTGGTCCACGAGTATCTGTTCGTCTCGCTGTTCCGCGCCTGCGCGGAGTCCCTCGCGAGTGAAAACGCGAGCCGCCTGGCCGCGATGCAGCGGGCCGAGAAGAACATCAACGAACTCTTGAACGGCCTCCGTCGGACGTTCAACCGCGAGCGCCAGAGTTCCATTGACGAGGAGATGTTCGATGTCATCTCCGGCTTCGAAGCACAGACAGAACCATCACATACGCGGGTCGCAGAACTTCCTGGCGGCACGGGGCGCTAAGAATGGACGTCAGGATGACTACGCCACTCCCGCGATCCCGGTCAAAAACGTTTCGGACGGTGGTCGTCGTTTTTCTCTTGATCGGTATCAGCGGGTTTCTCTACCTCCATCGGCATGAGTTGGACAGTCTCACTCATGCCCTGCGCTCCGGCCGCTGGCCCTGGCTGCTCGTCGCGGCAGTTTCGGAGGCGCTCTGCTTTCTTAACGAGGCGTACTATTTCAGCCGCGCATTCCGCCTGACAGGATCACAGATCCCGGCCCTTTCCGTCGTACCCGTCCTGCTGGGCGCACAGACGCTGAGCGTGGTCGTGCCTTCCGAGTTTCTGGCCGACCAGAGCCTCTTCTTCTCATTCGCCAGGCGCCACGGACAGTCGCCGACCCAGGTGGCGCTGGGCGTCTCGCTGGCTGAGGTGGCTGAATTCTTCTCGTTCATAGCCGTTCTAGTCGTCGGCTTTCTCTTGCTGGCCGTCCATCGGGACGTGCAGCACTTCGAGGTCGCCGCCGGGTATGTTGTATCGCTGCTCTGCCTCCTGCTGAGTGTGGCCGTCGTTTTCCTGCTCTGGAAGCCGCAACCCATAGCCCGCATCCTCATCGCTCTGCAAAGCCTGTGGAATCGTTTCTGTCACGCCACGGGCCTTCCCTGGTCGTTGTCGGAGGATTGGGCGGAACGGATGAACCAGCGGCTGATCGAAGGCATCACGATAGCCCGCCGGAATCCGCGGGGGCTTGCCATTCTCTTTCTTCTGGCGCTCGCTGGGCATCTCCTACGGATCTTCTGCCTTTTCGCCGTGATTCAGGCGTTCGGTCTGCCGGTCGCGCTCTGGAAAGTCACGACCGCCTACGCGGTTGGGACCCTGGTGTGGATCGCCTCGCCCATTCCAGGCGGGATCGGCCTGGTGGAAGGCGCGTACAGTCTGGTCTTTGTTTCCCTGGGAATCGTGCCGGCGGCGGCGGCCACTCTCGCCCTGGCATACCGAGGTATTACCTTCTGGCTGCCTCTCGGTGCTGGGATTGCTGCCCTCCGCTTTCTCTCAAGCCGCGAAGCCGCATGACCAGAGCTATTTTTTCGTAAAGGGAAATCTATGAACATTCTCACCCTGAACGCGGGCAGCGCGACGCTGAAATATAAACTGTTTACGATGCCCGCCGAAGACGTGCTGACCGAGGGCAGCCTAGACCACCCCGGCGGCGATGGCATCGTGCAGGCCGCCCAGAAAGCCATCGAGACGTGCCGGGCACAGGGAATAAACGCCGTCGGCCACCGCGTCGTCCACGGCGGGGCTAGGTTCGTTATGCCGACACGCATCATGCCCGGTGTGCTGGACGAACTTCGGGCGCTGGCAGGCCTGGACCCGCTGCACAACCCCACCGAAGTCGCCATGATCGAGGCGGCGCAGCGCGCCCTGCCGGACGCGCCGAACGTGGCCGTCTTTGACACGGCGTTCCATCAGACGCTGCCCGAAGTCGCCTGGCGCTATGCCCTGCCCTGGGAACTGTCCGACCGGCTGGGCCTGCGTCGCTACGGTTTCCACGGACTTTCCCACCGTTACATCTCCGAGCGTTTGATTGAACGCCTGGGGCGCGGGCCGGACGGCACAAAGCTCATCACCTGCCACCTGGGCAGCGGCGCCAGCGTCTGCGCCCTCCAGGACGGCAGAAGCGTGGACACCAGCATGGGCTTGACGCCATTGGAAGGGCTCGTCATGGGAACCCGGTCGGGCGACGTGGACCCCGGCCTGCTGCTGTATCTTCTGCGCGCGCAAAACATGACCCCGGCGGATTTGGACGACTTGCTCAACCATCAGAGCGGGCTAAAGGGCCTGTCCGGGCGCAGCGGCGACGTGCGGGACTTGGAACAGGCCGCCGGGGCGCACGACGCGCGGGCGGAACTGGCGCTGGCCGTCTTCGCCTACCGCGTCCGCAAATACATCGGGGCCTATGCCGCCGCGCTTGGCGGGATGGACGCGCTCGCCCTGACCGGCGGTATCGGTGAACACTCCGCCGCGATGCGGGCACGCATCTGCGAAGGCCTGGAGTTCTTCGGCATCGGCATTGATGCTGGCCGAAACGCAGCGGCGCAGGGCGAGACCCGCATCAGCGCCGACGGCAGCCGCATCCCCGTCTGGATGATCCCCACCGACGAGGAACGCCAGATCGCCCGCGAAACGGTGGCGCTGCTGGCGGGAAATGCATAGCAAGTAAGCCCTCCGACAGAAGGCAAAGACTCACTTGCCTTCGGAAAGCCGTTAATCACGATGAGCGTCTCCTCTCAGGGAAGTCCCGCAAAGCCGGGCGGACTGGCCGATGCGTTCTGGAGCGTCCCTGTCGCGCAGTTGCTGCCGACGCTGGGGACGACGGCGGAAGGGCTGACCGACGCCGAGGCGGGCGCGCGGCTGGCGCGGGGCGGGGGCGGACTGCGCGAAGGCCGGGGGAATACGAGCCGGATCGTCCTGCTGCTGTCCCAGTTCAAAAGCCCGATCATCCTGATCCTGATCTTCGCCGCCCTGCTGTCCCTGTTCCTCCGGGACGCGGTGGACGCGGGCATCATCCTCGCCATCGTCCTGGTCAGCGGCCTGCTCGGCTTCTGGCAGGAGCGGGGGGCGGCGGACGCCGTGCAGAAACTGCTGGCCGTGGTCCAGATCAAGGCGACCTGCGAGCGCGACGGCAAGTCCGTAGACATCCCGACGCAGGACGTCGTCGCGGGCGATGTCATTCTCCTCAATGCCGGGGACGCCATCCCTGCCGACTGCCTCATTTTGGAGTCGAACGCCCTGTTCGTCAACGAAGCGACCCTGACGGGCGAAACCTTCCCGGTTGAAAAAAGCGCGGGCGTGCTGCCCCCGGAAACCGCCCTGGCGCAGCGGACCAACACGCTGTTCATGGGAACCTATGTCGTCAGCGGGACCGCGACCGCCGTCGCCGTCCACACGGGCCGCGCGACCGAGTTCGGCCTCGTCTCGCAGACGCTGGGGCAGAGGGCGCCCGAAACCGAGTTCGAGCGCGGCATCCGGCACTTCGGCTACCTGCTGATGCAGGTGACGCTGCTCATGGTGCTGGCGATCCTCGCCGTCAACCTCTATCTGGGCCGCCCGGCGCTGGAGTCGCTGCTGTTCTCGCTCGCGCTGGCGGTCGGGCTGACGCCGCAATTGCTCCCGGCCATCATCAGCATCAACCTGGCGCACGGCGCCAAGCGCATGGCCGCCCAGAAAGTCATCGTCAAGCGGCTGGCCAGCATCGAGAACTTCGGCAGCATGGACGTGCTGTGTACGGACAAGACCGGCACGCTGACCGAAGGGACGGTCAAACTGCATGGCGCGGTGGACGTTGCCGGGGCGGACAGCGACTCGGCGCTGCTGCTCGCCTTCCTGAACGCCACATTCCAGACCGGCTACGCCAACCCGATTGACCAGGCCATCATCAACTTCCGCGCGCTGGACGTTAAGGCGTACACCAAGCTTGACGAGGAACCCTACGACTTCGTCCGCAAGCGCCTGAGCGTGCTGGTGGCGAAAAAAGACGCGGGGCGTCCCGACACGCACCTGATGGTGACGAAGGGCGCGCTCGCCAACATCTTGGAAGTCTGCGCGACCGCCCAAACGGACGCATCGGGGACGACCGCGCCGCTCGACCCGCTGCGCGCCCATATCCAAACTCAGTACGAGGCACTGAGCGCCCAGGGCTTCCGCACGCTCGGCATCGCTTTTCGGGACGTGGGCGCGGACACCAATATCGGCAAAGACCACGAAACGAATATGACCTTCGCCGGGTTCCTGGTCCTGTTCGACCCCCTGCAAAGCGGCATCGTGGAGTCGCTGGGGGCGCTGCGCGGGCTGGGCATCGCCGTCAAAATCATCACCGGGGACAATGCGCTCGTCGCGGCGACGGTCAGCAGGCAGGCGGGCATGACCGACCCGCAGATTCTGTCCGGTCCCGACCTGCACGCCATGAGCCAGGAGGCGCTGACCCAGCGCGCCCCGGCGACCGACGTGTTCGCCGAAGTCGAGCCGAACCAGAAGGAGCGCATCATCCGGGCCTTGCAGAAGGCCGGACACGTCGTGGGCTACATGGGCGACGGCATCAACGACGCCTCGGCCTTGCACGCCGCCGACGTGGGCCTGTCGGTGGCGGGCGCGGTGGACGTCGCCAAGGAGTCCGCCGACATCGTCCTGTTGGAGAAAGATTTGGCGGTGCTGGCGGCGGGCGTCCGCGAGGGCCGCGTGACGTTCGCCAACACGCTCAAGTACATCTTCATGGCGACCAGCGCGAACTTCGGCAATATGTTCAGCATGGCCGGGGCGTCGCTGTTCCTCTCGTTCCTGCCGCTGCTGCCCAAGCAGGTCCTGTTGACGAACTTGCTGACCGACTTCCCGGCGATGGCCATTGCGGGCGACAGCGTGGACCCGGAGATGGTGGAGCGCCCGCGCCGCTGGGACATCGGGTTCATCCGGCGGTTCATGGTCCTCTTTGGACTGGTCAGCTCGGCGTTCGACTACCTCACCTTCGGCGTCCTGCTCCTCGTGATGCGCGCCGGCACGGCCCAGTTCCGCACCGGCTGGTTCGTCGAGAGCGTGTCCAGCGCCGCCCTGATCGTGCTGGTCGTGCGCACCCGCAAGCGCTTCTGGCGCAGCCGCCCCAGCCGGTCGCTGCTCCTCGCCACCCTGGCGATTGTCGCTCTCGTCGTGGCCCTGCCTTACACGCCGCTCGCCGCCCTGCTTGGCTTGGCGCCTATGCCAGGCGTGTTCCTGCCGGCGCTCGGAATGATCGTCGTCTGTTATGTGATCGCTGCCGAGGTGGCAAAAGACATATTCTACCGCCGGGAGGAACACCGTTCGCGACCATGACGGCGCTTAAACGCCGCCGTATCCCTGTCGTTCCTATCCCACCGGACGGCAGAGTTTCTCCCGCGCCTGCCAGGGGGAAGCTCTCTCCCCGACCATCACTGGGGAGCCTGAACACATGATAATAACACGTGATAATTACCGTGAAACATGGCATAGTAGCCATGATATGTCAAACTCACACGAATTCGTCAGAGACATCCAGTATTTCGCGCAGAGTATTGTGGACACAGTGCGCGAACCGCTCCTCATCCTGGACACCGCCCTGCGCGTGCAGTCCGCCAATCGCGCCTTCTACCGGACCTTCCAAGTGGACGTCGAAGAAACGATGGGCCGATGCGTTTATGATCTGGGCGACGGCCAGTGGGACATCCCCGCCCTGCGGACTCTGCTGGAGGAGATTATCCCCGCAACAGCCACCTTCGACGACTTCCAGGTGGATCACACATTCCCGCGCATCGGGCGTAAAATCATGATTCTTAACGCCCGCAGGGTCTACAGTCCCGGCAACACCACGGAATTGCTGATTCTGGTGATGGAGGATGTTACGGAGCGCAGGGCCGTGAAGGAGAAGCTTCAGGCGGAATACGAGCGGGAACACCAGATCGCTCTGGCCCTGCAGCGCCCGCTCCTCTTGGGGATCGCGGAGGACGCATTTAAAGACCTGTCGGTGGCAACGCTCTACTCGGCAGCACAGGAGAGCCAGGGCGAAGCGGTCGGCGGGGACTTCTTCGACGGCTTCGCGCTGGCCGATGGCCGCGTTGCGCTTGTGCTGGGCGATGCCACGGGCAAGGGACTGACGGCGGCGGCAAGGGGTACGGAAGTCAAGGACGTGGTGCGGGCATTTCTGCGCGTCTACCCCTACCACGCCGCTCAGACGCTCACTCGGCTCAATGACTACCTCTGCGACACACAGAGCCTGGACCACCGCTCCCAGGGCGAACTCATGGCTCTGATGCTGGCCGTGATTGACACCAGCAAGTCTGAGATCACGCTCGCCTGGGCGGGCATTGAGCCGCCGCTGCTGATGCGGGGCAATGGGGAAGTGGATGTCGTAACTGGAGGGGGGATGATGCTGGGAGTCGTCCCGCACGAAGTGTACGGCGAGGCGACGGTCAGCTTCCACAAAGGCGACACTCTGGTAATGACCACTGACGGGTTAAGCGAGGCACGCAGAGGAAAAGAACTTCTGGGGCAGGAGGGTGTGATCGCGCTGGTGAAGGTGGCGCGGAACGAGGCGTCCCTCTATGGCATGAGCCACGTCATGCTCAGCGGGGCGCGGGCATTCGCGGGCGGTCAGCTGCAGGACGACGCCTGCCTGCTGCTCGCCCGAATGCGGTGATCCGACAAACACCAAAACAGTCAGGCGGCGGAACGAATGCTGCGACGCGCCTGCCGATGTTGCAGGTTTTAAACATCGGATTTTTCATTACACCGTCTCCGAATCCTGTCACCCTTTACTCGCCGTCACCTTGCGGCCCTTGTTCTT
>CAZZVX010000219.1:0-8458 GCA_964657535.1 Armatimonadota bacterium | reverse complement strand
GCCCCCTATCCGGCTTCGCCACCTTTCCCCCATCGGAATGGGAGAAAGGCCAGTGGCAGGGGCAGTGGGGGCCTCGCACAAAGGGGTAGGAGCGAGTACGGTCAGTGGAGGAAAGTTACTGTCTCCGTGGGTATAAAATGCTCAGGAGGCTGGCATGAGCGACGTTCGACAGGACTCGTCCAACCGCGCACCCGCGCCCTTCGTTTGGCTGGCGTTGTGGGTCAGCGTGTTTTTAGAGTTTGGCTGTTTCTCCTTGATTCCCATTGCGGCGGTGCATCGGCCATCGCGTTATTCTTCTGCCTCTGCGTTGCCGCCCGATTGGAAAACGCCGCTGTTGTTGGTGGCGCTGTTTGCTTCCATGCTGACCTGGCAGGCTTGGTACGAGCAAAAGAACGGCACGCGCCGCCGCAAGCCGTCCCCGCTCGTGGACGAGACCGCGCGGCGCAAGCAGGGGCGGCTCATTGGCCTCATTCTTGCGGTGCCGTTGCTGCTGCTGGAATGTCTGTGGGTTTTCGCCATGCCGGGAACGCGCGTGAATTGGCCCCTGTTGGCCGCGCTGAACGCCGGGTGCGTTGTCGGGATATTCTGCTTTTTGTGGGGCAATCGCCGACTCAATGCCATGAAGGCATCTGCCGACCTCGCGCCGCCCGCTTCGCCTGTCGTCAACGCGGCGGGGGTAGGCAATCCCGTACCGGCTTGGTACTCCGGCAGTCAATCTGCGCCTTCGGAAACAACAGTCAGTTTTCTGACGTTCTTATGCTGCTTCGCCATCATTGCGCTTGCGTTTCTGCCCGGTTTTCTAGATTTGGGGACTTGGCCGCGCGTCTGGCCGCTCGCGGCGTTCTTCGGCTCCATGACTGCCTTTATTGCATTCGCCGCGACGATGTCCAGCAAGAAAAGCCGACGGGCCGACCAGACCCGCTACGCGCTGACGCACGATGAAACGCTGCTGCAAAAAACGCCTAAGGAAGCAACAAGTGCTATAGGATTTGTGGCTATTGGGCTAATGTTTTTCGTGATTGGCAAGCATTATTCAGACTGGCCGCGCTTTCTGCTGTGCTGTGCGGGGCAGTTTGGCGCTTATCTGCTGCTGCGCTGGACGCTTTCGCGCCCGCCGTCGGCGGTGCAGGTCGCGGCCCCGCCGCAGGTGAACTGGCTGCCGAAACGAGGAGTGGTGCGCGCAACGCCGACCGAGATTGTGCTGGCAATGCCCTGGCAGGCGCGGGCATTTATCGGCGGCTTCGGGCTGATCATGGCAGGAATGACTGTGATGTGCCTGCTGCTGGCCTTTGCGCCGGGCCTGTTTGACCCGCCTGCGAGGCAGCCGCACGGCATCTACCGAATGCCCATGCCCTTGATACTGTTCGTGGCAATGGTATTCTTTACGACGCTTGTTATCGGCGGGGCGGGGCCGCGTGACTTGCGCCTGGAACTGGACTCGCGCCGCTACGCCCAAGTCAGCTGGAAACCCTGGCCCGGTAGTAGCAGCAAGGATGGCTTCTTTGTCCCCTTCTGCGTCGTTCGCACATCAGGAACGATGGACGCGGACATGACGGGCGTCTGCGTCCGTGAATACACCTACAAGGGCAGCACCAGTTACATCCTGCAAATCGTGTGGCGGGACAAAGCCAAACCCGCCGCTGTCTTCAACCGCTTTTCAACGCCCGAAGAAGCCCAAATCGCCCTCGCCCAAGCTGCCGACGCCCTTCAACTGCCCCCGCTGGACACCTGCCCCTAAAGCCTCCAGCAGTCACAGTCTCTCAGCCAAGAGGCACAGGGCTGTAATCACTGGCCTTTCTCCCATTCCGATAGGGGAAAGGTGCCGAAGGCGGATAGAGGGTCGCTCCTAAAACCGCTTGATCGCCATGGCGACTTTGCCCATGATAGACACGTCTTCGGTGAAGATCGGCTCGTAATCCGGATTCTCCGGCTGTAGGCGCACCACGCCGCCGTTTTCCCGGTAGAACGTCTTGACCGTCGCTTCCTCGCCGATCAAGGCGACCACGATGTCGCCGTCGCTGGCCGTTTCCTGCTTGCGGGCGATGACGATGTCGCCGTCGGCAATGCCCGCATCACGCATGGAGTTGCCGTAGACTTCCAGGGCGAACAGGTTGCGCCCCGTCTCGTCGCCGCGCCGCAGCAGTGACACGGGCAGGGGAAGCATTTCAGGACTGCGGGACTGCTCCGCCAGAATGGGGGCGCCGCCGGCCACGCGGCCCAGCAGCGGCACGCATACGGACTGGCCCAGCGCGACGGGGATGCCGCCTTCCATCAGCGTTATGGACCGCTTGTAGCGGTCGCGCTTGATGAAGCCTTTGGCTTCCAGGCTATCTAAATGCTTTTTGACGGTGCAGCTGGAGCTGAGGTTGACCAGCGCGCCGATCTCGCGCACGGTCGGCGCCTGCCCGCGCTGCTGGATCATCTTGTGGATAATATCGAGGATCTGTTGTTGTTTCTCGGTAAGGGCTTGCATTGGTCATCTCCCAGGAAGAATAAAACGGAATAAACGTGAATGAGTGCGAATCAGGGCCATTATACCACCGGCAAGGAACGAATTCAAACAATAGTTTGTTTTTTTCTTTATCTGGATAAAATTCGTTGACTCGAATCAACATGATGGGTATAATGCAGGCAAGACAAACTAATGTTTGCTTTGTTCGCTTTGTTGAGACATGAGGAGAAGTGACTATGGTTCCGCTGAGATCTGATTGTGGTGAGGGAAAGACCGCGACCTGGAACGAGACACGCCGTCGGTCGCATTTGGTTTTGACGGACGTGACCCAGCACGCCCCGGCCCGCGCCGCCCGGACCGAGCCGCGCCGCTTATCGCACCGCCGCTGGGAAACCGCTCTGTTCATCGTGGCTGTCGCATCCGTCCTGTTGTTCTTTTTGGCGTCGTTTGCCCTTTCGCTGTGGCACTCGGCGTCTGCCGCTTATGAGTCGTCCCTGACACCGGCTTACCCCGTGATCGCCAAGCGCGTCGTCCCCGGCGACACGCTTTGGAAATACGCCGCCCGCTACGGCGACCCGAACAGTTATATTCTTGACCGCGTGGAAACGATTGCCCGCGATAACCACCTGTCTTCCAGCGTTCCTCTCGTTCCCGGTCAAGTCCTCCGCATCGCCGTCCAGAACCCCGTCATTCTTGCTCAGATCGAACATCCACGCCATCCCCGACTCGCGTCACTGCCCCATTAATTTTCACCCATAAAAAAGCCCGCAGGTTCAATACCTGCGGGCTTTTTCGTGCCTATCGCTCGGCAAGAGCGGGAGTTTTGCTGCGGCTTTTGTCCTTCTGGCAGCCGGGGCAGAGGGCTTCCCCGTAATTGCGGATGGACAGGTCCTGCTGGGCCTTGGTCAACGCCTTGCCGCAGTTCCCGCACGCCGGCGGGCCGCTGGGGGCGGCACTGCCGGTCGGGGCGGACGCCGGGGCAGACACTTTGGCCGTGACGGGCCGGGGCGCTTCTTCGCCGAACGGATCGTCTTCCGCCAATGGCGGATCGCCGCCGATCAGGTCGTCAAAGTCGTCCTCGTCTGCCACAACCGGCGTGGGGGCCGGACGACGGGGGGCAGTCTCCGCCGCAGGCCGCGCGGCGATTTCCGGCGCGGGCCGGGCCGGCGGCTCGTCGCGGTTCACGGGCGCGGGCCGGGCTGGCGGCTCGTCGCGACTCGCCGGTGGCGGAGCGGCGTCACGCGGGGCGCTCACTTCACGAGGTGGGCTGAAGCGAGCGGGTGCGTCATTGCGGCTGTAGCCGCCATTGGAGTCTCCGCCGCTGTTGCCGTAGCGATTGCCGCCGCCTCCGTAGTTTCCCCCGCCGCGATTTCCCCCGACGGGGTAGGGGCTGTCGGCCAGACGCCCGCCGCCGGTCTCGTCCAACTCCGGCGAGAACTGCGTGCCGAAGCCGCACAGGGCGAGGGCGCGGCCAACGGCTCCAGTCTCGGCTTTTTCAATAAAGTCGCCGAAGCCCTTGACGTCTTCCTTTTTGGTCCCCATCGCCATCAACTTGCCTTCGGCGTTGAAGATGCGCGCCCGGAAAACGGCGTACTGCTTCTCGTGGTTGATCTCAATCGGCTCCGTCTCGATGCCCCAATCGGGGTGCTCCTCGCGGAACCAGATCAGCCGGGCGGAGACGGGCAGGTAGGTGCGCCCGCCCTGCACTTTAATCAAACTCTTTTTGAAGTCGAATGCCATGTCAAAAACTCCTCACACCAACACAAATGTCAAGCGAAACGTCTCACACCGCCAGCGCCAAATCATCCTCGTCTTCGGTCTCAAACGTGGCCGGCAGCTTCTCAAGGTCGCCGCCGAGCGCTTCGGCGCGGATGCGGCCCTCGATCTCGGCCATCAATTCGAGATGCTCGTCCAGGAACTGTTTGGCGTTCTCGCGGCCCTGGCCGATGCGGGTGTCGCCGTAGGTGAAGAACGAGCCGCGCTTGTCCGCGATCCCCAGTTCAATCGCCATGTCCAGAATTCCTCCTGAGCGGGAAATCCCTTTGCTGAACATGATGTCGAACTCGGCCTGACGGAACGGGGGGGCGACTTTGTTCTTGACGACTTTGACTTTGACGCGGTTGCCGACCATGTCCGTCCCCTGCTTGAGCGTCTCGACACGGCGCACATCGAGTCGCACCGATGAGTAGAACTTCAAGGCGCGTCCGCCGGGCGTGGTTTCCGGGTTGCCGAACATGACGCCGATCTTTTCCCGCAGTTGGTTGATAAAGACAAGCACGGTGTTGGTCTTGGCGACGCTGCCCGATAATTTACGCATTCCCTGAGACATCAACCGCGCCTGCAGGCCCATGTGGCTGTCGCCCATCTCGCCCTCGATCTCGGCCTTCGGGACGAGCGCCGCGACCGAGTCGATCACAACGATGGCAACGGCGCCCGACCGCACCAGGCTGTCGGCGATTTCCAGGGCTTCTTCCCCGGTCGCCGGCTGCGAGACGAGCAGGCTGTCAATGTCCACGCCCAAGTTGCGGGCGTACTCCGGGTCAAGTGCGTGTTCGGCGTCAATAAAGGCCGCGATGCCGCCCGCCTTCTGCGCCTCGGCGACCAGATGCAGCGCCAGCGTCGTCTTGCCCGACGACTCCGGGCCGTAAATCTCCGTGATGCGGCCCTTCGGCACGCCGCCCACGCCCAGCGCAATGTCCAGCGCCACGCTGCCGGTGGGGATGGCTTCCATCGCCGCTTTGTGCGACTCGCCCAGCCGGATCACTGCCCCCTTGCCGAACTGCTTGTCGAGCTGTGCCAGGGCCGTCTCTAGTGCTTTCTGTTTGTCCACGTCAATTCTCCTTTAGTCAAACGCCTGTTCGCAATACGTCTATGATACCACAAAATTTAGGCAAAGAGAACATTTTTTTGCGCCTTTTTAGCCTGATTTTATTGCGCGTAAATGCCAAAGATTACTAATGCGAGGTCGGGAATGTGATCTGCGCGTTTGACAAACGGCAGTTCATATGATATGATACGCCGACGTCGAAATCAACTCAGCAAAGGTCGGCTCGCCCCAGGGCGTTCCGTCATGGCGCGCGAAGCCAAACGTTATCCGTGGCCCCAGGCCGCTCCGTGCGTGCAAACCTAAACCTCAAGGAGAGACCATTTGCGAAATCCGAAGACGACCCGTGTTGTCGGGACAATCACCGCCGCGCTGTTTTCCGCCGGCACGCTTTCCCTGCCGTTCGCCGTTTCCGCCGCCCAGAGCGCGGCCCCGGCTGCTTCTTCCGTTCCCGCCGGAACTCCCACACCGACGATCTCTCCCGTGACACCCTTGCCGCAGTCGCCAGGTGTTACGGCGGCGCCCGTCTCATCTGTCAAGCCCGCAGTCACAGTCCTGCTGACCGACGGCACCCTGCCGACGAAGCCGGTCCAGACTCATGCGGCCACGGTGGACGATGCGCTCACCGAGGCGGGCGTCACCCTGAGCCGCACCGACCGCGTCCGGCCCGCGCTGACGACGCCCGTGACAGCGCAGCTGCCCATCGTCGTCACGCGCGTTCACCTGGCGCTGGAAAACCAGACCATCCCCATCCCCTTCAAGACCGTGTTCAAGATGAGTCCGACCGTCGCCCCCGGCCACATCCAGGCGGGACGGCACGGCGAACCCGGCGTGCTGACGAAGACTTATCTGGTCGGCTACGTCAACGACCGCGCCACCTCGCGGAAACTGGTCGCGCAGAAAGTCACTCAGGCGCCCGTGCCGCAGGAGACGCTGGCTGGCATTCGGATTCGTGAGGCCGCTGCGCTGCCGTCCCGCGCCGGGACTTATAATCGGATGCAGTGCCTGAGCATGACCGCGACGGGGTATTCGCCCTACGAAGGCAGCGGCTCCGGGCGGTGCGCGACCGGGATGCGCGCCGGGTACGGCGTCGTCGCCGTGGACCCGCGCGTGATTCATTTGGGGACGAATCTGTACATCGAGGGCTACGGCTATGCGGTCGCGGGGGACACCGGCGGCGCCATCAAGGGCCACCGGATTGACCTGGGACACACGACGACACGCGAGGCGGCCTCCGTCGGACGGAAACACGTGACGGTGTGGGTGCTCAACCCTAGCCGCTAGGAACGCGCGAAAGCCCCGGCCACTTGGCCGGGGCTTTTTTGTTGGGGTACACTGGGAGCATGAACCTGAGCAGCCCCGCCGCCGTTTCGGCGCTCCTGAAGCGACACAACCTGCACCCGCGCCGACGCTTCGGGCAGAACTTCCTCGTGGACGCGAACACGCTGGCGAAAATTGTCGCGGCGGGGGACGTCACGGGGGGGGACTCGGTGCTGGAGATCGGCGCGGGGCTGGGGGTGCTGACGCGGGCGCTGGCGGAGGCGGTGACGGTCGAGGGGCGGGTGGTGACGGTGGAGGTGGACCGGGACCTGCTGCCGGCGCTGACGGAGACCGTGGCGGACCTGCCGCAGGTGCGGGTGGCGGCGGCGGACGCGATGGCGCTGGACTGGCCGCGGTTCCTGGGCGAGCGTTTCCACGCGCCGGAGGGGGGCGCGCGGGGCGTCAAAGTCGTCGCGAACATCCCGTATAATATCACAAGCCCGCTGCTGGGGATTCTGTTGGCGCAGAGGCCGCCGTTCGCGGTGATCGTGCTGCTGGTGCAGAAGGAGGTCGCGCTGAGGCTGTCGGCACGGCCCGGCACGCCGGACTACGGGGCGCTGAGCGTGTTCGCGCAGTTCCACGCGAAAGTCGAGACGCTGAGCGTCGTGTCGCGGCGGGTGTTCCTGCCGGCGCCGGACGTGGACAGCGCGGTGGTGAGGCTGACGCCGCACGGGGACGTGCCGTTCGGCGTGGAGGATTCGGGGGCGTTCTTCGGGGTGGTGCGGGCGGCGTTCGGGCAGCGTCGCAAGTCGCTCGTCAATGCGCTGAGCGGGGACCCGGCGCTGGGGTGGTCGCGGGGGCGGGCGGCGGAGGCGCTGGGGCGGGCGGGGATCGACCCGCAGAGGCGGGGCGAGACGCTCTCGCTGGAGGAGTTCGCGCGGCTGGCCCGCCGACCGTCAGGCGTGGCGGGCGAGGGCGGGGGTCAGGCGGAGGAGGGAGTAGGCGAGCACGAGGACGCTCAGGGCGAGGATGGGCAGGGCGGGCATGGGCCTGCGGGTGGCGGCGTAGCGCCGGGCGAAGACGGCGGCGAGGGCGAGGCCGACGAGCGCGCCTAGCCCCAGGCCGACGCGGGGGTGGTGGTGGACGATCACGGCCGCGAAGACCATGACGACGCCGGAGGCCGCGCCGGAGGCGAGGGAGGGGACGGAGCGCGACTTGGCGTAGCCGAACGCGCCTCCGGCGATGAGGACGGCGGCGTAGACGAGATAAAGGACGGCGATGGGGGACACGGGCGTTTCTCCTGGAATGGCGGGCGTGGCCCCAGGACTGAAGTCCTGGGCTGACGATGCGCGGATTGCCCGCCTGCGCGGGCGAAGACAAGACAGGCGGGGCCTGTTCCGCGCCCGCGAAGGCGGGCAGTCTTCTCTCCGGTAGCCCAGGACTTCAGTCCTGGGGCGCGGCGGCTTTGCCGGGAGTCGGCTGGGGAGGGACGTTCGGCGAAGGACTCCCGCACGTCTCCCGGACGACTCCCGGACGACCCCACTCGTCGAGCGGTCGTCGGTGTGGCGCTGGGCAGGGCATGGGCCGACAGAGATCGCGCTGAGAGGCGATGAAGGCCGGGCTTAGATGCGACAGAGATCGCGCACAGGGCCGACGGTGAGGGCGCGAATCAGGCGGGCGCGGCGGCCTCCAGCGCGGCGGTCAGTGCGTCGGCGTCCCAGTCGCCGTCGTAGCGGGTCCCATTAATGAAGAACGTGGGCGTGCCGTTGACGCCGCTTCGGACGCCGGAAAGGAAGTCGCGGCGGACGCGGTCGGCCTGCGCGTGGGCGTCCAGGTCGCGGGCGAAGGCGGCGGCGTCGAGGCCGAGGCCGTCGGCGTACCCGCGCAGGTCGGACTCGGAGAGCGCGCGCTGGTGTTCGTAG
>CAZZVX010000218.1:0-8497 GCA_964657535.1 Armatimonadota bacterium | reverse complement strand
CCGCCGACGTGCCGTAGAACCAGGCGCGCGGCGCGACGCTGTACTGCCGCCCGTACTCGTCGTTGAGCAGCCGGTACGCCGGCTCCTGCAGCGTGTCCCAGGTCGGCAGGCGCAATAAGATGCCCTGATACAGCGGCGTCCCCGGCGCCAGCACGTCGTTCTTGCGGATCGTGTCCACAATGGACGTGAACGACAGCACGGTGAACGTCAGCAGAATGAGCGTGATGCAGGTCAAAAGCGTGCGCTCTTTGCGGCGGCGCATATTGGAGATGCCCAGCGCGAACGCCGCGAACGCGATGCTCGCCTTGCCGACATCGGCCTTGTGGACGCCCGAAACGGTGCGGCTGAACGACTTCAGCTGCTCCTCGAACTTGCCCCAGACCAGCAGGGAGACGATCACGGACAGCGCCAGCATCACGAACGCGATCAAAATAATCAGCGGGCTGCTTTCCACGATGTCGAACGCCGGGTGGATCTGCGAGAAGATCAAGAAAATGACGATGAAGATCGTGAACGACGCCGCGAGCTGGCGCTTCAGGTCGGAATAGCCGAAGAACAGCCGCTCGAAGAAGTACGCGAACGGGATCAGCAGGAACAGGTAGAAGATGACGCCCTGAACGACATCGCTGGCGGTCGCCTGCGCCTGCGGATAGACGCGCGCCTCATACGCCCACGCCTGGCGGCTGAGGGAGTCGAAGCTGTCGTAGTCGCGGGCTTTATAGGCCTGCAAGGCCATCTGGATGTAGCGCTTGGCGATGTCGTGCAGCCCGGTCCCGTCTTTGTTGGACAGGACATCGTTGACGATGCGATACTTGGCGAGCTTTTGGATGCGGTACTCGTCCAAGTTCCACATATCCTGAGCCACGCGCAGGGCCGTGTTGGTGATCGCGCCGTTGCGCACGACATCGTCGGGGTTGCTGGGGTCGGGCGGGCCGCTCGCCCCGCCGTAGCGGGCGGACTGGACGCCGACCGCGTAGCCGACGCCCTGGGCGCAGGACGCGGCGCTGGCGCAAAGCCGGTCGGACGCCGGCAGGTTCGCCTCCTGCGACCACGGAATGGAGTTGATGAGCAGAAAGCGCGTCGCCGCCGGGCCGGAGTCCATGATGACTTTGAGGCGCGTGTCCGGCCCAGGCGTCGAGAACAGCACGGCCACGTCCTCCACGTAGGAGACGCCCGGCTCGTTCCCGGCCAGCACAAACCCGTACTGGCGCGGGTCGCCCTCGGTCACGCCATCTAAGACGCGCACGCCGGTCAGCGTCTTCAGGGACTGCTGATCGATCAAATCATAAATGGAGGTGGCGACACAGGGGAACAAGATCACCTGGGTCGTCTTCTCGGAACCGTTCAGGTCAAACTGGGTCGGGTAGCGCGCCGAGCCATTGATTCCCTGGTCGGGCGCGTAGTCAATGTCGCCGCGCGCCCCGTCGGCGTCGTCCGCGTCGTGGATGTGATAAGCGTCCAGGTGAACGGGGCCGTTCGCGCCGAAGCGCAGGCCGGTGCCGTTGGAGATGACCAGCGGCAGGCCGACAAAGCGAAAATTCGAGTCGGGCGACTTCTCGCCGGGCCGGGTGTAGGTTCCCTGAATCAGATTGCCGCGCACGCCGACCATGGTTTTCGCCGGGTTGCTGACGACGGCCAGCGAGCCGGCCACGGACTGGTCTGGGACGAAGTTCTTTTTCGGGTCAAAAATCAGCGCGCGCCCGTCCAAATCGCTGAAGCCCAGACGCAGGCCCTGGCGAGTCCAGGCGGGCCACTGGGGGACGGGCATGACGCCGAGCGGGCTGTTGGGGGCGACGGCGGACTGGTCGTTGGTGTCGTTGAGAAAGTCCCAGTATTCACAGACGAGCAGGCGGGTCTGGCGGACGAGGTTGGCGATGTTGACATGATCTGCCGTGTCCGCCGGCGTGTCGGCGAGCTGCCGGGCGTCGTCGGTCGTCGCGAAGGTGATGCCTTTGCCGCCGGCCATCGTCGCGGCTTCGGCGTCGAAGGCGAAGTGGCCGGGGAGGAAGTTGCGCCAGTTCTTGCCGCCGGTCGGGTTGATGCCGTCGGCGAACGCCGAATTGGCGTCAAAACCGAGCGTCTGACCGATCTTGCCGGCATTGGTGCTCAGTGAATGGCCGATGTCGGAGAAGTCGCCTTGAATGTCTTCCCGGTAATCGTAAAAATAGCCCTTGTAAAACACGCCCACGCTGCCGGTCTGCGACGTCAAATCCAGGCCGGAAAACAGCAAAACTTGATCGCGCTGCGGCAGCGGCGTGTGGTGCAGCCAACTGGAGAAGCGATCCCCCGCCGACGGCTCCTGCCACTGCTCCAAATGCGTGTCAATGTACGTGCGCGCGCCCTGCAGCCCCAGAAAGTGCGCGCCGCAGGCCACAAACCAGACGGACCGCTTGGGCGGGTGGGCCTTGAAGGCCCGCGCGATTTCCAGTAGGGACGCCAGCCCGCAGGTCGTGTCCGCGCCGGGCGCCTGGGTCGGCACGACGGACATGGAATCGTAGTACGACTCGATGACCACGACCTGCTTGCCCAGCGCGGGGTCGGTTCCGGGAATCTTGCCGACGATGTTGGCGGCCTGCCCCGCCTGCCAGGGGTTGTTGCAGTCTAGATGGACGGAGAAGTTCGGCGTGGTCAGCGCGGCGGACTGCAGGGCGGCGGCGTCAGCGCGCGAGACCCAGAAGCGCGGGATGGCGACGGGAATGCCGATAAACTTGGATTCGGCCTCGCCGCGCATCGTCTCGTTCGGCTCGACAAAGATAATGGCTTTCGCGCCCAGACGCGAGGCGTTCAGCCACTGGGTCCCGCAGTTGAAGTCCAGCAGGACGATGCTACCCTCGACAGGCTTGCCCCGGAAGGCGCGCAGGTCGCCTCGTCCGGCATAAATTAATGGGCCGTCAATGCCTTTGTCGGGAAGGGTGGACGTGCGGACGAGGTTCGGCCAGAGCGGCTGCAGGGCGTAAGAGCGCCCGCCCGCCGTCACCGCCGCGCCGTTGTCGCTCGGCACCGTGACCGGGAACGCTTCCGTCGTGACGTTCCCCACTCCAAAGATTTGATTAAACTGACTTTGGACGTACTGGGTCGCCTGCGCGCCGCCGGGCGTTCCGGCCAGGCGCGAGTAGGCTGTCACGGCGGGAGCGCCGTCGGCGGCGGGAACGGTGTAGTGAATGCCGGACAGTCCGGCGACGGTCGCCTGCAGCCGCGCGGCCTGAACCCCCTGCGCGAGCAGCGCGTAATTTTTGGCGGCGTCCGGGTCTACTTTGGTGGCATCATTGGCCTGCTGCGCCCCGGCGACGGCAGGCAGCAGGAGGGCCAAACACGCGGCGAAAAAAACTCTCACGCACCGAGAGGACGGCGCGGCGTGACGAACATTCATCCCCAAAATCCCTTTGGACACGGCCCGGCGCGGGCGCGGCATCGCGTTCGCGCGCACAGGCTATGTGAGACACTTGCAAACCTGACGCCCCATAATATCATATCGCCCCCAAAAAGGCAAGGGGCGTGAAAGAACGAGTTTTTCGGTGTTTTATTCGTGTGCGGGCGCGGGAACGGTTAATCTCCGCCTGGTCGCGGGCCATCTGGTCGCGGAGTTGGTCTATCTCGGCGAAGCATTGCGCGATAGCCTGCTGATACGCGGCGGCATCTTCGGGGGCGGATGTCAGGGCGGCGGTCTTGTTCATCAGAACGGTCTTCTGAAAAGACTACACCCCGTTGTTTCTCGGAAAAACGGCGGGATGGTGCTGCAAGCGGCGTGGGCGTAGAACGGCGGCCCAGCAGGTATAATGGGGGCAATGATTTCCCTCTTAGACCCGTTCGGGCGCGCGATTCAGTACCTGCGGATTTCGGTGACGGACCGGTGCAACCTGCGCTGCACCTACTGTATGCCCGAAGGCGGCGTCCCCTATGAGGACGGCGGCGAAGTGCTGTCCTATGAGGAGATTTTGCGCCTGGTGACACTGCTCACACAGTATGGCCTGCGCAAGGTGCGTATCACCGGAGGCGAGCCTTTGGTGCGCAAGGATGTCGTGTCGCTGGTGCGCTCCCTCGCCGCACTGCCGCAGATCACCGACCTGGGGCTGACCACCAATGCCGTGCTGCTGGAACGCCACGCGCAGGATTTGTGGGATGCGGGTCTGCGCCGCCTGAACATCTCGCTGGACACCCTTCGCCCGGAGCGTTACGCCCAAATCGCCCGCTTCGCTAAGTTTGACGAAACGAAGGCCGGACTGGACGCCGCCACGCGCCTCGGCTTCGCCCCCATCAAATTGAACACCGTCGTCATGCGCGGGGTCAACGACGACGAAGTGTGCGACCTGGCCGCGCTGGCCTTTGACCACCCTTACGAGATACGCTTTCTGGAGTATATGCCCATCGGCGAGGTGACGCCCTGGCAGTGGAAGGCGCAGTACGTTTCCAATGACGAAGTGCTGGACCGGCTCCGCGCCCGCTACGAACTTCTTCCCGTAGAGAGCGCCGCATCCAGCACCGCCCGCGTCTTTCGCATCCCCGGCGCGCAGGGCCGCGTCGGCGTCATCAACCCCATCTCGCATAAGTTCTGCGACAACTGCAACCGTCTGCGCCTGACCGCCAACGGCAGCCTCGTCCCCTGCCTCGCCGACAACTACGAGTACGACATCAAAACGCCCCTGCGCGCCGGGGCGTCCGACGACGAACTCTTGGCCCACGTTCGGGCGGCCCTCGCCCATAAGCCCCAGCAGTCCGACTTTGAAGGCCGCGCCGAGCGCGGCGGCTCCCTGCGCATCATGGCCCAGATTGGAGGCTGACTAATGAGTATTGTGGAAATTGATCTGAACCAGGCTATGCTCCAACGGCTGCAAGAAAAGGCCGCCCGGCAGGGTTTGCCGGTGACGGAATACGCCAAAGCCGCATTGGAAGCACTGGCACAGTCGCCCGATGAACCGTCAACGCCTCAGCACAGTATTATGGAATTGGATGGCTTAGGCGCGGAAATCTGGCAGGACGAACAAGGCCGCCTGATTGACGCACAAGAATATGTGAATGAACTTCGCCGAGAATGGGATCACCGGCCATGACAAAATTGGCCGATGCGCTGGCGGGCGTGCAGAGGCTTGGCTTTGATACTTCACCCATCATTTATTTCGTGGAAGCCAATCCACTTTACATGGCTCTTGTCCGCGAAGTATTTCGGCAAGTCGATGTCGGCACACTATCGGGATACGCAGGTATTATCAGTTTGAGCGAAGTGCTGGTCAAGCCAAAGCGGCTTGGCAACACGGCGCTTGAAACTGCTTATCGCAGCATTCTTTTCGGCAGCCGCAACTTTCATGTCGTGAACATTGACGCCACTGTGGCGGAACGAGCCGTTGACCTGCGCGCCCGTTACAGACTCAAAATGCCGGACGCCCTGCAAGTCGGAGCCGCGCTGGAAGCAGGCTGTGAAGCCTTGCTGACCAACGATGGAGACGACCTTCGCCCGATCACTGATTTGCGAATCTTGGTACTTGATGACTTAGAGCTATGAGAAACGACATCAGTACCGAGCGCGGCGGCTCCCTGCGCATCATGGCCCAGATTGGAGGATAGCATTATGTCAGACGCCCCCATGCAGGATAACTTGCTTGCTATCGGCACATTGAAGGCCGTTGTCCACCCAGAGTCAGAAGGCGGATATTGGGCGGAAGTGCCGGAACTTCCCGGCTGCTACACCCGAGCGGAGACGTTGGATGAATTAGTCATAAACTTGCAGGAAGCCGTGGAGGGTTGGCTGGAAGCGGACGCGGCGCGACGCCATACAACCTTGCCGAACTTGGCAGTTCTCCCTCGCGTCCGTCTGCTGGAACTGGCCGCATGAAGTCGGTATCGGGCAAAAAGCTCTGCAAAGTGTTGGAAAGCAAAGGCTGGACGCTGCTCCGTATCAAAGGCAGTCATCACTATTACGCCAAAGAAGGCAACTCAGTTACTCTGTCTGTCCCCGTTCATGGGAACCGCGACCTGAAAACGTGATTACTTGCAACGTTGTTGAAAGACGCAGGGCTGACAGAAGCCGATGTTTGAGGTTAATGAGGTGAGATTTTGGCAGTCAGCCGTGAGACACTGTGCAACCTGTTGGCGATGCTGATGTCCGAGATCAGCGAAAACTGTATGTGCGCGGGGTGGCTTGCCGACCTTGAGTACACTCTTTGGGAGGCAGTTATCGGAAAGCCTTTGTCTTGGCGTTGGCAAACAGGCATCACGAAAACGGAATTGCAAATGCTGAAGGAGTTGTCCGCAGAGATTGACGACTGGATTGTCTGGGACGATCACGCAGATGATAAGGACGATACCGACCCTATGGAAAACCGCAAATATGTCCCGCTGACTGAATGGCTCAATATGTACGAAGTTTATGGGCAACGGCTTTCAACAACTGGATAGCAATGGGAGTTTTCCTATGACACTTGCAGAAGAGTTTCATCAGGAGATGTTAAGCGGCGTTCAAATATTGAAGAAGCAGCATGGCTATAATCCGACATACTTTATCAGGATGGTTGCAGAGCATGGAGGAGTGGGAGCCGCGAAACTTCTTCTCGCTTCTCAGGAAGCGCAGGCAGGATTGACAGAACTTTATCTTTGCGGGCGTCTTGACCTCAGTATGGAAAACGTCTTGCTTGACCCAAAATACAAATCGCTTTTTTCTCCAGCAGAACTTCAGACTGCGAGCCATAGGCTACGAAAGTTGAGATTCACACCAGGAACGGCATCTACTCGTGGCTGACTTAACCCACATTGACGAGCAGGGCAAGGCGCGGATGGTGGATGTGTCGGGCAAGGCGGCGACGCGGCGCAGGGCGACGGCGCAGGCGGTCTTGACGATGCTACCCGCGACGCTGGAGAAAATCCGCCAGAACGAACTCGCCAAAGGGGACGCGCTGGGCGTGGCGCGGGTGGCGGGCATTCTGGCCGCCAAGCGCGTGGACGAACTGATTCCATTGTGCCACTCGCTGCCGCTGGCGGACGTGGCGGTGGAGTTTGAATTTTGTCAAAACGAACTGCGCATCACGGCGACGGCGGTGACAATCGCGCAGACGGGCGTGGAGATGGAGGCGCTGACGGCGGCGACGGTCGCGGCGCTGACGGTGTATGACATGGCAAAAGCCGTGGACAAGCGCATCGTCATTGGCGACGTGCATCTGGTGTCAAAAACGGGCGGGAAAAGCGGGGACTTTCAATGGCAGAGGTAATTCGGGTCGGGGTGCTGACGGTCAGTGATCGGTGCAGCCGGGGCGAGCGGGAAGACCTGTCCGGGCCGGCCGTCGTGCAGGCATTGCCCGAAGAGGGGTTCGTGGTGGTGCTACAGGCCATCGTGCCGGACGAGAAGAAGACGCTCGTGGACACGCTGCGCCGCTGGTGCGACACGTATGACTGCGACGTGATCCTGACGACGGGCGGCACGGGGCTTAGCCCGCGCGACGTGACGCCGGAAGCGACGGAGAAAGTCATTGACCGCGCCTGGGCCAATCTGAGCGCATTTTTACTCATCGAAGGGCTGAAGCAGACGCCGTTTGCGCCCCTCTCGCGGGGACTAGCGGGGATGCGCGGCGCGACGCTGATCGTCAACCTGCCGGGCAGTCCCGACGGGGCGCGGGCCGGGACGCAGACCCTGCTGCCCCTGCTCCCGCACGCTGTCGCCGTCCTGAAGGCCGAAGCGACGACACACCCTGTCAGCCCCTCAGAATGACATACACGCCGCCGACCACAAACAAGGCGTCTATGACAAGGGCGTTACGCTTTTTAGCGAAAAATCGGCGGCGCGCGGCAGGCGTGTCAGGCAGTGTCCGGGCACGCAGGTTGAAATACGCGAGGCTGATCGCGCGGAAAACGGCGCCGAGCAAGATTAAAAGGCCGCCGATGACGTGATTAAGAAGCATCACCGGTAGTTTGCGTACTGCAAGGGAACGTCGAGTTCGGCCCCTTTGAGAAGGGTTTGGACGGCCTGGAGGTCGTCTTTGGACTTGCTCGTGACGCGGACTTGCTCGTCCTGCATCTGGGCGTTGGCCTTCAGGCCCTTGTCTTTGATGAGTTTGACGATCTTGCGGGCGGTCTCGGTGGGCAGGCCGCTCTTGATCGTGACGGTCTGGCGCAGCGTGCCTTTGCTGGCGTTCTCCTGTTTGCCGTACTCTAAATAGCGCACGTCCACGCCGCGTTTGATGAGTTTAGACTGCAGCACGTCGGTCAGGGCGGTCAGACGCGCCTCGTCGTCGGCGGACAGGGTGAGGGTGTTCTTGCCGTCGTGCTCGATCTCGCTCATGGAGTTGCGGAAGTCGAAGCGCGTCTCGATCTCGCGCTGGGCCTGTTGCACGGCGTTCTTGACCTCCTGCGGGTCGGGTTTCGAGACGATATCAAAACTGAATTCGGTGGGCATCGGTGGCGGTCCTCTCGGATATGGGCGTCGTTTCCTCCATGATACCCCGCAATGGCGCGGTTCGGGGTCACGGGACGGCGGGAACGCGGGGCGGTCCTGCGGCAAGGCGCACGGCCTGCG
>CAZZVX010000217.1:0-8581 GCA_964657535.1 Armatimonadota bacterium | reverse complement strand
ACCAGGCCGTCGCCGAGCGCGTCATGGACAAGATGGACCTGGAGCGCGAGCGCGGCATCACCATCGTCTCCAAGCACACCGCGATTACCTATGGCGATGTCAAGATCAACATTGTAGACACCCCCGGCCACGCCGACTTCGGCGGCGAGGTCGAGCGCGTCATGAGTCTGGTGGATGGCGTCCTCTTATTAGTAGACGCCGTCGAAGGCCCCATGCCGCAGACGCGCTTCGTGCTGTCCAAAGCCCTGCAGGCGGGCCACAAAGCCGTCGTCGTCGTCAACAAAATAGACCGGCCCAACGCCCGGTTGGACTGGGTCGTGGACCAGACCTTCGACCTCTTCGCCGCGCTGGGCGCCAACGAAGAGCAGTTGGACTTCCCCATCGTCTACGCCATCGCCCTGCAGGGAACGGCCACGCTCGACCCGTCCGAACCCGGCGCGGACCTGACGCCCCTGTTCGAGACGATTGTCAACCACATAGACCCGCCGCACGGCGACCCCGACGGGCCGCTGCAGATGCTCGTCACGACGCTGGACTATGACGACTACAAGGGCCGGATCGCCATCGGCAAGGTCGTCAGCGGCGAGATTAAAACGAACCAGAACATCACCGTGATGAACCGCGACGGCAAGCCCGTCCCAGGCAAACTCGCACAGGTCTTCATTTATCAGGGGCTGAACCGCACCGAGGTCGAAAGCGCCGAAGCCGGCGAGATCGTCGCCATCTCCGGCCTGCCCGACGTCAACATCGGCGAGACCGTCGCCGGGCGCGATAACCCCGTCGCCCTGCCCGTCACCAACATTGACGAGCCGACTCTGCGCATGACCTTCGGCGTCAACACCAGCCCCTTCGCCGGGCGCGAGGGCCAGTTCTCCACCTCCCGCAACCTGCGCGCCCGCCTGATGAAAGAACTGCAAACCAACGTCGCCCTGCGCGTGGAAGAGACCGACAGCCCCGACCAGTTCAGCGTCTCCGGCCGAGGCGAACTGCACCTGGCCGTGTTGATTGAAACCATGCGCCGCGAGGGCTACGAGCTGCAAGTCTCGCAGCCCGAAGTCATCTTCCATGAAGAAAACGGCGTCCGCATGGAGCCACTGGAAGAAGTGGAAGTAGATGTTGCCGAGGAATACAGTGGGGCCGTCATCGAGCAGCTCAGCCGGCGGCGCGGCGAGATGCAGGACATGAAGACCGGCGGCGACGGCCATGTGCATCTGCGCTTCGTGGTCCCCACGCGCGGCCTGCTCGGCTTCCGCAACCAGTTCATTACCGAGACGCGCGGCACCGGGGTGCTGAACTCGCTGTTCGCGGGCTTCGTGCCGTATCTGGGCGAGATGTCCGTGGAGAAGAACGGCAGCCTTCTGGCGAGCGAGTCCGGCCTGACGACGACGTTCGGCCTGATGAACGCCGAGGAGCGGGGAATCTTGTTCGTGCCGCACAACGTGGATGTCTATGAGGGCATGATCGTGGGCCGCAACGCCCGCGACACCGACTTGGAGGTCAACGTCTGCCGCCGCAAGCACCTGACCAGTATGCGCGAGTCCACCAAAGAGACGTTCACGCGCCTGACCCCGCACACCATCATGTCCCTGGACCGCTGCATCGAATACATCGGCCCGGACGAATTGGTGGAAGTCACGCCCAAGAACATTCGGATGCGCAAAAAAGAACTCAACCTGGAGCAGCGGCGCAAGATGGCGAAGTCGCGCGGCTGATACTTGCGTGGGGGCATGGCGTGCCGTGCCCTTCAAGAATGGCACGAAGATGTCTCAGCCTTTGGCCGAGGACAACTATGCGCGGAAGGCGATGGTCGGCGACGTCACGGCGCTGGCGACGGTCGCCGCCGTCACCTACCTGCTGTCCGTCATCCAGGCCGCGCTGATTTCCCAGACGGGCGAGTACGCGCGGCCCTACGGCATCCTGTACGTGCTGGCCGTCGTCCTGATCGCGTCGCGGTGGGGGGGGCGGTCGGGGTTCTTCGCCCTGGGGCTGTCCCTCTTCGCCTCCAAGTGCTTTCTGATGCCGCCGCACTACTCCCTGCGGTTCGACTCGACGCGCGACATCTGGGAGTGCGGCACCTTGCTGCTGGTCGGCACGCTGCTGATTCTGGCGATCTCCGAGCAGCGCGCCTCCCGCGCCCGGACGCTGGACCTGCTCGCGACCGTCTCCGTGCAGCAGGGCGAACTGCAGGCCATCCTGGACAGCATGACCGACGGCGTCATCATCGGCGACCTGAACGGCCAGATACTGACCATGAATCCGTCGGCCCTGCGCCTGTACGGGTACGGGAGCGTCACGGAAATCCAGCGTCCCCGGTCCGAGTTGGTGGACGACTTCGAGATGCATTACCCGGACTGGCGCCCGATGCCCCCGTCCGAGCGCCCCTTCGCCCGCGCCCTGCGCGGGGAACGCTTCTCCAACTTCGAGATTCACGCCCGCCGCGTGGACACGGGCCGATTCTGGGACGGCAGCTACACGGGTACATTGGTGCGGGATGAGCGCGGCAAGCCGATTCTGGTCCTTGTCACGGTCCGCGACATCACCGAGCACGAGCAGATCGAAGAAGCCCTCCAGATCAGCGAAGACCGCCTGCGCGTCGCCGTGCAGGAGGCGGGGATCGGCACCTGGCACTGGGACATCCGCGCCGACCACCGCCAGTGGTCCGCCCGCTGCAAAGCCCTGTACGGCCTTCTGCCCGACGAAGACGTGACCTTTGACCGCTTCCTGCAGGCGCTTCACCCGGACGACCAGGAGCGGACTCAGGAGGCCATGGCGGCGGCCCTGCTCGACAAGAGTCGCTACGAGATTCAGCACCGCGCCGTCTGGCCCGACGGCTCCGAACACTGGATCATGTCCGTCGGCTACGGCCACTACGATGCCGCCGGCGAGCCGCTTTACATTGAAGGCGTCGCCCGCCCCCTCGACGCCATCCCCCAGGGCAGCGACCCCCCGCCCGACGAAGGCTATTTCCCCGTCCGCCTGCCGGATTGACTCCTACTGGGATTGCGACTGAACCATGATTCGAGTGTTGTTTGTCTGTCTGGGCAATATCTGCCGGTCGCCGATGGCCGAGGCTGTCTTTCGGCACAAAGTCCGGGCGGCGGGACTGGAAGGCGAGATTGAGGCCGACTCGGCGGGGACGGGGGACTGGCACGTGGGCGAGCCGCCGCATCCGGGGACGCGCCGGGCGCTGGCCGACAACGACGTGGAGTATCGGCACCGGGCGCGGCTTGTGACGGCCCAGGACTTGCAGACCTTCGACTACGTTCTCACGATGGACGACGCCAACTGGCGGGCGGTGCAAGCCCTGAGCAAAGGACAGTCGCTCGGCAAGATCGCGCCGTTTCTCGATTATGCGCCTTTGTCGGGCGTCCGTGAGGTGCCGGACCCGTACTACACGGGCAATTTTGAGGAAGTCTACGCCCTGGTAGACCGGGCGGCGGACGGCCTGCTGGCGGCGATCCGCGAGGAGCATCGTCTGTGACAACACTTCCCCCCGATGTCCGGGACGCTTTGATCATCCGCTTCGACGGGGTTCACGCGGCGCAGTCCTTGAGCGGCGGCGACGTGAACCGGGCGGCGCGCGTGGCGACGGGGCAGGGGACCGTTTTCGTGAAATGGAAGCCGGACGCGCCGCCCGGCTTCTTCGCGCTCGAAGCCGACGGGCTGCGCCGACTGCACGAGGCCGGCGCGCTGCGTGTCCCGGAAGTGCTGGAGATCGGCGACGAGACGCCGTTCCTGGCGCTGGAGTACATCGCCGCCCAGCCGCCGCAGGATGAGGGGCGGTTCGCCCGGCGTCTGGGCGAGGGACTGGCGGCTTTGCACCGGGATCATCCGGCGCCGGGCGCGCTGTACGGGCTGGATGTGGACAACTTTCTCGGCTCCCAGCCGCAGTCCAACGCGCCGCAGTCCGAGTGGTGGTCGTTCTACCGCGACAGCCGACTGGTCCCGCAGATCGAGAAGGCCGGGCAGAAGGGGTTGATCGGGGACGAGCGCCGACGGCTTCTCGACCGGGTCCTGGAAGAGATGGAAACGCTGCTCGGCGGCTTCGCGTCCGCGCCCGTGCTGATCCACGGCGATCTGTGGAGCGGCAACTTTTTGTCCACCCACGGCGACGAACCGGCGCTGATTGACCCGGCGGTGTACTACGCCGAGCGCGAGGTCGAGGTCGCGTACACGGAACTGTTCGGCGGCTTCCCGCGCGGCTATCTGGAGGCGTACCGGGCCGCCTTCCCGCTCGATCCCGGCTACGAGCGCCGCCGCCCCCTGCATCAACTGTATCCGCTGCTGGTCCATCTGAGCCATTTCGGCGAGACTTACGGCCCCGCCGTGGACCGCGCCTGCCGCGCGTCCGTGGGCTGAGGTATTTTGCCCCTGCAAATGTCGCCGCTTTCCGCCGATAATCTCGGTAGAAACGCCAGAAGGAGAGCGCAATGCGCCTTGTCACCCGTTCCGATTTCGATGGCCTCATCTGTGCCGTCCTGCTCAAGCAGGTCGCGCCGATTGAGAGCATCCAGTTCGTTCACCCCAAAGACCTGCAGGACGGCGACTTCGAAGTCCGGCCGGACGACGTGCTGACCAACGTGCCGTATGTCCCCGGCTGCAGGCTCTGGTTCGACCACCACGCGACCGAGATCGAGCGCGTCGTCGGCAAGATTGACTTTGAAGGCGACTGCCGCCTCGCGCCGAGCGCGGCGCGCGTCGTGTACGATTACTACGGCGGGGCCGAGCGGTTCCCCGGCATTGAAGAAATGATGACGGCGGTGGACAAGGCCGACTCGGCCCGGTTCACGGCGGACGAAATCCTCAACCCGACGGGGTGGGCGCTGCTGTCGTTCGTCATGGACGCCCGCACCGGCCTGGGCCGGTTCCACGACTATCGGATCAGCAACTACCAACTGATGTTTGAGCTGATTGACGCCTGCATCCGTCTGAGCATTGACGAGATTCTGGAACTGCCCGACGTCAAAGAGCGCACGGAGCGCTATTTCGCCCAGGACGTGCTGTTCCGGGAGATGCTGGCCGAACACACGTGGACCGAGGGCGACGTGATCGTCTCGGACCTGCGCGGCGTGGACACGATCTATTCGGGGAACCGTTTCATGGTCTATGCGCTGTACCCGGCGCAGAACATTTCCATTTGGATCGTCAACGGGTTTCAAGGCCGCAACTGCGTCTTTGCCTGCGGCCACAGCATTATCAACCCCACTTCGGAAGTCAACGTCGGGGCGCTGATGCGCCGATACGGCGGCGGCGGCCACGCGGCGGCGGGGACCTGTCAGGTCAGCCACGAGACGGCGTCCAAGACGCTGGGCGACCTTGTCGGAACCATGAACGCGGGCGCGCTCGCCAAAGCGGCCTGAAGGAAACGCAATGAAAGACGGGCCCCCGGCCCGTCTTTTTGTGTCGGTCAGCCCGCGCCGATCTTGCCGAGCCAGATGCCGATGGCGAAGACGATGCCGCCGCCGACGATCACCTGGCCGACGGTCTGCGCGAGCGGCGTCTTCATGAAGTGGAAGCGGATGTAGGCGATGGCGAACAACTCAAAGACGACCACGCCGTAGGCGACGTGCAGCGCCAGGAGCAGCGAGGCCAGCAGGAACGGCAGCGTGTGCAGCATCCCGCCCAGCGTGGTCGCCAGGCCGGTGATGACGCCGCGCGCCCACGGGTTGCCCCGCCCCGTCACGGAGCCGTCGTCCGAGAGCGCCTCGGACAGCCCCATGCTGATGCCGGCGCCCACCGAGGCGGCCAGGCCGACGAAGAAGGCTTTGTGCGGGCTGCCGGTCAGCCCCGCCGTGGCGAACAGCGGCGCGAGCGTCGAGACCGAGCCGTCCATCAGCCCCAGCAGCGCCGGCTGCACCTTTTGCAGCACAAAGTCGTGTTCGTCCTGCGTCCTCCCGGACGGCGTCTTCATCGCACTGCCGGTTTCTTCCACTGCCATGCGAACTTTCCCTTCCTGCCTGAAAAAGACCGGCGTGTCCGGCCCGTATCAGTATACCCTCTCGCGGCCCGCGTCTCGACGGAGAAAAGAAAATCCGAATCCGGTACTATTACTGTTGGAGAGCGTCCTCGGAACGGCTATAATGGCCTTAGAACGCGATGACTGGGGAAAAGCGACCATGAACGCCGATGAGATTGAGGCCGATTATACCGCATGGGGGCAGGCCGAACAGAGCCTTTTGCTGCTCGCCCGTGAACAGGAGTGGGCCGAAGCCTACGCCGTGGACAATCCCCACTGCCCGATGGGCAGGATGTACCTCGAATTCCTCCACCGGGAGATGATTCGCGCGATGGGCGATCTGTGAACGCAGGAAGGCCCGGACGCCGCGCGGCGTCCGGGCCTGTGCTTTTCAGTCATACGATGCCGGATGAAGAGTCGCGCGCTTAGCCGGCGTCCCCGGCGCTGCTGTTCGCCAGGTGCGTTTCCGTGTTGAAAAACGTCCCCAGCCCCAGGAACGTGGGCGCCCACAGCCCGATAAAGATGCCCGTGTCCTTTTTACCGGTGGCGAACATATAGATCGCCAGCACGATAGACACCAGGCTGGCCCCGTAGATCAGCCCCTGTACGTCCTTGTTCATCTGTTCCCTCAATCTAAAACGCCGCGAGCGAGCGGGCGTCCCTGTCCATATACCCGGCGGCGGCGGTTGACAAACCGCCCGCGCGTGCGCTATACTTTCCCTGCGCGCCGGGCGCTACGTTTGCGGATTTCGCACCTGTTTCTCCTGTTTTTGTCACCGTCGGCGCGTACCCAACAATGGACAGTCACAGTCCCAGCCACAATCGCGTGAACAAGTCGCTCCCGACGGGGGGCGCGAAACGCACCTATGAGCCAGCCCGCGCCGCGCGACAGCCGCGAAGCCGGGCCGGTGACGCCCGGCGCTGCGCCGCCGCCGTCGCCGTCCCTGCCGGTCCCCTCGCCCGCGCTCGCCCCGGAATCGCCCCCTGCGACTCCCCGGCGGCGGTCCCGTTGGCTCGTCCTGCTGTCGGTGCTGGGGCCGGGAGTCATCTCCGCCGCCGCCGGTAACGACGCGGGCGGCATCACCACGTTTTCCCAGGTCGGGGCCGATTACGGCCTGACTCTCCTCTGGTGCCTGGCGCTGGTCACGGTCGGGCTGATCGTCGTCCAGGAGATGTGCGCGCGCATGGGCGCCGTCACCGGCAAGGGCCTGGCGGACTTGATCCGCGAGAACTTCGGCCTGCGCGTCGCCGTGTTCGCCCTGTCCGTGCTGGTCGTCGCCAACTTCGCCATCACCGTCTCCGAGTTCGCGGGCATCGCCGCCGTCGGCGAGCTGTTCCACGTGTCGCGCTTCGCCAGCGTCCCGCGGGCGATGGTCCTGGTCTGGCTGCTCGTCTCGCGCGGGTCCTACCAGAAGATCGAGCGCATCTTCCTGATCGCGTCACTGGTCTTCCTGACCTACATCGTCGCCGCACTGAAGATCGGCGTCCCCTGGCACGCCGTGTTCGCCAACACGTTCACGCCCGCGCTGGGCCGGATGCGCTGGAACGGCGCTTTGGTCGTGATGATCGTGACGCTGATCGGGACGACGATCTCGCCGTATATGCAGTTCTATCAGCAGGCGGCGGTGCGCGACAAGGGCGTGACCATGCGCGACTACGCGCTCGCCAAGTGGGACACGATCCTCGGCTGCCTGCTGTCGTCGGTCGTGGCCGGGTTCATCGTCGTGACCTGCGCCGGCACGCTGTTCGTCCACCACATCCCCGTCAACGAGGCGAAGGACGTGGCAATGGCGCTGCAGCCGCTGGCGGGGAACGGCGCGAAGGCTTTGTTCGCCTTCGGCCTGCTGAACGCCTCGCTGCTGGCGGCGACGGTCGTGCCGCTGTCCACGTCCTACGCCGTCGCGGAGGCCATCGGCTGGGAGTTCGGGCTGGGGCGGCGCGTGCGCGAGTCGCCGCTCTTTTACGGCACCTACGGCTTTTTGATCTTCTTCGGCGGCCTCTTGCTGGTCCTGCTGCCGCCCAGGTCCAATCTCATCCAGATCATCCTGAGCGCCCAGATCGTCAACTGCGCCCTGCTGCCGGTCGAGCTGGTGCTGATGCTGCTTCTCATCAACCGCCGCCGCGTGATGGGGCGCTACCGGAACCGCCTGGGCATGAACATCATCGGCTGGGTCACGACACTTGTGGCGGCCGTCCTTTCGCTGTTCCTGCTCGGCCTGCAAATCTGGCAGGCACTTCACCGGCACTGACCGCCCATGAGCGTCACACCGAACCAGCAGAACAACCTCGCCGGGACGCTGAAGGCCGCGCTGAGCAAGCCGCTCAGCGACGGCGGCGACGTGCGCCTGACTGCCGCCCTGTCGAGAAGGCACCCCGCCGAGATCGTCGAGGCGATGGACCAGCTGAAGCTCGCGGAGGCGCTGGCCGTTTTCAACTGGCTGGACAACGAGCGCGCCGCCGAGGTGCTGGACGAACTCGATCCTGAGACGGTCCGTTATCTGACGGACAACGCGCCGCGCGGCAGGATCGCCGCTCTTCTGGACCATCTGCCGATGGACGACGCTGCGGAAGTCGTCTCCGAGGCTCACCCCGAAAAGGCGGAAACGTTTCTCGCCGACCTGTCCG
>CAZZVX010000216.1:0-8605 GCA_964657535.1 Armatimonadota bacterium | reverse complement strand
CAACGAAAACCTGTCCGGCGTTCTGGACAAGGTGAAAACGGCCATTGATAAGCTTCCCGAAAAGGAGCGGGCCTCGGCGCTCAAAGACCTCTTTAACAATAAGCAAGGCGGTATCGGCGCAACATTCCTGACCGGCGCAGCCCACCCCACTTATCAGCAGGCGCTCAATGACCCACGCACGGGTACGAAGGCCGCATTCGAGGGGAAGATTGACGCCATCGGCCCCGCCTATAATGCCCAGATGAAGCAGACAGCGCAGGCGTTCAAGGCGCTCAGCGGCACAATCCAGGCGGAATTCATTCCGGTCGGCGCTAAGCTGGCACCGTTGTTCCTTGCAGCCATTCCCGTTGTAAAAAGCTTCGCCGACATCTTGAAAACGCTTCTCGACGGTTTCGTGAAACTGCCGAAACCTCTGCAAGAAATGGTCATCGGCTTCGGCGCGCTTAAGATTATCAGCGGCTTTCTCCCACTGCTGGGCGGATTCAGCCTGCTGTCTGAGAAGACAACGGCGGTCGTCGGCGGCCTCGGCAAAATGCTGTTCGGCCTCGGCGGTGACGCGGCGGCGGGCGAGGCCGGCCTAGCGGGAGTGGCGGGAATCATGTCAGGGCCATTCGCACTCGGCATCGCGGCGGTGGTCGCAGGCGTCGCGGCTCTGGTCATCGCCTGGAAGAAAGACTTCGGTGGCATCCGCGAATTCACGGGCGGCCTCGTCGCACAAGTCGCCGGCTTTTTCAAGAAGAATATGCCAGAAATCCGCGAGACGGTGCATACGGTCCTGTCCGCGATCCAGACGTTCTGGCACGATCACGGCAGCCGCATCATGGCGATTGTCGGGCCGCTCTGGAACTTCATCAAGGACACTATCACCAATGTCGCTCGTCTGATTGAGAACATCGTCAAGCTCGCGATGGACGTGATCAACGGCCACTGGGCGGCTGCCGGAAAAGACCTCCTCGCTATCGTCGGCAATCTCTGGGATGAAATCAAAAGCCTCTTTGTCAACGGCGTCAAGCTTATCGGCAATACGCTGATGCTGCTCCCTTCGCTCATCTTTGACTTGGGCAAGAGATTATTAACGGCGGCTTACGGCTTGGGCAAGGATGTCGTTGACGGTCTAGCGAACGGCATCAAAGCACATAGCGCCGACATTACCCTCGCCATGAGCGGCGTCGGCGGGATCGCCATTTCCGCCATCAAAGCGAAACTGGACAGCCACTCGCCGTCTCGCGTCATGCACAAAATCGGGCAGGATGCGGCGCAGGGCTTCACGGACGGACTGCGGCAAGGAACGCCTCAGGCCGGCACAGCGGCGGCAGGCATGGGGGCATCTGCGATTTCGGCGGCCAGTGCGGCGTGGCAGCGTTACAAGATTCGGCATGAGGCGCGACTGTCTGGCTCCGATGCCGGCAGCGCGCGTGAGCAGTCTGCCGACAAGCGCGACTACCAGATGACTGCTCTCTCCGCCGGGACCGCAGTGCGGCGCGCCCAGGACCACGCCGACGCGCACCGGTTCGATTCGCTTTTTGACGGGCAGGAGGCGGACGACTCGCGTTACCATTCCAAATGGGAAAATCGCCTTGCCGACAACGCTTCTTATAAGCAATACCTGGAATCTCGCAAGAAGTACCTGCTAGAATGGGCGCAGGCGCACAAGGCATGGCTTGACACGCACGAGGCGGCGGCGAAGCGGCTGGAAGGCATTGAAACGCGCATTACCAATGCCATGAACCAGGTTTCAGGCCGCGTCCAAAGGGCAACTGTTGCCAATCAAAAAGCGACAGTCAAGGCGGCTAAGACACAGGAGAAAGAGGACGGAACAGCCGGCGAAGTGCGCGACGAAATGCTGGATGACATGGCCTCGATGACCGAAAGCCCGGATACCTACGCGCTTGACCACGAAAAAGACACCATTCAGAAACAGTATCGGGAACGCCTAGAAAAACTGGGCCTCACGGTAAACGGCAAGGCCATTCTCGGCCCCGATAATCCTCAGCAGGCGGCAGACCGCGCCGCCGCCGACAAAGAACTGCAACTCGCTCTTGCGGCGATCACGGCCCGCCAGAATGACAAGAACAATCAGGCCGAAGATAAAAAGGTCGATTGGCAGTCTCAAACCGGCGAGATCGGTTTGCCGGATGCTCTGGCATGGTTCCAGAAGCGTCAGGCGGCGCTGGAAACGTCAGGCGGCAAATATACGGATGAATGGTACGAAATCGCGGGTCGGGTCAAGGAACTTCAGCATCAGATCACCGATGCCGAACGTCAGGCCGCTGATGACGAAGAAACAAACTTACGCGCCCGTTTTGATGCGCTCAAAGAGAGTTTTGACGACGGCAAAACGTCAGCGGATGCCTACAAAACAAGCCTTCAGGCGCTCCTTCAGGAAGTCACCACTTATGACGCAGCCCACCCGGACGCCGCGCCCCGGCTAGAGGGATTGCGCCATGACATGACCGACGCTTCCACTTACGCCGACAAGAAAGAAAAGAAGGAATCGGGAATTGAACTCGTGGGCGGCCAGCCGTTCTGGGACGGCCTGGCGGATTCCGCGTCCGAACAGGGCAGCCGGGTGCTGGACGCCCTGCTGAACCCGAAGGACAAGAAGAAAATCTTCAAGTCCATGTGGCAGGATCTGCTGCAGTCCGGGGAGGACGCGCTCAAAGGCGGCCTGAAGGCGATCCTGAAGAACCTTCTCACGGGCAGCGCCGGGGGCGCGGGCGGTTCCGGGGGAGGCGGGCTGCTCGGCGGCCTCCTGGGCGCACTCTTCGGCGGGCGCAAGGCGGCGGGCGCACCGGCGGGCGGCAGTCCCGTCTCCGTCCCCGGCCTGCCGTTCCCCGTCAGCCTCCCGGCAGGCTTCAGCACTGATCCGGGGATGAGCGCGGGCACGGGCGGCGTGGGCATGGCCTCTCAGGCGATGGGCATCGCCGGGCTGTTCGGCAAAGGCGGAATGCTCGGCGGAGTGCTGGGGCACGCGGGGATCGGCGGCCTGTTCGCGCACGGCGGCCTGTTCACGAGCGGGGGCGCGCTGGGCGGCTTCGGGGCGGCCATGCCCTGGATCGGCGGCGGCCTGCTGCTCAACAGCGTCCTCGGCAACCCGCTCGGCAAGGCGCTGAAGGGACTGAAGCACCTGTTCCACTTTGCGGGCGGCGGGCGGCCTCCTGTCGGCAAAGTGAGCATCGTCGGTGAGCGAGGCCCGGAGCCGTTCATCCCGGACGCGCCGGGGCGCATCCTCAGCCACTCGGACGCCATGCGCGCGCTTGCGATGAAGGTGCCGGTGCCGGTTTCGCCGGATGCCTTCATCCCGCACCTCACGCTGCCTTCTTTCACACCAGGCGGTGCGGCGGGGGCAGGCGCGGGCATCTCGCCGCAGGGGCAGACCACGCGCGCCGCGGCCGCCGGGGAGACCGAGGCGGGGACCGTCGTGCATATGCACGGCGACCACATCTACACCAGTGAGATGGACATCGAGCGCGTGCAGCGCAAATGGGCGCAGGGCAAAGAGCGCCGCCGCCGCGCCGGAACCCCCGCTTACTGAATCCCTCTCTAGGGGTCAGGCTGGAGTCTAATGACTCCAGCCTGCTCGTCTGAGGCAATCCCTTCAATGCCCACGTACTTCGCGAAACAATTCGGCGCGTATGTCTATGATGACCTGCGCGACGGCCTGGGTCAGCTCAAGAACGTGGTCGGGTATCGGCACCGGCAGAGCAAGGCGTTCTCTCAGGACGGCGCGTTCGCCCTCAACAGCCTGCACGACCCCCGGCGGCTGTCCTTCGAGGGCGTCCTGACCGGCGCGAACGGAGCGCAGGACGCCGCGAGCCTACGGGCCGCCCTGGACCTGTTCCTCGCCGCGCACCAGGCCGGCCCCGCCCAACAGCTTGCCATTGACAACGACCGCTACATCAACGCCCAGGTGGAAACCTTTGAGGACGACTTTGATGGTCTTTCCCACCACATCGCCCTCACGTTCCTGTGCTTTGACCCGTTCTGGTATTCCACAACAACGACAACCGAGGCCCTGACGGTAGGCGGAACGACGGTCATCACCACCGGCGGCACGGTCTACAGCCTGCCGGTCGTCACGCTGGTCGCGACAGCGGCGGGCGGCATCGTCACGCTGGCGAACGCCCAGGACGCGACGCTGACCTTCAGCCCGCCCGCCGCCGGGACGTTCACGCTGGACTGCCTGCAGGAGACGATCACGGACGCGGGCGGCACTGATCAGACCGCCTATTTCACGGGCGACTTGATCCGCCTGATTGCGGGCCAGCTCGCAAGCGGCGGGACGGCCACCAACAGCCTGACGCTGACCACGGCGGGCGGCGCGGCCCTCAGCAGCGCGTCAATATCCTGGGCTGACCGCTGGCTGTAGGCAACGTAGTGACGCCTCCCTCAGAGCCGCACTGCCTGCCGGTGAACTTACCGGATTACTGGTGCATGGGCGTGAATCCGGTAAGTTCACGGGCCCCGAAGGCACAGCTTTCGCTTTGCCGGACAGTCCCATGCCAAATACCACGTCAAACTCCGGCGGGCCGGGACTGACCCCGAACACGCTCTTCTATGGCGACAACCTCGACGTCCTCCGCCAGCGCATCGCGGACGGAACCGTGGACCTGATCTACATAGACCCGCCGTTCAACTCCAACCGCAACTACTTCGTACTGTTCAAGGACCGCACCGGGCGGGCCAGCGCCGCCCAGGACGAGGCGTTCACGGACACCTGGGTTTGGGGAGAGGACAGCGAGGCGCACTATAACGAAATTCTCCTGCACTGCCCGAATCGCGACATGGCGGTCACCATCGAGGCCCTGCGCCGGGTGCTGAGGGAGACGCCGATGATGGCCTACCTCGTCGCGATGTCGCTGCGGCTCATCGAGATGCACAGGGTACTCAAGCCGACCGGGAGTCTTTATCTGCACTGCGACCCGACAGCCAGTCACTATCTTAAGATCATCCTCGACGTCGTGTTTAGCCCCCAGAACTTCCGCAGCGAAGTCATCTGGAAGCGCACCAGCGCACACAGTTCGGCCAAACGCTTTGGACCCGTCCACGACGTGATTCTCTATTTCGTGAAATCAGACGCCGCGAAATGGAGGCCGTTGCACACCGGGTATGACGCCGCCTACATTTCAAGCCACTACCGAGCGGATGAAAACGGGCGCTATTTCACCCTGTCCGACTTGACCGGCGCAGGCACGCGCAGCGGCCCGTCCGGCCAGGACTGGCGTGGCTTCAGTCCGGACGGCAAGGGCCGGCACTGGGCGACGACCCCGGACGACCTGGACAGGATGGACCAGGAAGGGCGCATTTACTGGCCGGTGAAGGGCGGGTGGCCCCGCTACGTGCGGTATCTGGACGAGCTGCGGGGAGTGCCACTGCAAGACGTTTGGGACGATATTGCCCCCATCAATGCCAAAGCGAGCGAACGACTCGGCTACCCCACCCAGAAGCCGCTGGCTCTCCTGGAGCGCATCGTCAGCGCCAGCAGTGACCCCGGCGACGTCGTACTCGACTGTTTCTGCGGCTGCGGCACGACGGTAACGGCGGCGCAGAAACTGGGGCGGCAGTGGATCGGCATCGACATCACAGCGGTCGCCGTCGGCATCATCAAGAGTCGCCTGGAGGATGTGTTCCCGGAACTGAGGGGCAATGTCCCCGTCGTCGGCTTTCCCAAAGACCTGGAGAGCGCGCGCCAGCTCTTCGAGGCGGACCCGCACAAGTTCCAGATCTGGGCGGCCACCCTGATCGGGGCGTACCCGCTGACCAAAAAAGGCGCGGACGGCGGTATCGACGGCTGGCTGAACTTCCTGGACCTGAAGGGCGACGCGCACCGGGCCGTCGTCCAGGTCAAGGGCGGCAAGGTGCAAGTAGGACAGGTACGAGATTTCTGTCATGTCGTGGCGCGAGAGAAGGCGACGCTCGGATTCTTCCTGTGCTTCGGCGACGACAAAAACCCCATCACGAAGCCGATGCGGGATGAGGCGGTCAAGGAGGGCTTCTGGACCAGCGCCGGCGGACACGACTACCCGCGCGTCCAGATCCTCTCGGTGGCCGGCCTGCTGGCCCACACGGAGACGCCGCGCCTGCCGCCCCAGGACAAGAGATCACTGCTCGGGTTCAAGGCCGCGAAACAGTCAACCAAAGCCGGACAACCTGAACTGTTCGGCGAGTAACGTTCGTCGGAAGACGAATTGACGAACAAAACGTATTGACCAAGGCTCTGCCTCCGACGAGGCGGGGCCTTTTTGCTAGCCGAACCAATCCTTATGCCCCTCGGAAGTTCACAGCGCATAGTCGTCACGTCGGCGGACGGCACGGCGCGGCGACGGCTGCCTCGCGCTCAAATCGTAGGCGCACAGGCCGAGGTCGTTCGCTTCGGTTTATATGGGCAATTTACCGTCAACACCGCTGTCCCCTACTCTTCGGACGCGCTTCCAACGATCCTGAAGGGTGACCGGGTCGAGTTCTATTACCAGGGCGTGTTGCGGTATCGTGGCTGGATCGAAGAGCGCGCCTGCGTCGAGGGCGAGCCGGACACGCTGGCGCTGGTCGGCTACGGCCTGTATTTTTTGATGGGCCAGCAGCGGTGCTTCGGGCGCTATGCCTACGCGGGCAGCGGCGTGGACGTGGCCGACGCCTTCGCCGAGATCGCCCGCGACGCCACCCTCAGCCGCAACCAGACGGCTCCCAGCGCCCTGGGGCGGCAGGGACTGCCTCTCTATGGGGCGCTGCTGGCCGATAAGATCGGCACCACCACGACGTTCGTGGACGCCTACAACAAGCTCTTCTCCGCCGTCGCCAACGACCTGGTGCAGAGCCAGGCGGGCAACCTCGCGTTCTGGGGCGGCGATGTGGACGCCTACGGGCAGGACCGCCTGCGCGTCGGACCGCTCGCCGCCACGACGTTCCCGCCCACGCACACGGTCCGGGTGCCGGCCCAGCGCACCCAGGCGGCGGAGGGCGAAGACCAGGCGGGAGACCTCAAAAACCGGATACTGATGAGCGGGGGGGCAGCCGCGCTTTCACCGGCGGGCAACCGCGCTTCCCACAGATGCTCCGTGAACCTTCCGCTCTTACAGTAGGCGGAATTCGTGCTTCAATGACCGTCGCTCCGAGGAATGGGCTTGCACCCTTTCCGTAAGAGTCTTACACAGCCTCCACACGCAAGCCCGGTCGTTCCAACCGGGACAGAATATTCAGTGCGGCGTTGTGATCCCTATCCAATACAAGTCCGCACGACGGGCAGGAATGGACACGCATGGCGAGTGTTTTGGGTACTTTATTACCACAACCTGAGCATTCTTGCGATGTTCCGTAAGGGTCTACCAACTCGACGCGACCACCAGCTCTCTCAGCCTTGTAAGTCGTGTAGTGTATGAGTCGTGACCATGCGGCATCCTGAATGTGTTTGGCTAGGCTATGGTTCTTCACCATGCCCATGATGTTTAATTTCTCGAATACGATAGTGTGGTAGGTCCCAACCAGTCGATGGGAAAGTTTGTGGAGAAAGTCCTGTCGCTGTGACTTCACCTTACGATGACACCTAGCGACTTTGATTCTAGCCTTTGAGTGGTTTTTGCTACCTTTCTTTTTTCGGGAGAATTGCTTCCGAATGCGCGCCAGTTTCCGCTCTGACCGTCTCAGATAACGCGGGTTATCGATAACCTCTCCTGTTGACAGTGTGAGTAAAGGGTTGATGCCTAGATCAACGCCAATAGTCGAGTTAGAGAATTCTGTACTTGGTAATGTGTGTTCAGTTTCGCATACCAGCATAGCGTACCAGCGGTCAACGTCTTTGATGACACTGCAAGTCTTAATGCGGCCTTGTGGCTCTCGATGAAGCGTGATGCTTATTTCTCCGATTTTTGAGAGAAAAAGATTCGTATTATTCTCCGAGATTTTGAACCCCCTTTGCGGATAGCAAAAGGAAGTGAAACATTGAGCGGGCTTAAATCGAGGGAACCCGTAACTACGATGCTTCCTACGCGCATGGAAAAAGAACCGGAAGCTCCTATCCAGACGTCGAAGGGTGTCTTGGATAACCTGTGAATAAACACGCTGCTGCCATTCGTTTTTTCGCAAGACGAGAGCATTCATCTGCGATACATAGGTTATTGATTTGCCAGTCGTCTTGTACGTAGTGATGCGCTCTGCCAGCGCGTCGTTATAGGTGCGTCGACAGGTTTCCAGCGTCTCGGTGAGGCGCTGTTCCTGCTCCTTGTTCGGATAAAGGCGGTATTTATAAGCCAGCATCATGGTAAAGTTTGCGCGTTTTACCCAGGCCGCGCCCCCTGGTCAATCTCCCTACTCACCAGTCGTGATCGGCACTTCCACGATGCACCCGAAGCGCGGCCCGTCCTTCCAGGGAGAAAGTTTCACCCGCACCTCCCCGCGCAGGGACACGCCCGCCGCCGACAGGTCGCCGAGGACTCTGCCGGGGAAGTCCAGGGCCGACTGGCGGGAGGCGTCCCGCAGGCGGTAGAACAGGGTCACGAACCGCCTGCCGCTGCCGCCACTGTCCTTGACCTTCGTGTAGACCTGCACCCCCTCCGGCGGGAGGGTGAGGCCGGCGGGCAGCCCCTGCCCTAGCGAGGCAAAATCGCGGGCT
>CAZZVX010000215.1:0-8648 GCA_964657535.1 Armatimonadota bacterium | reverse complement strand
GGTAGCCGCCGTAATGGGTCGTCGCCTGCCGCCCGTTCACCCAGACATCGGCCACCGACATGGCGGCCCCAAAGTCTACCGCGACCTTCCGGCCTGCCCAGCCCGGCTGCATCGTCAGACGCTTGCGGTACCAGCAGACGCCCTGCCACATATCATGCGCGACGAACGACTCCACATGGGCCGTATGCGGCAGCGTCACCGTTTCCCAAGAGGAGTCATCATAGGCCACCGTGGACGGGGCCGTGTCGGCGTTGCTCGCCGCATCTTCCCGCAGGAACTTCCAGCCGTGATTGAGGTTGACCTCGCGGGCGGATGCAGAGGCCTTGCTCGGCGCGGCGTCCGCGCTCGGCGGTTTGGGCAGAGTGAGCGCGACTATCCCGACCCCGATGGGGACCAGTAACAGCAGAGTGCGCCAGCCGCAAACACGCATGGAATTTGAACAGAGATTGGACATTTTCCCTCTTACATCTTCAAACATCGCTTCGTTCCAAGCGATAGTCAGCAGAAACCGCCGGGCGTATTGCGCCCGGCGGTTCTCCGCGCCGCTTACTTGGCGAAGGCTGGAAAGCCCTAAATAGGACTCATAGTCGCCGCAAGAGGCGCCCCTGTGCTTGAAGTCATACTTTGGGTCCCTGCCGCATTCGCCCCTGAGTTGGGATTGCTTGGGTTCCCTTTGCCGGCGTATGTCGGACTGTTGGCGATCCATCCACAGGAAACAGAGGCTGGCTTGAGATACTTGACGTGTCCGTCACACAGGAGAAAATTGCTGCCGTTCGTGTGGCGGCCGGTCGGGAAACCGCTGTCTGTGGTCCCGTTGAAGAGGTCTGCCATTGTGCCGGTGTCGTAACTGAACGGATTGGTGGCAGTGGCCGCGTTGTAGCCGTTGCCGGCGGGAGAGTTTTGCTCCGTCGGATCCAGGAGATTCACATTCGCCGCGTAACCGCCGGACATCTCAAATAGCATGACCGTGCTGGCCGGAGCGTTCCATCCAGCGATGGTCGCATTCGCCTGATGAGGGAGAATGTTTTGGTTCGCGGCATAGGAAACCGGATAGGTGGGAGGTGTTGCACCTGGACTTCCCGTCGTGGCGTCGTCGGGACACTTATATACCTGTGTGCTCTTCACGTAGGGATAGATTTTTCCAGCCCAGCCTCTGTCGTTGGTCGCATTGTCCCAGCCCGAACCATACGGCATCGCCTCATCGTTATCCTGGTTGTACTGGATGAAGCCGAGGCCGAGTTGCTTCATGTTAGACGCGCAGGAGATTTGGCGGGCCTTCTCGCGTGCTTTGGCAAAGACCGGGAAGAGAATCGCAGCGAGAATGGCGATGATGGCGATGACGACGAGCAATTCAATCAGTGTGAAACCTTTGCGGAGTTTCATTTTTCTACCTCCTCAAGTAGATATTTGTCTTGCCTGGATTCAGTGCGCCCGTGCTATGGGCTTGACGACTGCCGCACTACCAGGTGTGCAGGCAACACGATGTGTTCCGGCGGGGCTTCGGGTTCCCGCATCCGGCGCTCCAGCAGCTGCCACCCCAACTCGCACATCTGCGTGAGTGGCTGGACGATGGTGCTGATCGGGCAGGAGCCGTATTCGGTATCTTCAATCCCGTCGCACCCGACGAGCGACACGTCTTCGGGGACGCGAATCCCCAAATCGCAGAACGCGCGATAGGCGCCCAGCGTCATCTCGTCATTGAGGCAGAACAGGCCGTCCGGGCAGCCGTGCCTTTGCACATACTCGGTGACGGCGACCCGCGCCAACCTGCGGGTCTGGAACTCAGCCACGATATATTCCGGCAGCAAGCCGTTGTTCGCGATGACGGAATGGTACGCCGCTTCGCGCGTCTCCGTCTTATCCAGGGGATGACCGGTCCGCAAGAAAGCGATCCGCCGCCTGCCCTGTGTGATGAGGTGTGTGACGGCCTCAGTCGCACCGGTCCAAAGATCAATCCGCACAGTATCCACGTCCCGGACGGCTTCTTCCATGACGCCGACACTGACCATCGGGACCGCCGGATTGACTGTCCGAATCGCCTGCACAATCGCCACCCCGCCGATCACGACCAGCCCATCCGAAGGGAAGCCGCTCGCGATGCCGGAGATCGTCGGCGCAACCGGCGAGCCGTACAGGTTGACCATGACCTGGTAAGACGCCTGGAATGCCTGAGCCGCAAAATAATGCCCGATGGAAGCAAAGTATGCGCCGTTCAGCGTTTCCAGCCACAGCGAAACCAGCCCCGTGCGCCCGGTGCTGAGTGCAGTCGCCAGCTGGTTCGGCTTGTAGCCCAGTTCACGCGCCGCGCGTCGCACCTTCTCGCGGGTGCTTTCCGCCAGCTTGACATTGCGCCCGGTCAGAACAAATGTCACCGTCGTCGGAGACACGCCCGCCCGCTGCGCCACATCATGCCGCGTCGGTCGCCGTGTCGGAGCAGAGTGTGCGTCATCAATTAACACGGGGCAATTCTAACATACTTCAGCAGAAATGTCAAGAAGGTTTCTAAATGGCTGGGGAGAAATTTGGCTTCAGAAAAGCAAGCGCCGGGGCATGACAGCTCATGCCCCGGCGAAGAAGGTCAGTGGGATAATGCAGAAGCGGGGATGTCCTGCATGGCGAAGCCCGGCCCCTGCCAGGTGACGCGCAGGCTGAAATCGGCGGCGCCCTGAGAGTACAGCACTGTGATACGGTGCTTGCCGGGCGAAAGGGCGATCTGACCGGTCATGGTCTGCGCCCCGTGCGGGCCGTCGTTGTTGACGACGGGCTGCCCGTCAATGGCGAGTGTGCTACCGTCGTCCGAGGTCGTGCCGAAGGTATACAGGCCCAGCGCGGGCGCGTCCACATAGCCCTCAAATTTGAACCCGAAATCCGTGTCGCGCTTGCGCGGCGTCAGGCTGAAGTCCGGGGCGGTGCCGGCGGCGGCAGGAGTCAGGCCGTTCACGCCCGCCGCGTTCTGAAGCGATGCTTCGTAGTAAGAATACGCCAGGCCCGGCGCAGTGTTGGCCGGAGACTGCGCCGGCAGGGGAACGAGCGGGGTAAACGAGGCCGTGCTGACCTGGCCCAGCGGCGTTCCGCCCCGGAACGCCTGCGCCCGAACGGTCGTCGCGGTTTGGACGGCGAAGGGGCCGGTATAAAGTGCGGACGCCGCCGTGGGAACAGCGCCGTCGGTCGTGTAGCGCATCTGTGCGTCGGGCGTCGGCGGCTTGAGCGTCACTTCGGCCTGCCCGTAGAACGCGCCGTTTGTCGGAAAGATCAGTGGCGCCTCCGTCAACCCCTGATAAACGGCGTCGGCGAGGAAAACATAGCCTGAATCGTTGGGGTGGACGCCGTCCACAAAGTCGGCGGGATCGTCCGGCACCTGCCCATGCACGTCAATGATTGTCGCGCCCTTCTGCGCCGCGACTTGGCGGATCAGGGGAATCTGCGCCTCCACAACCGGCTCATTGATGCCGTAGTTGGGCTTGGGAACGGGCGTCGGCAGGCAAACATAAATCTTCGGGTGGGTCGGCAGGGCGGCGTAGTAGTCCAGCAGGGCCGCGTAGTCCCCCGCGAACTCGTCCTTGTGCGCCCAGTTCTGCGGCTTGGAGTCGTTGGCGCCGAGCATCACCACGACCACGTTCGGGCCAAACGCGGCGCTGGTGGCGTAGCCGCCGCGCTGCCAAAAGGGGCTGTCGCCGTGCTTGAGCAGCGTCGCGCCGCTTTCGCCGAAGTTGCCGACTTGGTACTGCGGGCCGAGCAGCTTGCCGAGCAGGCTGGGGTAGTTGTGATTCCCATTGCTGGCCCCGACTCCGGCGGTGATGCTGTCGCCGACGCAGGCGACTTTCACCGGGGTTCCCGTCAGCGCCTGGGCGCGCGCCGCACTGCCGCCGACTCCGCTCAGCATCGCCGCGAGCGCGCCGCACAGGCAGGCCGTCTGTAACCGGTTAAAAGACGTTCTTTTCATCTCGGTAGTGTGATCCTCCCGTCTTAAATAATACCCTCTTCAATGTGCTATCATAAAGGTGTGGCTCCTTTTTGTGAGTCAACACGGCCCCGGCTCTCAAGGGCCGGGGCCGTGTTGGCGACGGGGCGGTGAATCTCATAAAATAAAGTGACACCCCGACCGTTTGTAGCAAAGGAAACAATGCCGTGTGGAAAATCCTGGCGTGTCTGGCACTGGCGGCCCCGCTGATGGGCGGCATAGGCGGGCGCGCGACGGCGGATAACGACGTCGTCGGCAAGGTCACGGCGGGCTACCAGGGCTGGTTTGCCTGCGCCGACGACGGCTCGCTCGTCGGCGGCGGCCTGAGTCGCTGGGTGCATTGGTCGCGCGGCACAGCGCCGTCGCCGGGCAATCAGACATTTGAGTTGTGGCCGGATGTCCGCGAGTTCGGCGACGCCCATACGTACCCGACCGGCTACGCCTCTTTGGGAAGTGGACAGCCCGCCCGTTTGTTCGCGTCCGACCAGAAGTTTACCATTGACACGCACGTTCGCTGGATGCGCGAGTACGGCATTGACTGCGCCGCCTTGCAGCGCTTCGGCAGCGAACTTCGGGATAATGTCTACGCCCGCCAGCGCAACGAAGTCGCCACACTTCTCAAAGACGCTTGTGAAGCCAACGGGCGCAAGTTTTACGTCATGTACGACCTGTCGGGCTGGAAAAACTTCCCAACGGAGATCAAGACTGATTGGACGGATACCATCAACGGCAGCCTCCATCTGACGGCCTCCAAAGCCTACGCCCGACAGGGCGGCAAGCCCGTCGTTTGTCTCTGGGGCTGCGGCTTCACCGACCGCCCCGGCACGCCGGGCCAGTGGCAGGACGTGATTCGCTGGCTCCACAATCAGGGCTGTTATGTCATCGGCGGAGTTCCTGCCCACTGGCGGTTGGGCGACGGCGACTCGCAGCCGGGCTTTGCCGATGTCTATGCCCAGTTCGATATGCTCTCGCCCTGGACCGTCGGGCGCTTCCGGGGCATCGGGGGCGCGGACGACTTCCGGCAGAAGTTTCTGGTTCCCGACGCCGCGTTTTGCGAGGCGCACAAAATCACCTATCAGCCGGTCGTTTTCCCCGGCTTCGCCTGGTCCAACTGGAACGGCGGGCCGCGCAACGCCATCCCGCGCCTGCACGGGGACTTTCTGTGGGAGCAATTCGCAGGACTGCGCTCGGCGGGGATTAACAGCGCCTATGTCGCCATGTTTGACGAGTTTGACGAAGGGACGGCCATCGCCAAAGCCGCCGAAGATGCGTCTCAAATCCCATCCGATCAATACTTCCTGACGCTGGACGCCGATGGCACGCACGTCTCGTCGGACTTTTACCTGCGCGTCGTCCGCGACGGGGGCCGGATGCTGGCCGGGAAGATGCCCCTGCGCTGGACTCGTCCGACGCCGTTCACCGTTCCCAAAGACTAACGCCCCATGTGCAAAACCCTCAACTGGCTCGTGGCCCTGGCGTTCCTCGGCGTCGTTCCCTGCGGCGCGGCAGATGACATCATTTATGCCGACTTCAACGGGCCGACTTATGGCGCGTGGAAAACCGAAGGGGCAGCGTTCGGCACCGGCCCGGCACACGGCGCACTGCCGGGGCAAATGGTCGTGCAGGGCTACCGAGGCAGCGGCTTGGCCGATTCGTATCACGGCGGAGACGACGCGCAGGGTCGTCTCACGTCACCGGACTTCGTCATCACACGAAAGTTTATCACGTTTCTGATCGGCGGCGGGGGCTACGCCGGGAAAACGTGCCTGAACTTGATTGTAGCGGGGCAGATTGTTCGCACGGCGACCGGGCCGAACACGCGACCGGGCGGCAGGGAGCGGCTGTCACGCGGCGGCTGGGACGTGGGCGACTTGGCTGGAAAGACCGCCCATCTGGAGATCGTAGATGCCGCGACGGGCGGCTGGGGACACCTCAACGTGGATCAAATCGTTTTCACCGACAAAGAGCCTATTCTTGCACCACAACTGCGCGCGGATGTTTCGCGCGACCTCCTCATCACGCACCATTGGCTGTCGTTCCCGATCAGCAGCGGCGCGGACAAGCGCCTTGTCACCGTGCGCGTAGGAGGGCAGGTGGTTCTGCGCTTTGAGGCCGAACTGTCCGACGATGATCCCGACTGGCGGGCGCCGCTGGACGTGAGCGAATGGCGCGGGCGGACGGTTTCCGTCACGGCAGACCGTCTGCCCGAAGGCTCACGCGCCCTTCAGCAAATCACGCAGAGCGACAGCATACCCGGCACAAAGGACCTCTACCGAGAGGCGCTGCGTCCACAAATTCACTTCTCCGCCCGGCGCGGCTGGCTGAACGATCCCAACGGACTTGTCTTTTACGGCGGGCAGTACCATCTGTTTTTCCAGCACAGCCCGTTCACCTGGGGGGACGGCCTCAAATGGTGGGGCCACGCCGTCAGTCAAGACCTGGTGCATTGGCGAGAAACCGGGGACGCGCTCGCTCCCGACGACCGAGGGGCCATCTGGAGCGGGAGCGGCGTCGTGGACGCGGCCAACACGAGCGGCCTCGGCGAGAGCGGCAATGGGCCTCTCGTGCTGTTTTATACTGCCGCCGGTGATCCATTCACGCAATGCCTCGCGTCCAGCACCGACGGCCGCACCTTCACCAAATATCCCGGCAATCCGGTTGTCGGAAACATCGGGCCGGAAAACCGCGACCCGAAAGTCTTCTGGTACGCGCCGACCAAACACTGGGTGATGGCGCTCTGGGTCGGCGAAAAGGACCGCAACACGGTTCACTTTCTCACGTCACCGAACCTGCGCGACTGGACCGCCGCCGGCATCGCCTACGGTGGGCGAAACGGCGACAACTTCCTCTACGAATGCCCAGACATTTTCCCGCTGGCGCTGGACGGCGACCCGGCGCAAGAAAAATGGGTGTTGACCGCCGCGAATGGCGAGTACGCCGTCGGCGCGTTTGACGGGAAGACTTTTTCTGCCGAGACGCCCCCGCTGCCCGGCCCACAGGGGCCGGGTTTTTACGCCGCCCAGACCTTCAGCGACGAGCCGCACGGGCGGCGCATTCAGATCGGCTGGCTGCAAACCCAGACGCCCGAAATGCCGTTCAACCAGTCCCTGAGCCTGCCGATGGAACTGCGTCTCCTTTCCACGACGTCTGGCCCCCGCCTGACCTGGCAGCCCGTCAAGGAGATGGACTCGCTCCGCGCCAAACCGCACCACCTCGGCCCGCTCTCGCTGAAAGACGGGGCAGTTAACCCACTGACTGCGATCACCGGCGAACTCTTTGAGATTCGCGCGGATTTCATTCCCGGCGACGCCCGCGAAGTGGCGTTTCAAGTACGCGGCGTTTCCGTTGTTTATGACGCACAGCGGCAGGAGATCCGCGTCGGCGGACACCGCGCGCCCGCGCCCCTGCGCGACGGGCGGCAGCAACTGACCATCTTCGCCGACCGCACCGGACTGGACGTGTTCGCCGCCGACGGCCTCACGTTTGTTCCCCTGCCGCTCAACCTAGACCCGAACGACAAATCCCTCGCCGTCACCGTGCAAGGCGGAACGGCGACGTTCACGCGGCTGGACGTGTACGCGCTTCGCTCGCTTTGGAAAGCACCATGACCTATTCCCATGCCCTAGCGACCACCTTACTTGCCTGGCTTTGCCTTCAGACCGTCGCTGTCGGAGCGGAGCCGACGACATTCACCCGCGCCTTTGCGCCCGCTGACGGCCCAGTTGCGGCGACCGAGCGGCCTTTTCGGGACGTGCTGTGCCTGAACGGACGCTGGCAGTTCCAGGCCGTGCCACTGCCCGCCGGGTTTGTGCGCGATGCAGGCGACCCGCCCGCCCTGCCGCCGCCGGACCCAGCCCGCTGGGACGCCGTGCCGATCAAAATCCCCTCGCCCTGGAACGTCAACACCTGGGGAGGCGGGCGAAACGTGGGCGCGGGGACTGACCGGCCCTACGCGCCGAGTTCTTTGTACTATCCGAGTTACCCCGCCGCCTGGGACGGGGCCGAGATGGCCTGGATGCAGCGGACGTTTTCCCTCCCGGCGGGCTGGCACGGGAAACGGCTGATCCTGCACTTTGACGCCGTCGCCGGAGACTGCACAGTGACGGTCAACGGCCACGCCGCCGGGCATCACTTCGACAGTTTCCTGCCGTTTGATTTGGATGTCACCGATCTTGTTCATTCCCCTGGAGAAAACACGGTTGCCATCGGAGTGCGGGCAGCAAATCTCTTCAACAAGCGCTCGGCTCGCTACCCCAAGTTCCTCAAGCCCTACCCGGACGGCTCCACGCTGGACGGCATCAGCGGCATCTGGCAGGATGTGACCCTGCTCGCCCTGCCCCCGGTGCGCGTCGCCGATGCCTTTGTGCAGCCCCTCGTAGACAAGGACACGCTGCAAGTGCAGGTCACAGTGCGCAACGACGGGGCGACGGCGCAGAAAATCACCGTCGGCGGCATTGTGCGCCCCTGGACAAATCTGGCCGCCTCGGACACGCTCCACGCCCCGGAGCCGCAGGGAAAACTGGGCGAGGCCGCGCTGACCGTCCCGCCCGTTTCCGTCTCGGTCCCGGCGGGTGCGAGCGCGACTCTCACGCTGCGGACGCCGACACACGGCGTCTTACACCTTTGGACGCCGGACACGCCCCGTCTGTACGGCCTGACGCTGACGGCAACCGGCCCCGCAGGAACC
>CAZZVX010000214.1:0-8672 GCA_964657535.1 Armatimonadota bacterium | reverse complement strand
AAGCAGAAAGAGCAGAAGCCGACCGCCGCCGAGACCGCGCCCGCCACGCCCGCGCCCATCATCGCTGAGACGCCCGTCGCCCCGCCCCCGGCCACGCCGGAGCCTGCCAAACCGACTCCCGCCACGCGCCTGACCGTCGTGGACGAGACCAGCGCGCCCTCCCCGGCAGCCGTCCGCGAGGGCGAGTTCTTCGCCCGACTCCACGAGACGCTCTCCCACAAGACCCTGCACCCCAGCGGCGCCAAAGTCTCCGCCGATATGTCCCCCGCGCTCTTCCACCGCGCCAAGCGCTACTGCCTCGACCACGGCAACATCACCCTGCGCCAAGTCCTGGTGGACCTCCTCACCGCCTACCTCGAAGAAGAAGGCTACTGAACCCCTCTCATGGTCCTGCGTTCTTCGACCCTGGCCGTCTGTCTGCTGTGGCTGTGTGCCGTCGTCTGCCGGGCGCAGCCGCCGGCTCTCGTCGTGACAAGCCTGAAGACGAGCCGCCCCAACGCTCTGGGCCGCTTTGCGACGGTCAGCGCCACGCTCAAGAACGTCAGCGGTCATTCCCTCACGCTCAGGGCTGCTGACGTGACGGCCCGCGACGGCGACGGAAACGAGCAGCAGTCCGGCGTAGGCCCGCTGACGCCCGCACTCCCGCAAACGCTCCCGCCGGGCGGCGCGCTCGCCCTGCGCCGCTTTATCCGCGTGCCGCGTGTCGGAACCTACTCCTGTTCACTCCGGGCCGACGACGGTACAGGCAGACTTGTGTCTGTACCCGATGCCGCCGGTCATTCCCCGTCCGCTGCGCTGGAAGTTATCCCCGCCGCCGTCATGCCGCGCGCCGATTTTGATGTGGCAGACCCGCACCCTTCACACGTCTACCGCCCCGGCGAAACGATTACAGTCCATGTCACCCCCGTCGTCTCATCCGGCTCCGATCTCAGCCCCGCCGTCAGTGCCGTCACCGTCGCGCCCGGCGCTCACCCCTGGGCCATCGGCGACGCCGTCCAGGCGACGGCTTTGCTGCACCCGCCGGCCACCTTCGATGCGGACTTTTACGGTGTGGACGCGGCGCACAAATATTTAGACCTCGGCGTGAATTTCAAGACGCCGTGCCGGGTCGCCGTTGTTCGTCTTTCCGGCGACAACCCGAACGGCCAGTTCGGCCTCGGCGACTGTGCCGTTCAGGCGGAGCAGCCTGACGGCAGCGCCGTCACCCTGTCCACCGTTTTTCAGTCGGAAGGCAGCGCCTGGACCCTGTTCGCGGGTCTGCCGCAGGGAGTGACGACAATCGGCCTGCGCCTGCGCCTGCACACGCACTACAAACTGGAACTCACGGGACTGGCGCTGCTGGGGACTCCTGACGCCGCGTCGTCCCACCCGCACCCGGCCGCCCTCTCCTGCGTCTGGCGCGATGCGTTCGGCCATGCCCTCACCAGGCCGCGCCCGCTGATGTCCTTCCAGCCCGCCGGCGTAGTCTCGCCGCCGCACCTGGCGCCCGGCTACTACGGGCTGGACATCACGACCGCCTTCCCCGACGCCGACTCATCCCGCCGCGAATACGGCTTCGTCGTCCTGCCTGCCCCGTCCGCGTCCGCCGCGCCCGACGACCGCCTCGGCGTCGTCCACATGAACCTGTCGGACCAAAATCTCGGCGCCGGCTGGACAAAGACCCTCAGCACGCCGTTCTACGACGAGCAAAAGGAAAGTCTGGACACGGCCGCCTGGGGGAGCGCCCTCGCGGAGCGGACCGCCGCCGGCGTGAACGAACTCCCGCTCGTGGCCGGCAGCGACTGGGACAGCGACGGCGCATCCCGTGTCAGCGCGGAGCAGCTCCGCCGGCTGCAGACCAAGATGCGGCAGTATTTCCAGACTCACCCGACGGCGCTCTTCTGGGAACTGGGACTGGAGGAAAACTTAGGCTACCGCAGCCATCGCGGGACATGGCCCTATTACTGGGCCAATTTAGAGGCGAAAGCGCGCGCCGTCCGCGCGGCGGCGGCCGGCAACCCGCAGATCCGCCTGATCTTCCAGGTCGCCGAGATTGATCCCCGGTCCGCCGAAGACTTCCTCAAGAGCGCCGCCGCCCGGCAGTTCGACATCCTGTCCCTGCACCCCTACGCCTGGCCGGACTTCCCCGCCCCGGAGAAGTGGATGCCGGACTATCTGGCCCAGGTCCGGGCGATGATGACTCGTTACCACGCCGTCAAGCCGATCTGGTTCACGGAGATCGGGGCGCCAATGGACGGCAACCCCGGCGGCTTCTTCGGCTACCCCTCCAACGCCGTCTTCGACCGGGGTCTGGGTCGCGACGAATACATGGCCTATCTGGTCAAGTGTCATGTCGCTGCGTTTCGCCTCGGCATCGGCAAAGTCTTCTGGTATACCTACCAGGACGGCGGCGCGAATCCCGAATACGCCGAAGACCATTTCGGCATGATTGACGTGCGCGGCTTCCCTCAGCCCGGCTACGCCGCCTATTGCACGATGTCGCGCCTCCTGCGCGGTAAAACCTTCACATCCTACGGCGTCCGCACTTCCGACGTGCAGGTGTACCGCTTCCAGGGGAACCATCAGGACTGCCTCGTCGTCTGGTCCTACCCCGCTGCCGCGAGGCGTGTCAGCCTGAGTTCCCTCGGCCTGAAACCTTCCCAAATCCTCGCCGTCACCGATGTCACTGGCAAACCACTCTCCCCGCAGAATAATACCGTGCCGATCAGCGCCTATCCCGTCTATCTCACGGTATCGCGTCTCCGTTGACTTTGCATGACTCACCGGGCTATAATACCGGGAGAAAGTGTGACAACGATGACAGAACTGATCCAACTCGACGTAATGCCCCAGGCCCCGGCGGGCGTTCCCGTAATAGACAGCGGGCGCGTGGTCAATCGGCGTATCCCCGAATGGCTGACGATCAAACTGCCCAAGCGGCAGGGGATCGAGGAAGTCACGGCGCTGATGCGCGGCAACAAGCTCGTGACCGTCTGTGAGGAGGCCCGCTGCCCCAACCTCGGCGAGTGCTGGAGCAAGAAGACCGCGACGTTCATGATCATGGGCGACACCTGCACCCGCTCGTGCCGCTTCTGCGCCGTCAAGACCGGCAAGGGCGGGCCGCTCGACCCCGACGAGCCGCGCCGCGTGGCCGAAAGCGCCGCCGCCCTGGGCCTGAAGCACACGGTCGTCACCAGCGTCAACCGCGACGAACTCGCCGACGGCGGAGCAAACCATTTCGCGGATACCATCCACTGGCTGCGGCGATTACTGCCGACGACCATCATTGAAGTTTTGACGCCCGATTTCTTGGGGAACAAAACGAACATTCAGATCGTCGTAGACGCGAAACCGCACGTCTTCAACCATAACATTGAGACCGTGCCGCGCCTGTATCGCAAAGTCCGGCCCCAGGCCCGGTACGCGCGCTCCCTTCAATTCCTCCAGTACGTCAAAGACGCCGACCCTGGAATCTACACCAAGTCCGGCCTGATGGTCGGTCTGGGCGAGACAAAAGACGAGGTCATCGCGCTGCTTGAAGACCTGAAGGCGCACAAAGTAGACGCCGTGACCATCGGCCAGTATCTGAAGCCGGGCAAGAACTATCTCGACGTAGTCGAGTACGTCCACCCCGACGTGTTCGCCGAGTACAAACGAATCGGCGAAGCGATGGGCTTTCTGTTTGTCGCCAGCGGGCCTTTCATCCGCTCCTCCTACAATGCCAAGGAGTTCAGCGACAAGTTCCTCGCCTTGAACGAGGGTCGTCTCAGAGAGAGTGAGACATTTCGCGCCCCGCGCGAAGGGCAGCCGGAGGCCGCCTGACGCCGGGCATCCGGCGACTGCATGGATCACCGACGCTTATCTGACTGGAGTCGATCACGCGCCCCTGCACTGCCCCCGCGCGCGCGCTGGGCGGTCCGGCTCGTTGTCGGTCTCCCGCTGCTGGTTTTTCTCGTCGCCGCGTCTGTCTACTGCGCCGCCCTCGCGCGTCTGCTGCGCGCCAACCTCGCCCCGGTCGTCGCCGGGGAGGCGAGCCGCCAGCTCGGCCACCAGGTCCTGCTCGGCAGCCTCGATTTCGGGCCGGGCGTCCTCGTCCTCAACAACGTCGTCGTCTCCAACCGGCACACGTTTGTCGGCAGCGGCGGCGAGGCGGCCCTGTCCACGCGCCGCGTCACCGTCCACTATAATCTCCACGACCTGCTCTTTGACAGCGGCAACGCCGGACACGCCATCGGCGATGTCGTGATCGAACACCCGACGGCGCTGGTCGAGCGGCTGACCCAGAAGCGATTCAACTTCAGCGACGTCGTTGACATCCTGACCAAGACGCCGCACAAGCCGAACGCCAAGCCCTTCGCCGGGCGCATCATCGTCCAGGACGCGACGGTCCACCTGCGCGACTACCTCGCCCCGGCGGGCGTCGGCGTCCGGCCCGCGAACAACCTGGTCACGGGCAGCGCGACCGTGGATTTCGCGTCGTCCCGCTTCGTCTATTTCACGGCGGCGGGACGCGGCTACGACGGGCGCCTGGATGCGTTCTCGGCCAGCGGCGACGCCTCCCGGCTCACGGCGGGCCGGTTCCGCGTCATGGTCCAGGCGTCGAACGGCGACGCCCGCTACTGGTCCACCTACTTCAAGGCGTTCCCGCAGGCGCGTGTGCTGGCGGGGCGGGCCGACCTCGACCTGACCGTGGCCCGCCTCGGCTCCAAGCCGCCGCCCGGCCTGCCGGTGGACCTCGCGGGCCGCGTCACCGTGCGCGATGGTGACGTGGCGCTGACGGACCCGCGATTCCAGCACCTGCCGGTGCGGAGCGTCAACGGGACGGCGATCTTCACCAGTGAGAGCGTGACAATTGACGCGACAGCGCTGGCGGGCGGGCAGCCGATCCGGGCCAGCGGCACCGTCTTCGATTTCATCCACCCCCGCCTCGCGTTCACGGGCTACTCACCGCATTTGGACGCCATTCGGCTCGCGCACTATTTCCCGCAGTTGACGATCCCGACCGGACTGGGCGTCAGTCTGGCGCCCGTGACGGTCCAAGTCACCGGCGACACCATCAACCCGGTGGTCAATGTCCTGGCGACGCTCCCGGCGGTGACGTACCGGGGCTACACGGCGACCGACGTGCGCACGCGGGCGCTCTACGCGGGCGGCGTGCTGCTGTTCCCGTCGGCGACGTTCCAGCTCAACCATTCGGGGCAGGGGGTCGTGCGCGTGACCGTGGACACCCGGCCCAAAGCCCCCATCGTACTGGTCGGGGGCCGCATCACCGGGCTGAACCTCGCGGACGTGCGCCTGCCCCCGACGACAGGGAAGCCCGTTGCGCTCGGCGGCATCGCCAACGTCGCCTTCCTGTCCACCGGGACGACGCAGGACCCGTCGGTCGTCGCCAACGTCACGGTCAGCCGTCCCCGCGTCGCCCGCACCGTCCTGCGCGACGCCGGCGCGCGGGTCGCCTATTCGCCGTCGCAGGGCCTGACCCTGCGGCGCGGCGTCTTGACCATGCTCGACGGCGGCGTGGCGACCGCGAGCGGCGTCCTGCCGACGACTGCGAACGGCCCCCTGAACTTGACCGTCCACGCGGCGGGCGCGGACCTCGCCCCGCTTCTGTCGCCGTACAGCAAGGTGGACGTCGGCGGCCTCGCCTTCGCGCAGGCGCACGTGACCGGCCCGCTCGCCGCGCCCCAGTTCACGGGGACCGTGCAGCTCTTCGGCGGGCGCTACGGGCGCGTCGCCGCCGACGTCGTCACCGGCGGCGTTTCCGGGAACATGAATTCGCTGACGCTGCAAAACGTGGTCGTGCGCCGGTTCCCGACGGAACTGCACCTGTCCGGCACGGTCGGCGATCTGAAGTCCCAGAACCCGCAGCTCGCGCTCAACGCCACGCTGTCTCAGGGCGACCTCCCCGATGTCATCGGCATCGCCGATCAGGTCGCTCCCGCCCCGCGCGTCCCCGGTAGAAGATCCCCCCTGCGCGTCGCGTCCAGTCTCCCGGCCCTCACCGGGACGATCCAGGGGGCATTCAGGATCACGGGCCGCGCCCTGTCGCCGCAGGTCGTCGGCAGCGCCTCGATCACCGACGCCACCGTAGACGCTTACCGCATCAGGGAACTGCGCGCCGACATCGGCTACGCGGACGACACCGTGCGCCTGGACAACGCTTCGCTCCAGACCGACGAAGGCACGACGGTGACGGCGCGCGGCCAGTACGGGCTGAGGACGGGCCGCCTCGCCGCCGCCTTCGCGGGCCGGAACATCCAGCTGGACCAGTTCGACGATCAGCTCCAGCCTTACGCCGACGTGGACGGCGTGCTGGACTTGTCCGGGCGCGTGGGCGGCACTCTCCAGGCGCCGACGGCCTCGGCCACGGTCACGGCGCAGTCGCTCGCCGTGGAAGGGCAGACGTTCGCCCCGTTCACCGTTTCCGGTCGTTTCGCCGACGGCGTCTTGACGAAGACCGGCGACCCGTGGACATTCACGCTCCAGACGCCCGGCGCGAACAACGCCCAGTACGTCGTAGACACGCTCAAAGTGACCCTGCCGACGCCCGCCCGTCCAAACGCCGATCGGGCGCTGACCCTGGCGGCGCGCATCCCCGAAGACGCGCCGGAGAATCTGGGACACCTGGCCGACGCCCTGCGGACGAGCCGCTACAGCCACAGCAGGGTGGGGCGGAATATCCTCGCGCAGCTCAATAGCCTGCCGGCCACGCCCGAAGGCACGGTCTGGATCCCGTCCCTGGTCGTCTCCGGCCCGTTCGCCGCGCCGGCGGTGCAGGCGACGGTCGGGGCCAGCGCCCTGACGCTCGGCGACAACAAGATCGCCAGCGTCGCCGCGCACGGCTCCTACACCGGCGGGCCGCATCCCGCCGCCCACGCCGAGGCGACCATCGGCGACATCCTCGCCGCCGGCGTGCCGATTCAGTCGGTTGTCGCGCAGGGCGATTATGCCAACCGCGTCGTCACGGTCAGCCGCCTGGACGCGCGCAGCGAGGAGGCTTACCTGCACGGCTCCGGCACGGCGGATTTAGACGGCACGATTGATGCCGGAATTGACGCCTCTAACGTGCCGCTGTCCCTGGCGAACCTGTTCCTGCCGCCGGGCCGGAGCCTTTCAGGCACGGTCAGCGAACTGACCGTGCAGGCGATGGGGAAAACCGCCGCGCCGGACCTGATCGCCTCGGTCAACCTGGACAACCCCGCCGTCACCGTCACGGTGCCGCCCGCCGCGCCCGGCGCGGCGGCGGTTCAAACAAAGTACGCCGTAGACAGCATCCGCAGCGGCACGATCCGGCTGTCGTCGCCCGCTTCCGGGACGACGGGGAAGGTGCTGGCCGTCACCGACCTGGCCGCGTACAAGGGCGGCAAGCGCCTCGCCACCCTGTCCGGGACACTGCCCGTCTCGTTCGGCGGCGCGGACACGGGAGGGATGCCGTCTGTCCCGACGGACCAGCCCCTGCACGCCGAACTGCAGGTCGCCGACCTGTCCGTGCTGTCGCTGCTCGCCCCGGATGTGATTGACCCGAAGCGCACGGGCGGGACGCTGACCGCCACGGCGGACTACGGCGGCGGAACCTCGCCGACGCCGCGACTGTTGGGACAGTTGACGGTCACGGGCGGGTCGCTTGGGATTCAAGGCTTCGACACGTCCTTGACAGCCGTGAAAGGCACGGTCAGCGTCCAGAATTCGCGCCTCGTCGCGTCGCTGACGGGTCAGTCCAGCAAAGGCGGCATCGTCACTCTGTCAGGGGATGGGACCCTGGACGCTCCGAAAGCAAGGGGACTTGCAAACCTTCGCCTGAAGGCCAGCGACCTGCGCCTGGACGAGACAGGGCGCGGGAATTTCCTGGCGAAGACCTACAACACCGGCGCGAAGGGGCGCGTCAACGGGGAAGTCTCCATCACCGGGCCGTGGACGTCCCCCCTGATCGCGAGCGCGCCGAATGCGCCGGTCGTGGTCTCGGATGCCGTCGGCACCCTGCCCACGGCGTCGTCGGACACGGCCACGGCGAAAGCCCTGCCGCCCGTTGACCCGCGCTTCAACGTGACGATCCAGCTCGGAACGCCGGGCAGAACCGTCTCGGTGCGCAGCTCGCTGCTCCAGGCCGACGCGAGCGGGAACGTCGAACTCGGCGGGCGCGTTTCCGCCCCTGAGATGCGGGCGCATCTGACGGTCGCGCGGGGGCAGTTCATTCTGCCGCCGACGACGCGCCTGGTCATCATCCGGCCTGAAGATGGGACAAGCAACGTCGTCAACCTGCGCTATCCGGTGGCGTCGCCCGACCCGGCGGATGACGGCGCCCCGACGGTCGAGACGCGCGTGCATCTGGTCGCGCAGGCCAACGTCACCGTGTCGCCGTCCGTCGCATCGGCGAATCAGTCCGCCGTCGGCAGCGTCATCGGCCAGAGCGCGCCGCAGACGGGGAGCGTGTTTGACCAGGGGTTTGGAGGCGCGGCGCGGGGCAACCGGTACACGATCACGGCCCGCATTGACGGCCTGCTGAACGTGCCGGACCGCCTGACTCTTGATCTGTCGTCGAACCCGCCGGGCCTGTCGCGCCAGGTCATGCTCGCGTCACTGGTGCCGGAAGGCGCCTTGCAGACCATCCTCGGCGGCGGGCAGGGCGCGGAAAGCGCCGTCAAGGAGGCGCTCGCCGGCTCACTCGGCGCCGTCGTCCTGCCGACCCTGCTTTC
>CAZZVX010000213.1:0-8674 GCA_964657535.1 Armatimonadota bacterium | reverse complement strand
CCCGCCGCACCGAGTCGAACTCCAGCGGGGCGCCGATGTTCAGCTCCTCGCCGAACTCGTTGAGGAACATCAGGCGTCCCTTCTCGATCCGGTACGGGTAGCGGTCCCGCGCGACTCGCAGGTCAACGAAGCCCTCGCCCACGCCGACGATGTCGCATTCGCTGTGGAATGGGCGCTCCCAGTCCACGGTGAAGCCGGTGAGACTGACCTGGGCGCAGTCGCGCAACGCGAAGGGCGTCATGAAGCCGTGGAAAACGAATCTTGCCCCCCGCCCTTCGATGTTCAGGCCGTCCCGCTCGAACAGAGGGAACGCGATGCGCGCCAGGCTCTCGTCATTGTTGGAGACGAACAGGTACCGCTCCTCGGCCCGCTGCGGCCAAAAGTGGTAGGTTCCGGCGGGGAACGAGAGCGTCTGGCCGGGGCCGCCAGCCCGGATGTCCTCCAGCGCCGCACGGACGGCGTGTGTGGCGTCCCGCTCCAAAGCAGCGGCGTCGGCGAAGTCAAGAATGCTCGTCATGGCGGGGTTACATTTCTCCTAAATGGCCGGAGCGGGGCCGGTACTCTCGCGGATCGTCAGGCTGGGGGCGAGGCGGCGGTGGCGCGCGTCCCCCTTCTCATCCCAGAGCATCTCCAGCGCGGTTCGTGCCAGCGCCTCAATCGGGTGCGCGATTGAGGAAAGCGATGGGTGCATGAACCGGCTGGAGCGCACGTCCTCGAAGCCCAGCACCGAGACCTGACCGGGGACGGCGACGCCGCGCTCCGCCAGCCAGCGCATTGCCGCCCAGGCGCCGGGGTCGGAGGTGGTCATGATCGCCGTCGGTCGTTCGGCGGGGTCCGTGTTCCACACCTCGCCCATGTGGGCGTAGGCCGCCTGGTACGAGTTGTCCCAGACTTGGGTGCCGCAGACCACCACCCGGCCCTGCGGCTGCGCGGAGCGGAACTGCTCGATCTTCTCCTGCACACTGAGGACTGCCGCCGGCTCGTTGACCAGCAGCGTGATTCGCTCGTGTCCGAGCGTGCGCAGGTAGTCCACCCCTATCTGGACCGCCATCCGCGCGTCCGTCTCGACCACGCGGCCGGCGGCATTCTCGGCCACATTTTCGATGCAGATGGCGTGGTAGTCGCGCTCCACGAGCCACTTGAGGAGGAGGGGGGCGATGACAATGATACGCAGATCCTCGGGACCATAGGTAATCTGTTGGGCCGCCTGCTCAACGCTCTCACTCCGGTGGACGTAGTAGGAGTGCAGTTCAAAGTTTCGGCGGCGGCACTCTTTCATGATCTGCTGGAGGAGCATCGCCAGGTACTCGGACTCGAATTCCGCCAGGACCACCCCCACGTGCCGCGTCTTCGCCGGTGACGCACTGGGCGGGACCTTGATCACGGTGGTGCCGACAGAGGGGCGGCGCAGGAGCAAGCCCTCCCGCGTCAGCTCCGCCAGCGCCTGCCGCACTGTCGGGCGCGAGACTCCGATCCGCTCGACAAGCTGCGCCTCGGTGAAAAAGGCGTCGCCGTCAGCGAAATGTCGCTCGATGACCTGGCGCAGCGCCCGCTCGACTTGTATGTGCTTGGGCGTTGCGTGGCGTCGGTCAACGATCAAGTCTTCTGCTGTCGGTAATATGTCCGGGGATGGCATCTGCTTTCAACCTACACGCCGCTTCGCGGTTTTACGCGGCGGATGAACTTTGTCACAACATAGTATCTTTTCTCAAGCGGTTTGTCAAGCAGGTCAATATTTAGGATAGGGCGATTGCTCGCTCGCAGGGTCCTCACTGAGAGGAAGGACCCTGCGAAGCAAGGAGGCGGGTTCCGGGGCGAGATGCAATTGCCTTGAACTTCAGGCGTGACCCAGGCTTCCCTGTGTTGCTACAGATGACGCACAAAATATATTTTGGGGCGTTGCCTGGAATGACTTGACAAAAAAAAGTCTTGATACTATAATTGCCTTATTGATTTGTCATTACAAATAGGATGACACGAAAGGAGTAGCAAAACGACACTCATCGCGGCGCGGGTTGCACACGGAACGGCTTCACGCTCGTCTAATTTTTAGTTGCTTTCGATAGTATTGCAATACTGGCGGCCATTCTCTTTCTCATCTTCGCCAAAGGCCGCGAGACGACGGATCTCAGAACTACTCAAGTGGCTGCGCGGATTGCAGGTCAGCAACGGCCGTGCGGCGTCGCCGTCCAAGATGACCTACAGTACCGGTACGCTCAAGTTTGCGATGACCTTCACTACCAGCAAGGTCCTGTCAGCAGTCAGGATCGATCATTTCAACGATGAGGGAGAATTGACAATGCGCACGATCCAGCGAGGCCTGATTTCAGCGGCGTTCATCGCCGCGTCCGTGCTCACCGCCTGCGCCGCCAGGGCGTTTACGGCGGTGGGAGATCCCAACAACCCCACCGCCCTGCAGGCGGCGATCATGAGTGTTTATAATTCCGGCGCATCGGGCGTCACGATCAATCCGGGGAAGTACGTGCTGCCCCAGTCACCGAACGGCGCCGCCAACCTGACGCTCAATAGCTTCACGCGCAGTTTCGAGATTGACGCATACAACGTGGAGTTCGTTCTGCAAGGAGGCAACGACGGCATTGATCTGATTTCATGCAGCAGCCTGACGGTCAAGGGAGCGACGCTTGACCGGGGGGCGGCATTCGGCAATCAGGGGCGGATCACCGCATTCGGCCTCGATCCGAACAATGCGGGCGTCTATTACGACGTGCAGGGCGACGCCGGGTACCCCTCTACGGGATGGGGTTACAACGAGGTAATGACCGGCAACTCGCACGTACCCAGACCCGGCTGCTATGACCTGGGCTGGGTGAGCGCCGTGGATCAACTCGGGAACAACAAGGTCCGCATCCACAGCAGCAATCCCAAGAGTTGGAATGGCTGGGCAATCCAAGTGGGCGACTACATGGTGTCCCACGCCGGTGGCGGGCCGTTGCTGGAAGTGAACGGATGCAATGGGTGCATGATTCAGAATGCGACCCTCTACTCTTCTCCGTGCTGGTGCGCCATCCGGGAAGACAACTGTAATGCCAATCGCTACTATTACGATACGATCACCTACGGGCCGACCCCGGCAGGCGCGACGAATCCGCCGCTTCTGAGCACGGGGTCCGGCTTTCAAGGCGTTGACGATTACGTAGGACCCGATGTGGAGGCCTGTTACTTCGAAGGCACCGGGGACGACGGCTTCGACCTGCGCGGTCAACTCGTCAGTGTCACGGCCGTGTCCGGCAACACCGTGACTGTGGCGTCTCCGGGCTACTGGACCCTCCACGACCCGATCCGCCTTTCGGACAGCCAGGGCGGCTACGCGGATGCCGTCGTGAACGGAATCAGCGGCAACGTGCTGACGCTGAGCCAGTCGCCAGGGGTGTCGTTGGGAAGCGGAATCACCACCATGGCTTCGAACCCGAACCGCAACTGCGGGAACTACCGGCTCATCAACGACACCGTCCGGGACAACCGGGCGCGCGGTATTCTCGTGCGCGGCGACGGCGGCTTGATTCAGGGCTGCACGCTCGTCAACAACACCCTTGCGGCGATACTTGTCGGACTCGAACCCGGCTATGCGTTCTCGGAGGGCGACTATTCGCACAACGTGACCATCCAGAACAACACGATCACCAACGCCGGCTATGCAGGTTCCATCGGCGCGATCTCCATCGGCGGCTGCGGGTCCCTGGGCAACCAGAACATCCTGATCCGCGACAATGTGTTCTCCAACGTCTGGGGGCCGAACATCAGCGCGAACGGCGTCACCGGACTGACGATGAACTATAACACGTTCGCCAATACCTACCAGAGTAATCTCACGGGCCTCACCGGCAGCGTCGTCGCACTGTCGGACGCCGCGAATGTCACCCTGAACTCCAACCTGGTGACCGCGGCCGGACCCTATCAGACGGGCCTGGTCAGTGTCGGGTCCGGCGTCACGAACGTGGTGAACAACAATTCGTCCGGCATCGCCACCGGCATCCTTTCCAGCGGGGTCTACAAGCTCACCCACCTTGGGACGACGGAATGCCTCGACGTTTATAACAACGCATCGAATGACGGCCAGAATGTCCAGCAATACATGGACGACGGCAGCCCCGCGCAGCGCTGGATGATGACGGACCTCCTCAACGGCCGATTCAAACTGACGCACCAGGGCACGGACGAAGTGCTCGGCATCTCGGGAGGCAGCCTGGCTAATGGCGACGGCGGCTCGGTCAACGGAAACGCCGTTCAGTGGACCGACACCGGAACCGCGGACCAGCAGTGGTCGATCAGCGATCAGGGAAACGGCACCACCAAGCTGACGAACTTCAACTCCGGGAAATGTCTCGATGTCTGGCAAAACGGCGCGACCAATGGAACGAATGTTGACCAATACACGGACAACGGGGGCAATGCGCAGCGCTGGATTCTGGACCTGATCTCGCCCATCCCGTCGCCCAACCTGACCGCGAACGGCAGCTTCGAGGCCGATGGCTTCACCTTTGCGCCCAGCAACTGGTCCGTCTGGACGTCGGTAGGAAGCAATGCGTCATACGCCCAGAACCGGGGATTGACGCCCGACGGCGATTATTGCCTGGTGAACTGGAGCGCCAATGCGTACACGGTGGACACGTCGCAGGTCGAGACCGGACTGACCAGCGGCGCTCTCTACACGGCCACGGCCTGGGTGTCGGGCAGCCCCGGCATTAGCGCGGCCTATTTCTACGCCAACGGCTACAACGGCAGTTCTCAGCTTTATGTGAACATACCCGCGAGCTATGCGTGGACAAAGATCACGATCAACAACATTCCCGTAGCCAACGGCCAGTGCCGCATCGGGCTGCATACGCAGGATACTGCGGGAAATCACGCTGTCACAATGGACAACGTGCAGTTCTTCCAGCAGTAGTCACCGAGTCATTCCCAATCAGCGAGGCGGTTAAGATCCTTGACTTCGCTAACGCGGCTGGGGAGTGCAAAACGTTTCCCTTCGGACTAGTTTTGCATCCTCCAGCCGCGATTTCAATTGAACCGCCCGTTCCAGAAGGACCGTGTTCCAAATCAGGATTGCGGCCCCTGCCGGGTTAAGACCGGCGGCGCGGTAGGATGCCGCAGAATTATTTTACGGCGCTGCCTGGAATGACTTGACAAACAAAGGGAGTGATACTATAATTGCACTGTTGCTTTGTTATGACAAAAGCCATGGCAAAAAAGGAGAATCTCATGAATACTCATCGGGGCATGGGCCGAACACGGATCTGTTTTACGCTCATCGAGTTGCTTGTCATTATTGCAATCATCGCCATCCTCGCTGCGATCCTTTTCCCCGTTTTCGCCAAGGCACGCGAAAAGGCACGGCAGACCTCGTGCGCCTCCAACGACAAACAGCTCGGCCTGGGCTTCCTGCAGTACGTCCAGGACAACGACGAGACCTTCCCACCGCAGTACCTCTCCACGGGTGTTCCTTACGCCTACGACTGGCACTATATGATCTACCCCTACGTAAAGAGTGTCGGGGTCTAGAGTTGTCCGAGCAACAGCAATACATATATGGCCTTGACCACAGGAGCCACCCCACAGGTCTCTGCGGACTACGCCTACAACGACACGGGCAGTCGTGCCGCCACGGCCATCGGTATGATTACTGGGGGCGACGGTAGCCCCGGCATCACGCTGGCGAAGATCCAGTCTGCGGCCAGCCTCATCCTGATGACGGAGGACGACCCAAAAAACGATTACGGCACCGAGGACGTCTTGGACAACAATACGGCGCCAAACCACGGCAACGGCATTTATGCCGGCCACACGTCCTTCTCTAACTACCTGTTCTCCGACGGCCACGTCAAGGCGCTCCGGCCCTTCGCCACCCTGGACGCCGCCAACGGCTGCGCCGGCTCCGGGACCGTCAACATGTGGACCAACGACAGCAGCGACTTCAGTACCGGCAACTGCACCCAGGCGAACACCAACCTGGCTGCGGCTGTCAACGCATACAAGTAAAGCATTCTTCGACGAGAAGCGCATTTACGGCGCAATGCCGGGGGCCGTGATGGCCCTGCTCGGCGAGGTTGCGGACCCCTGTCGTCACAAGGGGCCGCGTCTCTGGGGACGACGACGGCCCGGTGTGAACTCAAGGAGGCATCAAAATTTGAAAGTTCGGTTCCCTTCAACCATCGCCCTCGGCCTATGCTCCCTCATGACGGCGGCACACGCCGATGTGACTCTTCCCCCGCTGTTCAGCGACGGCATGGTGTTGCAGCGCAGCGCCCCGGTTCCTGTTTGGGGAACCGCCGACCCCGGCGAGCGCGTCACCGTCTCGGTCGCCGGCAAGTCGGGGACGGCGACAGCGGGGCCGAACGGTCACTGGCGCGTGACCCTGAGCGATCTGCCGACCGGGGACAACGATACACTGATCGTCACCGGCAAGAACACGATCACGGTCAACAGCGTCGCCGTCGGCGAGGTGTGGCTCGCGTCCGGGCAGTCCAACATGACGATGCACATGGGCTGGGACCTGAAAGACTACGCCAAAGACGCCGCGGCCGCGAACGACCCGGACCTGCGGATGTTTACCGTGCCGACCCACGGTTCTCTCACGCCGGAAACGGCGGCAGACAGCCGCTGGTTCGCTGCGGACCCGAAAAACGCGCTGGACTTCTCCGCCGTCGGCTACTACTTCGGCAAGAACCTCCGCAAAGAGCTGGGCGTGCCGGTAGGCATCATCCATTCCTCCTACGGCGGGACGCCCGGCGAGGCGTGGGTGAGCCGCGCGGCGCTCGACAGCGACCCGGCGCAGCGGCAGCGCGCGGAGGACGGCATCGCGGCGATGGAGCGGCTGCCGGAGGACACGGCGCAGTTCCCGATCAAGCTGGGCGCCTGGGAGACGGCGAACGGGGCGCGCGACGCGGGCGAAACGGCGGAGCCGCCGGCGTGGACCGTCCCGCAGTTCGACGACAGCGCCTGGCGGAAAGTCTCCCTGCCGGCGTCCTTCGACAACCTGGGCCTGAAGGCGGGCGGCGTCGTCTGCCTGCGCAAGAGCGTGATCCTGCCCGCCGACGCCGACGCAAAAGACTTTGATCTTTACGTCGGCTGGAACGGCAATGTCTTCCGCGTCTACTTCAACGGGCAGGCGCTCAAGCCGAACTCCGACCTGAAGCCGTTCTATGGCGACAATCAATACTTCCATGTCCCGAAGGCGCTGGTCCGGCCCGGCGCGGCCAACGTGGTCGCCCTCCGCGAGTACGGCCTGACCAGCGGCAGCGGCCTCTGGATTCCCGCGAAGGCCATGGGCCTGCCCGCCGATCCGAGCGCGCTGGACGGGCCGTGGACGTTCCGGGCGGAGCAGTCATTCCCGGCCTTGACGCCCGCCGCGCTCGCGGCGCTGCCGAGCGCGCCGCAGGCTCAGATACAAAACACGCCGGGCGCGCTGTTCAACGCCATGATCAACCCGCTGATCCCCTATGCCGTCAAAGGCTGCATCTGGTACCAGGGCGAGAGCAATGCCGGCGACGCCGGACACTATCAGGGCCTGCTGACCGACCTGATCGCCGACTGGCGCGGGCGCTGGGGCGAGGGGCGTTTCCCGTTCGAGGTCGAGCAGCTCGCCAACTACGGCGACCCGCCCGCCCAGCCGGGGGACAGCGGCGTGGCCGGCATCCGCGAGGCACAGCTGCGCGTGGCGCAGACCGTGCCGGACACAGGGCTGGCCGTCGCGATTGACCTCGGAAACCCGGACGGCAACATCCATCCGGCGGACAAGTGGGACGTGGGCCGCCGCCTCGCGCTCGTGGCGCTGTCCAACGCCTACGGGAGGCCTGACGTCCACTCCGGGCCGATCTACGCCGGCATGAAAGTCACGGGGGGGACGGTGACGATTACGTTCAGGCACACCGACGGCGGCCTGGTCGCGCGGGGCGGCCCGCTGCAGCGGTTCGCCGTCGCCGGTGACGACAAGAAGTTCGTCTGGGCGGATGCGAAGATTGACGGCGACTCCGTCGTCGTTTCCAGCCAGCAGGTGCCGCAGCCGGTCGCCGTGCGCTACGCCTGGGCCGACAACCCGCAGGGCTGCAACCTTTACAACGGGGCCGGACTGCCCGCCTCGCCGTTCCGTACCGACGACTGGCAGCCATAGCACAACATGACGAACCAAGAGGACCGTATGACGATTGATACGATACGCCAGGTCGCCGCGCAAGGCCCCTTCCAGCCTACCTGGGAGTCGCTCAAAGGCTACCAAGTCCCGCAGTGGTACGAGGACGCCAAGTTCGGCATCTTCATCCACTGGGGTGCCTACGCCGTCCCCGCCTTCGGCTCCGAGTGGTACCCGCGCAACATGTACGTGCAGGGGTCGCGGGAGTTCCGGCACCACGTCGAGACCTACGGCCCGCAGGACAAACTCGGCTACAAGGACTTCTTCCCGCTGTTCAAGGGCGAGCAGTTCGACCCGGAGTCGTGGGCGCAGTTGTTTGTCGAGGCCGGGGCCAAGTTCGTCATGCCCGTGGCCGAACACCACGACGGCTTCTGCCTGTACGACAGCGGCCTGACGGAGTGGACCAGCGTGAAGATGGGGCCGAAGCGGGACGTCCTCGGCGAGCTACGCGGCGCGTTCGAGCGGCACGGTCTCATCTTCACGGCCTCCTCGCACCGGGCGGAACACTGGTTCTTCTTCGGCGGCGGG
>CAZZVX010000212.1:0-8691 GCA_964657535.1 Armatimonadota bacterium | reverse complement strand
GACCAACTCCAGGCTTCGTTCAAGTACGGCACGCACGGCGGCTACCACGGCCACTTCGACCGCATCAGCCTAAATTCGCTGCAGCGCGACGGCATCTCGTTCTACAACCCGGAGACTTCCTGGTACGGCTACGGCTCTTATATGTACAAATGGTGGGTGCAGCCGTCGCTGTCCCACAACATGGTCGTCGTGGACGGCAAGATGCAGGAGCCGAAGGAGTGCCGCCTGCTCCTGTTCCACAGCGGGCCGCTGATGCAGGCGGTCGCCGCCGAGACCGACGCCCGCTGGTCCGACCCGCCGTACATGGGCGGCTACGACCAGATCAAGGACATCCAGGCGGGCGACAGGCCCTACGTCCCCATCCCGGCGGACCATCCCAAGCCCGGCGACATCGGCCCCTACTCGGAGCCGGTGCGGCAGCGGCGGCTGATGGTCGTCACCGACGACTACGTGCTGCTGGCCGACGACCTCCTGGGACAGCAGACGCACACGTTCGACCATCTGCTGCACCTGCGCGGCGCGGCGCTTGCGAATACAGACCAGACAAGGTTTCTGGGACACGACGCCCAGTTCGACACCGACCCGCTGAGCAGTGGGCAGTTTATTACGAATGTGGACCGCTATGCCGTGACCGCGCCTGCCATGGTTCAATCGGTCCACCAGGCCGCCGCCGAGACCGGCGGTGCCGAATCGCTCTCCGAGCCGGGCAGCCTGCACCTGAACGAGCATATCCTGTGGCCGCTGACAAGCGAAATTCGCATCGGCGACTATGCCGAGTCGTGGAACGTCGGCAAGAAACTGACCTACGCCGTGCAGGGCGATGGCAAGACGCTCGCTTCGGGCGCGTTCGGTGCGTGGATTCTCGGCAGCGGGAATGTGGACGTGGACGTGACGGGTTTGAAGACACTGCAACTGAGCGCCCAGGTCAGCCGGGGCAGCAACACGCTCAACACGATCTTCTGGGGCGGCGGGGTGATCGTGACTGCTGACGGCAAGGGAATTCCACTCTCGGAGTTAAAGATGGTAAGCGACAATGTCATTGCGAACCCGCACCCAGGCCGGGATTACGAGGGCGGCCCGGTGCGGATTGCAGGCGTTCCTTACGCTCAGTCGGTCGCAGCCGAGCCACAAGACGCCGGAAAGTCCGCCACGCTCACACTGGACTTGACGGGCCTGAATGCCGTGCGCTTCAAAGCCACCGTCGGCGGCGACTGGCCGGTCGGCGACGAGAGCGGGCTGCGCAAGACCGTCAGCGTCCGCGCGACGGGGAAGACGGCGCAATTCCTGACGCTGATCGAGCCGTATCAGAATCAGTCCGTGGTCAAGAGCGCCGTCGCCACCGGGCCGAACTCGCTGCGCGTGGAACTGGCCGACGGGCGCACACAGGACATCGCGATCTCCGGTCTTGACGGCCCTGGCAACAATGTCGGCGTTTCCATCAGCGAGAACAGGGACGGCAAGACGACACGTACCGAAACAACGACACAGCAATGAAAATCCGTAAGTCAAAGAAACAACCGCGCGTCCCAGTCTTCCGAGGGCTTGTTATGAGCATCCTGGGTTTGCTTGCCGTCGTACTCCTGGGCGCCATGACGGCCTCCGCCCAGGCCGCTGAGTGGCAGTGGTCGGCGCCGGACGGGCAGGCGCGGGCCTATCTTTGGATCCCACCGAAGTGTCCGCGCGTTCGCGCGGTCGTCGTGGCGAACCACAACATGATCGAGCAAGGAATCCTCGAACATCCTCTGATGCGCCGGACGCTCAGCGACTTAGACATTGCCGAAGTCTGGGTCGTGCCGGCGATGGACGCGACGTTCGACTTCCATCAGGGGGCAGGCGAGCATTTTCAGCGCATCATGAACGCCCTGGCCGACCAATCGGGCTACTCCGAACTGCGGTTCGCCCCGGTCGTCCCAATCGGACACTCCGCCTGCGCGACCTACCCCTGGAACTTCGCCGCCTGGAACCCCGGCCGCACCCTGGCCGTCTTGAGCGTCCACGGCGACGCGCCGCAGACCACGCTCACAGGCAACGGCAAACCCCGGATTGACTGGGGCGACCGAAACATTGACGGTGTGCCGGGATTGATGGTGATGGGCGAGTACGAGTGGGCCGAAGACAGAATCGCGCCCGCGCTGGCGTTCCAGACGCAGCACCCCGGCACGCCGCTCGCGATGCTGGCCGATGCCGGACACGGCCACTATGACTATTCCGACCGACTAGTCGCGTTCCTCGCGATGTTCATCCGCAAGGCCGCCGCCGCGCGCCTGCCCCGCCGCGCGCCGCTGGACGGCCCGGTCCCGCTGACGCCGGTGAACCCCAGTAGCGGCTGGCGCGTGGACCGCTGGCGGAAAGATCAGCCTCCCGCCGCCCCGGCGGCTCCCTATGCGAAGTACGCGGGCGACCCGAAGCAGGCGTTCTGGTGCTTCGACGGCGAGATGGCCCATCAGACCGAATCCTACTACGCCGGTTCGCGCGGCAAGAAGCCCCAACTCTTAAGCGTGACCGACCCGCGGGCGCCGCCGAGGAGCGGCTGCGGGGAGCCGGTCACGCCCCGCTTTCTCCCCGCCGACGACGGCATCACATTCCAACTCGTGACGGCGTTCATGGACACGGTGCCGGGCGATAAGAAGAATACCAACCCCGCCCGCTGGGCGGGGCTGCCCGTCGGGACGCCGCTGGGTCACGCCACGGGCGGCGGGCCGATCTTGCTGTCGCCGAGCGTCGGGCCGGTGGCTCAGATCGGGCCGGACACGTTCCAGCTGCGCTTCGGGCGCGCAGAGTTTACGGCGAATGGCCGGAACAACGATCTGTGGATCATCGCCCATCAGCCCGGCGACGATCAGTACAAGAGCATCGTCCAGCAGGTGATGGTCCGGGTAGTGCCAAACCATGACGGTGCGCCACAGCGCCTGACGTTCCCCCCGATCCCGGACCAGGCGGCGGGAACCAAATCACTCGGCCTGTTCGCGACCTCGGACGCCGGAATGCCGGTCCATTACTACGTCGTTCAAGGCCCTGCCGAAGTGTCGGGCGATACGCTGGTCTTTACGCCGATCCCGCCTCGGGCCAAGTTCCCGTTGCAAGTGACCGTCGTCGCGTGGCAGTGGGGCCGTGCGACCGCTCCGATGTTTCAGACGGCCGAACCCGTCACGCAGAAATTCCTGATCGTTCGGCCCTTCAAAAAGAAGTAGCGAAAGGCAATTGATGAAATCTGTTTTACGCAGGACGAAAGCAGCCCTGACCGCCCTGCTGGTCATGGGCATCTGTGTTTGGGCGGCGACTTGCAGCCATGCCGATGCGCTCTGGCAGTGGTCGGTCCCGGCGCCGTCCATCCCGGACCGGCGGGCATTGCTCTGGATTCCGCCGAACTGCGCCCATGTGCGCGGCGTCGTCGTCGCGTGCCAGAATATGCTGGAACAGCCGCTCTTCGAGCGACCCGCCTTTCGCGCCGCTGCGGCTCAGAACGGACTCGGCCTGCTGCTGATCGTCTCCGGTCACGACAAAGGCATGGACGACGACAAGACCCCAGACCATCCCAAGCGCAGCGCGCTCGACATCTTCCTCAACCCGAACTATCCGAATGGGGACGAGGACCCGCAGGGCGCAGGTCAGGACCTGCAAAAAGTCCTCGACGCCCTGGCCGACGAATCCGGCTATTCCGAACTGCGCTACGCCCCATTGATGCCGGTCGGCCACTCGTCGGCAGGCAGTTTCGTCTGGCACCTGTACCGCTGGGATCCGTCGCGCATCTTCGCCATGATGCCGATTAAGACGGGTGCGAAGGACGATGGCCCATCGGACATCCCCGTACTGATGATCGAATCGGAATGGTTCGACTACGGCTCCAACTCCAACAACGTCTGGTCGCGAGGCTCCGTGCAGGGGCGCAACGGCGGCAAGTGCCTGTTCGGCTACTATGTAGACCTCGGCTCGGGTCACCAGAACGTCAGCGACGACTCGATGGCGATGATCCGCCTCTGGCTGAATAAAGTCGTCGCCGCCCGCATCCCCGCCCATGCGCCGCTCAACGGGCCGGTAGCATTGAATCCTGTCGCCGCCGACTCCGGCTGGCTTATTGACTCGACAAAGATCGGGCAGCCGGGGACGCAGCCCGTCGCCTACACCGACTACCAGGGCGACAAAAGCAAGGCCTATTGGTATTTGGACAAAGAACTCGCCGACTACGTGCAGAACCACATGGCCACGCAGCTCGCCAAGAAGCCGCAGCAGATCAACTTTTTCACGCCCGACACATCGCCCGCGACATCCGGCGGCACATACAGCTTCAGTCCCCAATTTCTGGATGACCGTGGGACGTTCAAGGTTCAGGCAACCTACCTGGACGCGCTGACGACGAAGACCGACCTGTTCCCGCCGGACACCAAGTTGGGCAGCAGCGGGATGCCGATCCTGTACCGGGTCAACAGCGGTGCGCTTGTGCAGGTCGGGCCGGACACCTTCCGCATCCGCCCCCACGCGGGGCCGATCCCGCCGCAGGGCAATCCATGGGAGCCGACCCTCGTCGCCTATACCCTGGGGAACGGCGAATACCGTCCGACGGAGCGCCCAGCGCATGTCAATGTCAGTATCATCAATACGGCGGGGCAGGCGCAGACGATCACCTTCCCGGCGATCCCCAACCAGAAGTTGGGCGTCAAAAGCGTGAAACTCGCGGCCACGGCCTCGTCGGGTCTGCCGGTTGACTATTTCGTGGTCTCCGGCCCAGCGGAACTCGGCCCCGAAGGGCAATCGCTCGTCTTTAAGCCGATGCCGCCGCGCAGCAAGTACCCGGTGCGCGTCCTGGTGAGCGCCTTCCAGTGGGGTCGCCCCGTCGAGCCGAAGATTCAGTCCGCCGGGCCGGTCATGCAGGAGTTCTTCCTCACGAAGAAGTGAGAGAAGCGTTTGCACATGAGAACATTTTCGCCTATCATCATTACCGCGCTGGGGCTGGCCGCGCTTGCGCTGTCGGCCCCCGCCTTCGCCCAGAACGCCGCGCCTGGCCCGGTCCGCCTGACGGTGGACGTGGGCAAACCTGGCGCGGCGGTCAGCCCGACGCTGTACGGCGCGTTTATCGAGGACATCAACCGCGCCGGCGACGGCGGACTGTACGCCGAGATGCTCCAGAACCGCTCGTTCGAGGACGCCGCCGCGCCGCTCGGCTGGACGACGCTGCAAAATCCGCAGGCCCAGGTGGATGTGACCCTGGATACAAGCGCGCCGCTCAACGCGAACAACTCGACCAGCCTGCGCGTCCACATCGCGCAGACCGGCGGCGTCCGCGTCGGAGTCTACAACCAGGGCTTCAAGGGCGTGCCGGAGTTCCCGCGCGACCAGCCCACGCAGTGGCAGGCGAAATTCGACGCCGCCCAGCACGCTCCCGCCAACGGGCTGGCGGTAGGGGCGGGCCGGAAATACGCGCTTTCGCTGTACGCGCGGGCGCAGGACTTTTCCGGCCCGCTGACCGTCTCGTTGGAGACGCAGGGCGGCGCGGTGCTGGCCGCGCAGCGCCTCCCGGCGCTCACGGCGGCTTGGAAGAAATATGCCGTGTCGCTCGCGCCGAACGCCGCCGACGCCGACGCCCGCCTGGTGGTCGCGGCGGACGCGCCGGGGACGTTCTGGCTGGACATGGTCTCGCTGTTCCCCGCCGACACCTACCGGAACCGGCCCAACGGCTTCCGCCCCGACCTCGCGGCGATGCTGGCCGCCATGCACCCCGCGCTGCTGCGCTTCCCCGGCGGCTCGTTCTCGGAGGGCCATACGCTGGACGACGCCTGGCGCTGGGAACAGACGCTGGGCGATGTCGCTGCCCGGCCCGGCAATTGGAACATCTGGGGATATCGCTCCACCAACGGCCTGGGCTTCCACGAGTACCTGCAGCTCTGCGACGATTTGGGCGCGACGCCGCTGTTTGTCGCCCACGCCGGCATGGCCGAGCGCGGCTTCGTCCCCGTAGACCAGCTCGGCCCCTGGGTGCAGGACACTTTAGACGCCATTGAATACGCCAACGGCCCCATTTCCTCCCATTGGGGCGCGCTGCGGGCCAAAAACGGCCACCCCAAGCCGTTCGGCCTGAAATACGTGGAGATCGGCAACGAGAACGGCATGGGTTACTCCTGGGGCGGCGGCAGCCGGGGCGATTACCTGCCGCGCTACCGCCTTTTTTACGACGCCATCAAGGCCAAATACCCGAACATCGTCACCATCGCCAATATCCACACCGAGCCGGACGCGCCCGCTGATATTGTAGACGAGCATTACTACAACTCCACCGACTGGTTCCAGACTCACGCCAACTTGTACGACAACTACGACCGCAGCAAGCCCAAGATTTATGTCGGCGAGTACGCCGCCCGCGACGGCGCAGGCAGCGGCAACCTGAGCGGAGCGCTCAGCGAGGCGGCCTTTTTGACGGGCGTGGAACGCAACAGCGATGTCGTCGTGATGACTTCCTACGCGCCGCTTTTTACCAATCCGAGCTGGCAGCGGTGGTCGCCCGACGCCATTCATTTTGACAGCACGCGCGTCTTCGGCACGCCGTCGTACTATGTCCAGGCCTTGTTCGCCGGAAACCGGCCCGATGTGGTGCTGCCGCTGGCGCTGCAAGGGGCGAACGCCGCCGCCAAGCCGACCTTGTTCGCCGTCGCCGGGCTGTCACACGCGACACGAGAGGTCATCCTCAAAGTCGTCAATCTGAGCGACCAGCCGACCGAGGCGACTCTCCATCTCACCGATGCCGCCGTTGCGCCGACGGCCACCGAAAGCGTCCTTGCCGGGGACAGTTTGGGTGACGAAAACTCCTTTGACGCGCCCACGAAGGTCGCGCCGAAACTTAGCAAAATATCCGGCGTTGCGGCGACATTTCCACACACTTTTCCGGCCCGCTCGCTGACCATTCTACGCATCAAATTGCAGCCAAAGAGATAAAAAACCACGTATGAACCACGACAGTGAGCCCGAATTCAATGATCTGACAATCAGGCCCGGCGAATTGTGGCCGGACGACCGGGGCAAGCACGTCCAGGCGCACGGCGGCGGCATCATCAAACTGGCCGATACCTACTTCTGGTTCGGCGAAGACCGCTCGCGGGACAACGACCCCGGCAAACGCTATGTCGCCTGCTACTCGTCCCAGGATTTGGTGCATTGGACGTTTCGCAACCAGGTTCTTGCTCTCGCCGACCCCGAAGGCTTCGGCCCGCGCTGGGTCTTGGAGCGGCCCAAAGTGTTCTACAACGCCGCCACCCGCAAGTATGTGCTGTATATGCATATTGACGGGCAACTGCGCGGCACGACGTCCGGCTACTCCATCGCGCGGGTCGGCGTGGCGACCTGCGACACGGTGGACGGCGACTACGAGTACCGGAACAGTTTCCGCCCGCTCGGCGAGGAAAGCCGCGACATCGGCCAGTTCATTGACGACGACGGCACGCCCTACCTCGTCTTTGAAAGCCGCCCGCACGGCGGCTTCTTCATCGCCGGCCTGTCCGACGATTATTTAAGCGTTGAAACCAACGTCTGCTTTATCCGCTCGCCGCTGGAAGGCGGCGCGATTGTCCATTATCAGGGCCTGTACTACGCCATCGGCTCCGCCCTGACCGGATGGCGTCCGAACCCCAATAAGTACGCGACGGCGTCTTCCCTCGCGGGGCCATGGTCGGAGTTCCAAGACATTGCCCCGCCGGAAACCGACACCTACGGCTCTCAGTCCACCATGATTCTGAAAGTCGTCGGCACGCAGGCGACCACCGTCATCTTCATGGGCGACATCTGGAAGCCGGAGACGCAGTGGGAGTCGCGCTACTTGTGGATGCCGCTGGAGATCGGCGACGGTCGGCTGTGGCTGCCCGAACCGAGAAATTGGACGCTGGACATCGCCACTGGCGAGGCCGTCCTCGGCCCAAAGTCTGAAGGAATCGCATGAAAACCACGATCACAACCGGTCTGGCGCTAGGGGCCGTGATGGCCGGCCAACTCCTGGCTGGCTCGTCCAAGGCCGCGCCGTCGATGCCGGGCAGCCCCGCCCCCGCAAGCAAATACAACGTCGCCTGGGACACGCTGGGCAAGGACTACCGCGACTCCATGCCCGTCGGCAACGGCGACATCGGCCTGAACGTCTGGACCGAGCAGAACGGCGACTTGGTGTTTCTGATCGGCAAGACCGACGCCTACACCGAGAACGGCCAACTGGTGAAGCTGGCCCGCGTCCGCGTGAAACTCACGCCGAACCCGTTCACCGCGCCAGCCGCGTTCAGTCAGGTCCTGAACGTCGGGCAGGGCGAGGTGGACATTCAGGACCAGGCGCCGGGCGGTCCGCCGACGACCCTGCGCCTCTGGGTGGACGCCAACCACCCGGTCGTCCACATCGAGGGCCGCGCCGCCGCGCCCGTCACCGTGCAGGCGAGCGTGGAACTGTGGCGCACAGAGCCGCGCGAGGTTCACCAGGGCGGCGCGGAACTGGACGGCCAGGGGGTACTGCGGGAACTCAACAACGCCACTGTCCCCATCATCATTGACCCCGACACCGTCCTGCCCGCCCAAAACAACCGCCTCGCGTGGTGCCACTTCAACAGCCGCAGCACCTACCCGGCCGTCTTGGAGAACCAGCATTTGGAGTCGCTGCTCGCCAAGTACCCCGACCCCCTGCTGCACCGCGCGTTCGGCATGGAGATGAAGGGCGCGGGCTTCGTCAGC
>CAZZVX010000211.1:0-8699 GCA_964657535.1 Armatimonadota bacterium | reverse complement strand
AAAAGGTCACGAAGTCCACCTGCGTGGACTCGGATTGACTTCCTTAGCCCGCGCAGGCGGGATTTGTGCTCTTGTTGGCGCGACTTCAGTCGCCGGCCAAGACTTCCTCGACACGCTCGCAGGAAGCGTTTCATCGTCATGGTGGTCTCCTGTCATATTCGGTGGTCTTAGAAGCCGACCCGCACCGGGCGGCCCGTGTAGGTGACGGCCTTGCGCGCGCCACCCGGCAGGACGACGACCAGGTGCCGCGTGGGCAGCATCTTGGGGAACGACCCGGCGCGGACGCCGACCGTCAAAGTCCGAGCGGCGTCGTCCCAGTGCATCGGGATCAAAGAGGACGCCCCGCGCTGATAGTCATACGTGTCGCCGTCGTCCTCGTACAGCGTGAAGGCGGCGTCCGCGCCGGGGTAAACGCGCACCTCCAGCGGGTCTTCCACGCCCAAAGCCGTAGACTGAATGACCGGGCCGAGCGGCAAAATCGTCCCGGCGCGGACGTAGGCCGGGATGGTGTCCAGCGGGACTTGCAGGTGCAAGGTCCGGCCCCCGGAAACGGGCGCGCTCGTGTTGAAGTCGTACCAGCCGCCGGCGGGCAGGTACACGTCCCGCGCCCCGCCCGGCGTCAGCACGGGGGCGGCCAGCAGGCGGTCGCCGACCAGCCACTCGTCCCGCAGGTTGAACGTCTGCGGGTCCTGCGGGAACGCCAGCAACAGCGGGCGCATCAGGGAAACGCCCGTTGCTGTCGTCTGCGCGGCGAACGTGTAAAGATACGGGATCAAGCGATAACGCTCTTCAATGGCTTTGGTGGTCGCCGCCAGAACGTCGTTCCCGAAGGCCCAGGGCCAGCGCGGGGAGTCAAACGTGCCGTGGGCGCGCATGACGGGGACGAAGACGCCTTCCTCGATCCAGCGGGCGTACAGTTCCGGCGTGGGCGTCCCCTGGAAGCCGCCGATGTCCTGGCCGACGTAGGGCATCCCCGCCAGTGTCCAGTTGAGCAGCGTCCCCGGCTGGTTCGCCAGCGCGTCCCAGTCCGAGTTGATGTCCCCCGTCCAGCAGGCCGCGCCGAAGCGCTGCATCCCCGGCGAGAACGCCCGGTTGATGGACCAGGCCCGGTGCGGACTCGCCGCCCGCCCGCCGGCCCACTCGGCCTGTGCCATCTGGAAGAACTCGTCGGGGGTCTGCTCGGCCTCGTCGTTCCACCAGCCGTCCACGCCCGCCTGCACGAGCGGGGCCTGGTGACTCCACCACCAGGAACGCGCCACGGGCAGGTCGAAGCGCAGGTCGGCGCCGAACGGCGCGGGTACGGTCCAGCCCTGGCCGCGGGCGAAGTCCAGGTTCGGCCCGTTGACGCGCGGCTTGCGGATGCCGACGAAGTGCAGGCCCATCTTGTGCATCGCGTCCAGGCTGCCCGCCGGGAACGTCTTGGGGTTGAAGTCCCAGTCGTTGACGAACCAGTCGTAGTCGTACTCGAAGGAGTCCACGGGGATGTGCCGGTCGCGGAACTGATGCCACTTGTCCTGCACGTCGGCGGCGTCCGTGTAGCCCCAGCGGCTGAGCATGAAGCCGAACGTCCAGCGCGGCGGGATCGGCGCGCGCCCGGTCAAACGCGAAAAGGCGTCCAGCAGGCCGTAGCCGTTCTTGCCGACGCTCAGGTACAGGTCCAGGGACGGGCCGGGGACGGTGATTGTCAGCGTGCCGCCCTCGTCGTGCCACGCGCTGCCGGTCTGGTCGTTGGCGACAAAGACGCTCCAGCCGCCGGTGGACCACAGGAACGGGATGCGCGTGACGCCGTTGCTGTCGGTCTGCGTCCCGTTGGGGTGCGTCAGGTCGCCCGCGTGGTTCTCGCTTTCGTTGCCCGCGCCGTACAGCCGCTCGCGCGGGTCGTGCGCCAGCGTCAGCGTGATCGTCCCGCCCGCCGCCGAAACGGTCCCCGACGGCGTCTGCGCCCGGCCTGCCAAGCCCCGGAGGGACAGGCGGCCATTGGTCTGAACCGCCAGCGTCCCCTGCGGCGTTTTGACCGTGACGGCGCCGGAGCGTATCGCCCTTTGCACCACGAACGGGCTGGCGGGCGGGGCCGGGTTGCCGGGCGGCACGGCGACCAGGTGGAAGGTGCTTGGGTCAACCGCGCTCACGGCAAAGTTGAGCGGAGTGGCGGCAGAGGCCGGGGCGACGGCGCGGCTGACGGCGACATGGTCAAAGACGGCGCTGCCCAGCGTCCCGGCCTGGTGGGACGTGGAGGCCAGACCCACCGAGACCTCGGCAGGCAGGAAAAGGGTCGCCGTCCCGACCTGGACCCAGTCGGTTCCGTCCGCCGAGGTGAACGCGGAAATCTGCGGGCCGAGGCGCTGCAGCCGCAGCCAGATCGGCGCCGCGCCGGTGAGCGCGGTCGTCGCGGTGGCGTCCCCGGTCGCGTCCCGGTGCTGGAACGTCAGTCCGTTCGCGGATGTGACCGCGAGGAAGACATTCCGGGCGTCCGCCCCCAACCCGGCGCGGATCATCACCCCGGCTTTGGCCCATTCGCTGGTGTTGGCGAGGGACGCGACGCGCGCCGTGATGGTCACATCGCCGGCGGCGGGCTGGTCCACAAACCGAAAGGCATCGGCGTGATCCTGGATGTCCGCCCCGGCGGCGCTGTTGGTAAAGACGCCGTCTGTATAGGACGCCGAGCCGGCCGGGGCCGCGTCTCCGACAACGCTGCTCTGCCAGGGGGCGGGCGGCGTCTGTGCGTGGGCGGCTCCGAGCGGCCCGGCGAAAAGCGCCATCCCCAATATCAGAAACTGTTTCATGGTCATCATATCATTATTCTCCCAGGATTGAAATCCTGGGCCAACGAGGAGCGGATTGTCCGCCTTCGCGGACGAAGAATAGCGGCATTGCCCGTTCCGCGCCCGCGCAGGCGGGCAGTCTTCTCTTCGGCAGCCCAGGATTTCAATCCTGGGGCGACGACTAACGTTCGCCGGCGGGCCATTCCAGTGCGGTCAGGCCGACGTCGGCGAAATGGCGGCCTTCCCCACCGTGGTGGACGTGGACGGCGATCACGTTCGCGCCCGGATGCAGCGCGGCGGCCACCGACGCCTCCACGGGGATCGGGTCGTAAGAGTGCGTCCAGCCGGGGACGTGGGCGGCCAGGACGCCGTTGAAGTAAACGTCCAAATCCTGGTCGTGGTAGGCCGAAAGTTCCACGGTCGGATACGCCGTCGTCAGCGTCACCGTCCGGCGCATCCAGATGTCGTCGGTGTTCCAGGCCGTGCGCGCCGTCACGCCCTCGTCGTCCGTGCCGAACCCGGCGGGGCCGCGCTTCCAGGCGGCGTCGCTGAAGGTCGGCTGGAACCAGTCGCCCGCCGGCGCGTCGGTCGTGTAGCGCCACTCCACGGCGCTTTCCTGGCCCGTCGGGACCAGCGGGAGGCGGTCGGGGTTCGGCGGGGAGTGCGTGAAGCCGGTAGATAGTGAGTAAGGCCGGTCATACGGCGATGCGCCCCACGTTTTGTTCGGCTGCGGCCCCACCTGGACGTTCCAGGTCCCGCCGGACAATACCTCCGACTCGGCGAACCAGGGTTTGGTCAGTGCCGCGCCGTTCATGGTCGCGGACTGAATGTATTCGTTGGCAGGCGCGGCGGCGGGCGCGGCGACAACGAACTGCGTCCCCGCGTGCGGCGCGGCCAGGTGCAGCACGGCCCGGACAAAGCGCGGCGTGCAGACCTCGAAGTACGGGACGCCGGAGTCCACGGGGTAGAATCCCAACTGCGACAGGACGTACCAGGCCGACATCGTCCCGCAGTCGTCGTTGCCGCCGCCCGCCAGGCCGCCCGGCGCGTCGGCGAAGACCTGGTCCGCCGTCTCCGCGACAACGCGCTGCGTCTTCCAGGGACGGTTGATGAAGTCGTACAGGAACGGGGCTTGCAGGTCCGGCTCGTTGGTCGGGTCGTAGAGTTTCTTGGCGAAGAAGTTGTCCAGGCGCCGGTCGAACGTCGGAGCGCCCCCGATGAGGTTGACCAGGCCTTCCACGTCGTGCGGCACGAACCAGAGATAGATGTCTTTGTTGCCCTCGGTGTAGCCGCCGAATTTGGGGTCCCACTGTCCCTTCGCGTCCCTCGCCTGGATGTAGCCGGTGGCGCGGTTGTACATCTCGCGGTACTGGAAGGCGCGGCCAAACAGGTAATCGGCGTCTTCGGGCTTGCCCAGTTCCTGGGCGAGATGGCCCAGCGCGGCGAACGAGAGGTCATACTCCAGCGCGGACGAGGGCGAAACATCGGTGTTGAGAGTCACGCCTCCTTTTTCCTCTTCAAATCCCTGGTAGACGCCGATGTGCGAGTGCGGGTCGCCGGGCTGGGACTGCTTCCACATATATTGGTAGGCGGCGTCCATGTCGAAGTTGCGGATGCCCGCGTTCCACAGGTGGGCCAGGCAGATCGTGAGCGGGTCGCCGTTCATCACCACGCCGGGCTGGTCGAGCTGCGGCCAGCGGTCAATGTAGCCGAGCTGCTCGGCCATCTCGGTGATGGACTGCGCCATGTCCCCGGCGCGCTGCGCCTCGATAATTCCCAGCAGCGGCACCTCGCTCCGGTAGATGTCCCAGCCGGAAAACGTAGCGTAGTAGTGTTTGTGGCCCGCCGAGACGGTGTGGATCTTGCCGTCAAACCCGGTGTAGCGTCCGTCCGCGTCGTCAAAGATCGTCGGCGCGATCAGGGCATGGTACAGGGCCGTGTAGAAGATGCGCCGGTGGGTCGTCGTCCCGCCCTGGACATCGATCAGGCTCAGTTCCTTGTCCCAGGCCTGCGCGGCCAGAGCGCGGTAGTGGTCGAAGCCGCCGGTCGGCATTTCGGCATCGAGGTTCGCCCTCGCGCCGTTCAAGTCCACATACGACATCCCGATGCGCACTTCAACCGTGCGCGGCTGCGCGGCGGCGGGGTAGGTGCCGTAGAAGCCGATCACGGTGTTCCGGTCGGTCTGGGCGGCGTCGCCGCCGCCCGCCGTGATCCGGTCGTTGGTCCAGGTGCCGTGCGTGGTGAACGGCGCGCTGAACTTCATCACGAAGTAGACCGGGATGCCGTTGGTGCTGCCGCTGAACGCCTGGCTGGAGACATCCCCAGTAATGGTCTGGTCGTCCACGTAATGGACGTGGCTGAAGAACGTCCGGTTGTTGGCGTAAGTGATGGGCAGCAGGATGTTGGCCTGCTTGCCCGCCGGGAACGTGAACCGGAGCATCCCGCAGCGCGTCGTCGTCGTCATCTCGGCGTTGATGCCCCAGGGCTGCATCCGCACCTGATAGTAGCCCGCCGAGGCGCTTTCTTGCTGATGGTCCAGCGCGAAGTCTGTGTCGGCGCGGGCCACTTTGACCGGCCCGGTGGTCGCCGTGGTCAGCACGTCCCCCTCGTCGCCCAGGCCGACGCCGCTCATCAGGTTGACCACGAAGCCGTGCATATGCGTGTCGGTGTAGAAGTAGCCGAGGTTGTTCCAGTTGGGGCCGAGCTGCATCATGCCGAACGGCGCGACCGCGCCGGGGAAGGTGTTGCCGTTGCGGTCGGTGCCGACCAGCGGGTTGACAAGCGCGGCCAGGTCGGACGCCGGCGCCGCTTGGGCCGAGCCGGCGAGGAGCATCATCAGCGCGATCACGGGCAGAAGTTGACGGAATGTTTTCATAGTTTAAGATCAGGACACCCAGGATTGAAATCCTGGGCTGCCGCAGAGAAGACTGCCCGCCTGCGCGGGCGCGGAACGGGCAATGCCGCTATTCTTCGTCCGCGAAGGCGGACAATCCGCTCCGCGTTAGCCCAGAATTTCAATCCTGGGAGAAATCAACCCGCCTTGAAGTTCAACTTCGCGCCCGTCAGTCCGGGCGAAGACGCCGAAAGCGTGATGCCGCCGCCGCGCGTCGCGGCTTTGACCAGCACCATGCACAGGCCGTTGAAGGCGCTGCGCGTCGGGGCCAGGTTGAGTTCGTGGCTGGCCGGGTCGCCGTTCCCCACCCCGGCGTTGACGCCCGCGCCGTGGACGGCGAACGTGACCATGTTACTGGCCGTCGGGACGACGCGGCCCTGGGCGTCCAAGATTTCCACCGTGACGGGGACGGTGTCTTCGCCGTCGGCGGTCAGGAGGCTGCGGTCGGCGGACATACGGATAGATGCCGGAGCGCCCGTCGTTTCCACGGTCTTCGTCGCCACGGTCACTCCGGCGCGGGAGCCGATCACTTTTAATGCCCCCGGCTGGTACACGACGTGGTCCCACTGGACATGGCCGAAAGGGGGCATCTCCTGCGCGCCCTGGCTGACGCCGTTGACGAACAGTTCCACGCGGTCGCAGTTGCTGAAGCACCACACGGGGACGGTCTGGCCCTCTTTCCCGGCCCAGTTCCAGTGCGGGAAGATATGCACCAATGGCTCGTCCTGTTTCCACCAGGCTTTGTAGTAAAACGCCACGTCTTTCGGGAAGCCGCAGACATCGAGCAGGCCGAAGTTGGAACTGATCTCCGGCCACGGGTACGGCGACGGCTCGCCCCGGTAGTCGAACCCCGTCCAGGCGAAGCCGCCCAGCACGAACTCGCGCGAGCCGAGCGGCTGCCAGGAGCCTTCGGGGGAATGATAACTCGTGATGTGTCCGGCGGCGGCGTTTGTTTCATAGATGCCCCGGCAGGTCACGTCGCTGGCGGTCTCGCTGCCGAAGACAGGCTTTTTCGGGTACTGCGCGTGCAGCCAGTCGTAGTCGCCGTAGTTGTAGTTGACGCCCAGCAGGTCTTCCACCGCCCCGAAGCCGACCAGCCAGCCGTTCCCCGTCCCGGAGTTGTCCGCCGTCGTGACGGGCCGCGTCTTGTCGTGCTTGCGGACGGCGTACATCAGCGCCGTGAGCATCGTCGCCCCGAACGGGTCGCCTTGAATCCCCCACTCTTCGTTCGCCATGGACCACATGATCACCGACGGGTGGTTGCGGTCGCGCCGGACCATCTTTTCAATATGCTCCGTGTGGGTGAACGTGGACGCCGTGGACGCTTTGGTCTCGACGGCGTCGCCGGGGTGGCGCGTCTCGTCCATCACGAGCAGGCCCAACTCGTCGCAGGCGTCGTACATGGCCGGGGTCATCGGGTTGTGCGAGCAGCGGATGGCGTTGCAGCCGAGCTGGTCTTTGAGGCGCTGCATCCGCCAGGACAGGATGCTGTCCGGCATGGCGATGCCGACGCCGACAAAGTCTTGGTGGTTGCACGTCCCCTGCAGTTTGACGGGCTTTTCGTTCAGAAAGAAGCCGTGGTCGGCGTCGAAACGCAGCGTGCGGATGCCGAACTTCTGCGCGAAGCGGTCCAGCACTTTGCCGTCGGCGGAGATTGTCGTGAGCGCCTGGTACAGATTGCGCGTTTCCAGCGACCACAGCATCACCGACGGCACGCTCGCCGTCTGAGTGATTTCTAAATCCCCGGCGGCGGGCGCGAGGTGGGAACTCTCCGCCGTCGCTGCCGTGCGCCCGTCGGGGCCGACGATGTCCGTGTGGACCGTCACCGTCCGGGCGGCGGCGCTCGCGTTGGTCAGGTGCGTCTGGATCGTCAGAGTGGCCGAGGGGGCCGTCAACACGTTCTGCACGTCGCTGGTGACATAGACGCCCCAGGGGATGACGTGGACGGGGTCGGCGACGTTGAGCCAGACGTGGCGGTAGATGCCGCCGCCCTCGTACCACCAGCCTTCGCCGCCCCGCGCGTTCACATAGACCGCGATGACGTTCGGGCCGCCGTAGTTGACGGCGTCGGCGATGTCCACGTGGAACGGGTCGTAGCCGTCGTCCTGGAAGTATAACTGCTTGCCGTTGACGTAGACCGTCGCGTTCCGAAACACGCCCTCGAAGTACAGCCAGACGCTCTTGCCCCGGTCCGACGCCGGGACGTCCAAATGCTTCCGGTACCAGGCGGCGGTGACGGGCAGCGCGCCGTGGCCCACGTCGCCTTTGGGGTCAAACGCGCCTTCCACGACGTAGTCGTGCGGCAGATGCACGGTGCGCCAGGACCTGTCATTGAACGCGGCGGACGTGAAATCGCCGCGCGGGTCAATTTTGCCGACGCTGACCGGCTGCGTGATGCCGCCGCCGCCCCCGACGTTCTGCACGAAGACGGTCAGCACGTTCGGCCCGCCGACGCGCCAGGCCGGGTCCAGGGCGGCATTGAACGGGCTGTCCCAGCCGGTGTGTTCCAGCAGTTTCTGCCCGTTGAGATACACAACGCCGTTGTCGTCCACGCACTCGAAATGGACGGTGCGGCCCGGCCCCGGAATGTCGGGCAGAGTCGTTCGGAACCAGCCGCCGCTGTTCTCCGCCAATGTGGAGTCGCCGCTGGCCGTCTTTTTCCAGGCCGCGCCGCTCGTGTCCAGGCCGGGGGCGGTCATCGCGTCGGCCTGGTCGGCGGTCCCCGGCGTCCACACCCAGTCGGTGACGGGCGTCGCCAGATGCAGCGGCTCTTCGGTCGCAAACCGCCAGTCGGCGTCCAGCAGTTCCACGCGCCGGGGCGCCAGCGACGCGGCGGCGGTCTTTCTGTCGGCCTCGGCCCGCGCGTCGCGCAGGGAGATCAAGGGGAAACTCGCGGCGGCGATGCCGACGAGACTCGCCTGAAGGAACTCACGGCGCTTCATCATCATTGTTGCTCCTTGTCCCTGTCATTAGACACGGCTTTGCAGACTTCCTGCATGGGCAATAGGGGCCATCGAGATAGGGTCGTCCAGTCCGAATCCCCA
>CAZZVX010000210.1:0-8730 GCA_964657535.1 Armatimonadota bacterium | reverse complement strand
CACCAACAACCTGGGCGCTCTCAGGACAGCAGGGCTGATTGACTATCCCGCCAAGGGTTTGGTCTGTCTAACGCAAAACGGGAAAACAGCGGCCCGCACGTCAGGCCAGCTTCGGACGCGCAAAGAGATGCAGGCAGCCTGGCTGTCGCTCGTGTCCGCGCCGCAAAAGCGTATCCTGGTGGAATTGATTGCCTGCTGGCCGAGTGCGATGAGCCGGGAGACGCTGGCCCACTCCGCCGGCGCGAGCTTAACCAGCTCGGCGTATACGAACAACCTGGGCGCCCTGCGGTCGCTGGGTCTGGTGGACTACCCGGACAAGGGCGCGGTGGCCGCGACGAGGCTGCTGTTCCCGGAGGGCCTCGCCTGATGCCTGCCGTCACACCCCGCGCCGACAAGGGCGAAGGCGAAGGCCGCATATCTCAGGCGCAAACCCTCTCGCCGGCCTTGGCGCTGGTCGTCCTGCTGGCGGTCGCCCTGCCGCTCATCCCCGCCGACATCGCCAGCCCCCGCTGGCACGGCCTCAAAACCCTGGCCTTCGAAGTCGGGGCGGCGGTTGTCCTGGCCCTGCTCCCCTGGTCCGGCCGCGCCCGCGTCTTCCGCCTGGACACGCTCCGGCGCCCCGGAGCGCCCCTGTCCCTGGCCGCCCTCCTTCTGTGGGCGACGCTCTCCGGCCTGCTGTCCCCAGACGAAGGCTTTGCGGTCCACGGCTGGTGGCTGGACTGCGGCGGCGCGGTCATTGCCTGCGCGGTCGCGCAGGGGCTGCGCGCGCGGGACGATTACCGGTTCCTGTCCGATGGTCTTACGGCGGCGGGCCTGGTTGTGTCGGGGGCGACCTTCGCCTTGTACCTTCGGGCGCGGATGACCGTTGCCGAGGGGACGTACCACGATCATATGCTGCTGGGGGCGGTCTTGCTGTTGCTGCTTCCGATGGCGCTGGCCGCCGCGTGCGCGCCCGTGTCGCAGACGCGCCGGACCGCGGCGCTGGCCGCCCTGGTGCTGTGTTCGCTGGCCCTGCTGCTGTCCCAGACGCGCTCCGCCTGGGTCGGCGCCGTCATTTCTCTGCTGACCTTCGGGGGGCTGTTGTTGTTCACCGGCCGGACGGCCCCCCAGCGGCAGGAAGACAGCGGCAGCCGGCGGCGCGGACGGGTGCAGGCGTTGGTCTACGGCCTGCTGGTGCTGTGCGCGCTGGGCCTCTTTCTGCTGACGGCTCAGCAGAACGTACTGCTGGCGGGCCGGGCGCGCAGCCTGACGACCGCCCTCCAGGACAAGGGAGGCTCGGTGGAGTGGCGGTTTTCCACCTGGCGCGGCGCGCTGCGGATGGTCGCGCAGAAGCCGCTGCAGGGCTGGGGCGTCGGCGGCTACCCGCTGCACCAGCAGCCGTTCACGCACACGGGCGAGCCGCCGTCCGTCGTGGCCCGCGCGGGGCCGCGCATCTGGGACGAGGCGCACGACACGTACCTGCAAGTGGCCGCCGAACTGGGCGTGCCGGGCCTGCTGCTGTGGCTGCTGGTGCTGGGGGGCGCACTGACCGGCGGCGTCCAGGCGCTGCGCCGGCTGCCGCCTGCGGGTCTGAGGCAGAGGCTGCTCATGGGCGCGCTGGCGGGGCTGGCCGGGCAGTCCGTGGACGCGCTCGCGAATCCGGGCTGGCAGTTCGGCGAGGTCGCCCTGTATTTCTGGATCGCGCTCGGCATCGTCCTGGGCGCGGCGGCCCCTCAGCCGGCGGACGATGGTCCGGGCTGTGGGACCGGCGGCGGGCCGCCCCACGCCTTCCCGCGTTCCCGGCCGTTGTGGCTGACGGCGGCGGCTGTTGTCGCGGTCTGGGTCGTCTACGAAACGACCCATTACGCTCGCCTTCTGCCGACGCCGCACCTGTGATACCGACGGGCGACAAGGCAGTGGGACGCATCAGATGCCGCAAATCTACAGCAAGCGTAAAGGGGCAGATCCCCCACCCGCCGGCGCCGTGACCGTGGACCGCACGTCGCGCTGGGGGAACCCGTTCCCGATGACGCACGAAGGCGGCAGCGGAATCGGCAGTCGGGACTGGGCCTGCGACGAGTTTGTGAAATACGCCGCCAGCCGCCTGGAACGGGAGCCGCGCTGGCTGGATGCCCTGCGCGGCAAGGACTTGGTGTGCTGGTGCGCACCGAAGCGCTGTCACGCGGAGACACTGCTGCGCCTGGCAAACCCGGAGGACGTGTGAAAAGCATCCCGCCCATGCCCTGGAAGCCGCTCCTGACGTTCCTGTACCTTGCGGCGTCTATGGCGGGGATCGTGCGCTTTTTCGGGCATCGGTGGGCCTGGGGCGCGGACTGGCTGGTTTTGAGTTATGCGCTCTTCCGGCTGCGCGAGTGGCTGTGGCCGCCGACGGGCGACTAAAGATGGATGACAAGGAGGATGTTTATGCGCAATGTCGCCTCGCTGATACTGTTCGCCTTCGGCTGCCTGATCGGATTGAAACTCGCCGATTTTGACCAGAGCTTCCGCTGGTGGCCTCTGATCGTCCACCGCTCGCTTCTGACGCACGGCTTCCTGGCGCCGCTCCTGCTGTTCCTGGCCGTGCGCCCCCGAAAAAACCTCCCCGACGAGCCGCGCCTGCGCCTTTTCGTGCAGGGCGTCTGCCTGGCGACTGCGGTCCACCTTTGTTTTGACCTCTATCCGGTTCGCTGGCTCAATTACGCGCGTGTCTTTGTGCCGTTTGCCGGCTGGACAACGGCAGCTTTGTCTGTGGCCTGGCTGGGGGCTGGGGCGCTCGTTAGCCTGTACCTGGCTTGCCGGCTCCTGCGCGGCCTGCCGGGACTGGGGCTGGCCGTCCTGGGCCTGGCCGTGACCTATGGCGTCTCCGCCGCCGCCCAGCCGCGCCCCTCATTCTACGCGCTGGTGACGCTCCTCCTCCTGGCCGCGGTCGCGTTCCTGCTGCCGCGCCCGTCGCACGATCCCGACGACCCCGCCGAGGACATCCGCCGCTGGATACGCTCCTGAAGTAACGGCACTCCGGCTTTCATACGAAGCGCCCTGACTTTACGCGCGTAAAGTCGGGGCGCTTTTTTATTTGTCAATTTCCATCTGTTTGCTTGACGGGATTCAAGCAAATCGCTATACTATGGCTAGGAAGACGAGGCATAGAGATGGATAGGATTGACCCCAGTGACTTCGAGACTCAGTACATCAGTGTGACGGAGGCCGCTAAACTCAAGAGGGTGACGCCGCAGGCGATCTACGACGCAAAAAATTCGGGGCGGATCCGTTTCGTTTCCGTTCTGGGCAGGATCGGCCTAGACGCGCGAGATGTCGAGGCCTACCATCCACTTCCTCAAAAGCAGCATTCACGCCGTGCGCACAGCCTTATTGCGTCTGGAATGGACGCAGAGTGAGGCGCATCTACCTCCTGTTATCGCTACCTATGGGCGACTGCCCGACTAGAAACCAAACTTACTGTAACGCCATGATAGGCGATTGCCTGAAAAGAGATAATGCATGGCTGAAGCCGCCGAGAACGATCAAGACGTACCGGCCTTGACCGCGGCTGAAGAGCCGGTCAGACAGAAACCCCGGATCATTGACCTGTTCGCCGGCGTGGGCGGCCTGAGTCTGGGTGCCTTACGTGCTGGCTTCGATCTGTCGCTCGCGGTGGAACTGGACCCTCACGCATTGGCGGCGCACGAGCGGAACTTTCCGAACACGCGTCACCTGTCGGAAGACATAGGCATGATGACGGGTGACGCCGTCCTGCGACACGCCGGGCTGACCGTCGGAGAACTCGACGGTATGGCTGGCGGCCCGCCCTGCCAGGGCTTCAGTGTGATGGGAAGGGGGAGTGCGGTCGACCCCCGCAACAACCTCTTTGTCAAATTCTTCGAACTGGTCGCAGAGTGCCGGCCGAAGTTCTTCGTCGCGGAAAACGTCCTCGGCATCCTCGCGCCTAAATACGACGCTATCCGCGAGAGCGCCTTCGATCACGTCCGCCGTGACTACGTCCTGCTCCCTACCATGAAGATAAAGGCCTCCGATTACGGTGCCCCGACCAGCAGGGAGCGCGCGTTCTTCGTAGGCTACCGCGCGGACGATATGGACGCTCTGTCGCACGAGGATTTCATAGCCATGCGGGCTGCCCCCACGACGGTCGCGCAAGCGCTGGTCGGGCTGCCCCCGCGAGTCCGCCGCGACTGGCTCACCGAGCAGCAGAGCTGGAAGGTGGTGCGCGAGATTCCCGCATCGTCCTTCCAGGCCCGCGTCACCGGCGCGATCCCGGAAGGCGTCGGAGACCCGGAAGCCCTTCGGCGCTACAGAGAAGAGGGCCGTGTGTCCGGCTGTTTCGGGACCCGCCACTCGGAGGAAGTACAGGAGCGTTACCGGCGCCTACTGCCAGGACAGAAGGACGAAACCTCCAAAGCGGTACGCCTCAGAGCGGACGGGTTCTGTCCGACGCTGCGGGCCGGCACGGACGCCGAGCGCGGGAGCTATCAAGCGGTCCGACCCGTCCATCCGACTTCGCCGCGCGTGATCACACCGCGCGAAGCGGCGCGGCTGCAGGGCTTTCCCGACTGGTTCGTGTTCGCGCCGTCGAAGTGGCACAGTTTCCGCCAGATCGGCAACAGCGTCAGCCCGATCGTCGCCGAGGTCGTGTTCGCAATCCTGCGATCCAGACTGAGGGGGTAAATCAACCTTCTCCCATAATCAGACTTTGAAGAAACGAGGCAGATTTTGACAGAAACACACGACCACACGGATGCTTACACACTGGAAGACCCCGGTGCAGGCGAGATAGATGCACGCCCTGCCAAAGAGTTGTTTATCTTCATGCTGACCAAGGACATAAGCCTGATTGATACAATCAACGACTTGGTCGATAACTCCATCGACGGTGCAAAACGGCTGCGGGGCAAAGGCAATTTCAAACATCTGTGGATCCACATAACTGCAAATAAAACCCTCTTCGAAATAGAAGACAACTGTGGGGGCATTGAGGCAGATATCGCAAAGCATTATGCCTTCCGCTTTGGCCGCCCATCGGAATCGAAGCCGGACAAAGATTCGGTCGGTCTGTTCGGCGTGGGGATGAAGCGCGCCTTTTTCAAACTCAGTTCTCATTTCCGTGTCGAATCTAGTGCCGAACGATCCTCATTCGAGTTAGAAGTCGATGTCGCTGATTGGATAGCGCGACCACACCATTGGGGATTCCCGTTCGTCGAAGACAAACCTCGCGTGGAGCGGTTCGGAGAAGTTCGCGGGACGAAGATCAGTCTTACCAAACTGAACCCGACAGTAGGCGAAGAATTCGCTTCCCCCTCATTCATTAAAGATTTAAGCATTGCTCTAAGGCAAGCACAGCAGACCGCTCTGGCGAATGGGCTTGTCATAAGCCTGAACAAGGTCGAGCTGATTGCCGAAACTCCCAGCCTGCTGCTCTCACAGGACATCAAGCCTATTTACATCGATGAAAACATTGAATACCCGAGCAGGGACAGCATCAGTAAGAAAATATACATCGGACTCGGGAAATCGTCGCCGACAAAAGCGGGATGGTACGTCTACTGCAACGGCCGATTAGTCGTCGATGCAGATAAGAGCATCACTACTGGGTGGGGAGCAGACACAGGTAAATCCAGCATTCCCGACTACCATAACCAATTCGCCCAGTTCAGGGGATATGTTTTTCTAGAATCTGCAGACCCCACCTTACTTCCGTACAACACGACCAAATCCGGCATAGACGAAAGCTCTCCCATGTTCAGGGCTTTAAGGAGCGAAATGGTCGAGTCCGCAAGGCCAGTCATTGATTTTCTAAACGAACTCAAAGAAGAGAGAGAGAATCAATCAGAAGTAACACCGCTTTTTGCCGCCCTCAATCGCACTAAAGAAACCCCTCTCGATCAGTTACACGAGGAAAGCACTTTTGTAAGACCGGCGGCGGACGACGGCCCTCCACCGGTGAAAAGGATTTCGTTCACAAAACCGACAGAAGAAGTGAACGCCGTTATGGAAGCCATGAATGTGACCTCGGCAAAGGTGGCCGGCGAGCGTGCATTCGACTACTACTACAGAGCGGAGTGTCTCTAGCATGGCTGACACAGGGCAAAAAATCAACTACAGCCTCCGCCTCGCAAAACATATCGAGAGGAAGATGCTATGCGACGCCTTCTTGGACCTCGCTCCGTTCGACCGAATAAAGAACTACAGGTATGTCGGTTTCGGATCGTTTTACTTCACCGATTTCAGCCTTTTCCACAAGCGATTAGGCATAACGAATATGATAAGCATCGAAGGCATAACGAAATTAGAGACCAGATGTCGAGAAAACAAGCCGTTCAAAACGATTCAATTAGCAATGGGATCAGCAGGACGAATTCTAGCGGATCGTAATTTTTCCTGGGAGCCGAAAACAATCATGTGGCTCGACTACGACAAACGACTGCAGAACAACCAGCTCGCCGATGTGGGGTATGTATGCACCAAACTTCCATCCGGAAGCATAATCCTTGTTACCGCCAATGCGCGACCAGACCAGGATGTTTCAGAGCAACAAATCAAACAAGGGGAATTAGACCGGGTAGGCTGGATGGGGGAGTTTCTCGCGGAACGTTACATACCACTAGGGCTAAAACACGCTGACTTGGCTGGTTGGGGAACAGCTTCGACGTACAGGATCATAATCGACGATGTGATCAACAGGTCGCTCGGGGAAGCCTACGGAGATAAACCGGAACAAGAGCGCATGAGATACCAGCAGCTTTTCAATTTCCACTATGAAGACGGAGTGAAAATGATGACGGTAGGCGGGGTGCTGTTCAAAGAGGCGGACCGCGACGTTCTGAATCAATGTAGGTTCGACGAGCTTCAGTTTGTACGAAAAGATGGAAATCCCATGCTGATAGATATTCCTCAGTTGACGTATCGTGAACTGCGCTATTTGGACGCACATTTGCCGTCGGGTGTCCCGGCTAATATTACTCCAGAATTAGTGCCTACTCATGGCATTCCCATAAGTGACATACAGAAATATGCGGAAATGTACCGTTATTTCCCGACCTTCGCCGACGCAGATATTTGAGCGAATTCCTATTGTAAACAACCCTTAAATTCCGACTGAAGGCTCGGTCGCCCCTTGGCTCCCCTGCCCGCCTGCGGTAATGGCCGGAAACCGAGACGAGAAAAGCCGCGACTTTACGCGCGTAAGACGGCTTCCATGTTTTTGTCACTTCTTCGTCAGATTCCTCTTCTTCTGCTAGGCGGCCCTCGCGTTGACCATGATTCGGCCGAGCGGCCGGGCTTCTGGCTGTTGTCGAACTTTCTTCGGCTTAGCGGACGAAGTTCGTGTGTCTTTGCACGCCCTGCTGTAGCGCAGGTCAGGCGTGAGCAGGTGGGACATATCGCGCAGCAGTAACTCAGTTTCCGCCATCAATTGGCGTGATCGCAGTGTCCTCAATCGGCAACAGGAAATGAAGGACGCCGTAGACGCGCCATCCCATCCGCGCGGGGAGCGGTCGCTGAAACGTCACCCTGTCGCCGTGCGCAGCCTCCACGGCCATGATCAGCGCGTCCAGTGCCTTGCGCGTCGGCGCGATCAGGCGGATCTCGCCAGCCGCGTCTAGATATTCGGCATCCTCCGGTCCCCCTATCATGGCTGGCTCTCCGTCGAGAGCGGGGCGGCGGCCATGCACGCGATCAGGTCCAGCACCTCCCGGCAGTCCCCTTCGGCCCGGTGGCCGCCGCCCAAGGGCTGATAGGTGTAGTCGCCCCAATACTCGGACCACGCGCCGCGAAAGGCGCTGTAGGACAGCATCGCGCATTGCCAGTCCCCGGTCGCCGACAGCCATTCCTCCACCCTTGCTTGCTCCCCTGCCCAGTCCAGACAGCCGTTTTTGCGCGGCACCAGGTTTGCGATTTCCGCTTGCAGCACGTTCAGGTCGTACTCGACGTTGTAGACCACGACGGTTTTGCCCGTCAAGGCTGTCCGAAGTGCTGCCTCAATGTCGGCGAAGGACGGCGCCACGGCCACGTCGCTGGGGCGGATGCCGTGGACGTGGGTCGCGGGGAACTCGTCGCACCCCAGGGCGGCCTTCTGCCCGTCCTCGCCCGCCAGCACGGTCTCCAGCCCCGACGGACGCACGAGCGACGTGAACAGCGCGCCGCCGTCCGGCGCGACGACGGAGACTTCCAGGACGGACGCGAACCTGTCGGTCGTCTCCGTGTCCAGGACGCACCAGTCCGCGCGGGCCATCAGTCCGCGCGCCCACAGGATCTGCTCGTCGCGGTCCAGGGCGCGCTGGGCGGCGACCGCCCTGTTTTCGCAGTCCCAGCAGCAGCCGAGGCCCGTGTAGATGTCCGGCTGGCCGCACCGCCGGGACGCCCGGAGGTCGAACGTGGTGATCAGCATGGCCGGCCTGTCCTTGACCGCGCCGCAGCGCCGGCAGGTGCGCTGGGCGAGGTGCGCTTTCTCCAGCGCGGCGACCTGGGCCGACGTCGGCGGCTTCTTCGGGACGGCCTCACGCCGGTCGTAGAGGTCGTAGTAGCGCTCGCGACGGCCGCGCCCGTAGCCGATGCCTGCGCACGGGCGCTGCCCCTTTGCCGGTTTCAGCCCGTCCTGGGCGAGCTGCGTCTTAGTCGCCAGGTGGGGCGGCACCCGGTCCCACCAGGGATAGATCGTGGTCGCGCTGCAGTCGGCTGGCATGGGCGTAATGTCCTCAGTTTTGGTGCCATGATTTCCCCTTTGTCTGGTTTTCTTTCATA
>CAZZVX010000209.1:0-8731 GCA_964657535.1 Armatimonadota bacterium | reverse complement strand
TAATCGTGCCGTAGTGTTACCGTAGTGTGGCCGTAATCAGGCCGTAATGTAGACGTTGACGGATGGGGTGAAAGCGCCGGGATCGCGGAAGGAAAGGCAATATGGATCCACGCTGCCGGGTTGAAATGCTGGGGCCGCTGCGTGTGGTGCGCGGGGACGAGATATGGACGCGCTTCGGCACGCAGAAGGCGGCGGCGCTGCTGGCGTGGCTGGCGCTGCGGCTGGGGCCGCAGCCGCGCGAGCGAATCATTGACGAGTTCTGGCCGGACATGGATCTGGCGGCAGGGCGCAACAATCTCAATACGGCCCTGAGCGGGCTGCGGCGCGTGCTGGAGCCGCCAGGGGTGGTCAAAGGCGCGGCGCTGACGGCGACGCACGCGGCGGTGGGATTGAATCCTGCCGTGGTGACGACCGACGTGGCCGAGTTTGAGCGCCTGCTGGACCGCGCCGAGGGCGCGGCGGGACAGGCGGAGCGCGCCGATCTTCTTGCGCGGGCTGTGGCCCTGTACCGGGGGGAGTTTCAGGCGGGAAACTACCAGGACTGGGCGGTGCGCGAGGCCGAACGACTGGCGGCCCGCCATGTCGGCGCACTGGACCGGCTGGCAGACGTTCTGGAGGCCCTGGGCAGACACACGGACTCCGTGGAGGCCACCCAGCGGAGACTGGACGCCGACCCGTATGCGGAAGAAGCACACGTCGGCCTGATCCGGCGGCACGTTCTGGCGGGGCAGACCGCCGCCGCCAACGAGGCCCGCCGCAAGTTCGAGCAGTTCTTCGAGAAGGAATTCGGCACAGGCCCATCCCCCGTCTCCCGCCGCGCGATTGAGGCGGTTTTCGAGGGCGCGGCCGCCGGGGCCGCGCCGCCGAAGCCGCCCGCCCGCAGCCCCATGCCTATCTTATTCCCGCCGGAGATGCTCACCACGGAAGAGGCAGGCCGGAAGGCCGTTTCTCCGTCCGCAGCGCTCCCTTTCTGGCTGAGTCGCTTCATCGGGCGGGAGGCGGAGATGGCGCGGCTGGCAGGACTGCTGGCCCGGTCCAAAGAAACAGCCGCCGAACACAGGCCGGATCGGCCCGTGTTCCGCCTTGTCACGCTGACCGGGCCGGGCGGCGCGGGCAAGACGCGCTTGGCCGCCGAGTTCAGCCGTTTGGCGGCGGAGCGGTTCGGACACTGGTGCGCGTTCGTTCCCCTGGCGGACCTCGTGAGTCCCGAACAGATCCCGGCCCAGATCGTTCACGCCCTGCGCCTGCCCGCCGCGCCGGTCACCGCACCCCTCGAACAAGCCCTCGCCTTTTTCCAAAGCCGGGATCGCCCTGAATCTCCGCCGATGCTGCTGGTCCTGGACAACCTGGAACACCTGCTGGACGAGGAACACGGCGGCTACGCCGCCGAGGTCGTGCATCGCTTGCTGACGCAGACCGTCGGCCTGTCGGTCCTCTGCACTTCCCGGCGGCTGCTGGGACTGCAGGGGGAGCGCCTCCTGCCCCTGGGGCCGCTCCCGGTCCCGGACGCGCCCCAAGGGACGCTCAATGCCGAGACGCTCAGGCAACTGTCCCTCGTCCCCAGCGTGCGCCTGTACGTGGACCGGGCGCAGGCCGCCCGCGCCGACTTCGGCCTGACGCCGACGAACGCCCCGGCGGTGGCGGCCCTGTGCCGGGCGCTGGAAGGCAGCCCGCTGGCCCTGGAACTCGCTGCCTCCTGGGTGCGCCTGCTGCCGCCGCGCAAGATGTGGGAGCGGCTGGCGCAGGGACTGGCGCTCCCGGAAGGGAGGAACACAGACCTGCCGGAGCGGCACCGCAGCCTGTGGGCCGTGCTGGAATGGAGCTGGCGGCTGCTGACCCCCACCCAGCGGCTGCTGCTGGCGCGTCTGTCTGTGTTCCGGGGCGGCTGGAATCTGGAGGCGGCGGAAATCGTCTGCGGCGAGCCTGACGCACTGGAGCGTCTTGCGGACCTCGTGGAAGCCTCGCTGGTCATGGTGGTCGAGCAGGACGACGCCGAGACGCGCTATCTGGTTCTGGAAACCGTCCGCGCGTTCGGCGGACGGAAATTGGCGGAGATGGGCGAGGCCGAGGCGATCCGCAAGAGGCATGCAGACCACATGATAGATTTAGCGAGGCAAGCCGAGTCGGAACTGCGCGGCCCGGATCAGGCGGACTGGCTCTCGCGTCTGGAAGCCGAGCATGACAACCTGCGCGCGGCCCTGGACTGGCGCGCCGCCGACCCGAATGCCGCCGAGGATGGCTTACGCCTGGCGGCAACACTGGGCCCGTTTTGGCGGGCGCGCGGCCACCTGCGCGAAGGGCGCGAACGCCTGGCCCGCCTTCTGAACGCGCCGCAGGCGGGCGGCCCGACGGGGGCGAGGGCGGACGCGCTAAACGTCGCGGGCGTCCTGACGACACTCCAAACGGACTATGCCGAAGCGATCACTCTGCACGAGCAGGCCCTGGATATCGCGCGGCGTCTCGGCGACGCCAAGCGTGAGGCCGACGCGCTGCACGGCGTGGGCAGCGCCCTCTTTTTTAGTCAGAACTATTCCCCGGTGCGTGGCCTGCTGGAAGAAAGTCTTCGGTTGCGGCGCTGTGTCGGCGACGCCGTCGGAGAGGCGGCCTCCGCGCACAGCCTCGCCAGCCTTGCCCTGCGTGAAATGCGATTGGCGGAAGCCCGCTGCTTTTATGATCAGGCGCTGCGCATCCGTGAGCGGCAGCAGGACGTGCTGGGGATCGCCCTGACGACCGGGGGACTGGGCCAGGTGGCGATGGCCGAGGAAGACTACGACGGCGCCGCCCACTGTCTACGGAAGGCGCTGCGCCTGTTCTCGCAGGTGGGGCAGCAATGGACCGCCGCCCTCTGCCTCACGGATTTGAGCCGCATCGCCGACGAACAGGGACGGGCGCTGCGCGCCGCGCGTCTGCTCGGCGCGGCCTCAACTCTGCGTGAGCGGTTCGGATTTCACACCCCGCCGCCGGAGCGCATCGCCCAGGAGGAGCGGGTCGCCGAACTGCGCGAGCGGACCGGCACAAAGGACTTTGATGACGCATGGGCGGCGGGCCGGGCGATGACCTGGGACGAGGCGTTCGCGTATGCCTTGAACGATACCATGTGAAACGCCTGCCTACGCCTCCTGCAGCGTCACCTGCGGCCCGTCTTTGGTGACATGAACGACGGCGCACGCCTCGCCCGAAGCGATGCGTCGCAGTTCGTCGCCTAAGGCTGACCGACGCCATCCGAAGAGCAAAGGCGACTCGGCCCGGCCCCGCGCCAGCAGCAGCGCATCGGCTTTGCTCAGGACCAGTTCGGGCGACAGGTCGCGCGACAGGCAGAGCGACTCGCCCAGGGCGTACAGCAGGTCGGCGGCGGCCCGGTCGGCGGGCGTCTCGTCGTCACTGCCGCCGACCAGCGGCGGCGGCAGCTGATCGTCCGGGACGGCGCGGCCCGCGTCCAGCGCCTCCATCAGCGGAGGCCCCAGCGAGACTTCTTCGCCGGCGGGAAAGGAACGCAGGCGGGCGAAGTCCGTCAGGCGGCGGGGCGGGCGCGTTGCCAGTTCCGTCAGCGCTTCGTCGGGCAGGATGCGCCGGGCGGGAACGTCCCGGTCGGCGGCCTCGCGCTCGCGCCACGCCGCGACGGCCCGCAGCAGCGCCGTCGGGCGGCGCGTCAGCCCCGTCTTCGGCCCGCGCAGGCGGAGATAAGCAAGGTCCGGGTCGGGTTCGTAGACGCTCGGCACGGAGAATCGCTCCATCTCCTCGCGCATCCAGGCGTCGCGCCCTAAGCGTCGCAGCACGTCCTGCAGCCGGTCGGCCATCGGCAGCAGGTACCGCACGTCGTCGCGGGCGTACTGCACCTGTTCCGGCGTCAGGGGCCGGCGGTCCCACTCGCTGCGCGTCTCTCCCTTGCCCAGTTTCACCCCCACGAGCGCGTCCGTCAGACGGGCATATGACAGCGGGTACAGCGGCAGCCCGACAAACCCCGCCGCGACCTGCGTGTCGAAGACGTTGCGCGGGATCAAGCGCCCGCCGCCGTAATATGCCAGGCGCAAATCTTCGCGGGCCGCGTGCAGCACCTTCCCAATCGCGGCGTCCGCGACCAGCGCCCACAGCGGGGCAAGATTCTTGACGGCCAGCGTGTCTACGAGGGCGATAAACGTCTCCGTGGAAATCTGCACCAGGCACAGGCGCGGCACATACGTCCGCTCGCCCAGAAACTCGGTGTCCAGGCCGAACCGGCCCGCCGCGCGCAGTTCGTCGCACAGCGCGGCCAGGTCCTCATGGGTGCGTACCATCGGGCGCTCTTGCAGAGAAGTCGGCAACGGTTATCCTCCCCCCACTTCCACAGGGCCGTCGTAGGCGGCCATCCCTCCAACCATGGTGGCGACATGGGCATAGCCGAGCGAGGCCAGAAACTGCGCGGCGTTTTCGCTGCGGACGCCGTGTTCGCAGACGACGATAATTTCCTCGTCGAGACCGAGTTCGGACCGGCAACGCGCCGCAAACTCGCCCATCGGCATCAGCAGCGACTCCGGGAGACGGCGGCGCGCGAATTCCCAGTCTTCGCGGACGTCCACAAGGCGCACTGCCTCGGCGTCGCGCAGCTTCTCCCGGACGGCCTGCGGGGAAATTTGCTGGAAAAGATTGGTCATGGCAAGCATTGTACCCTAAAGAGAGAAACGGGCGTGCCGATAATGACGACAGGAGATTCCTACAAAAAGGAACACAACACGATGCCTGAATCCGCGATTCATATTCAACACCTGACGAAAGAGTACGCCGTCCCGCGCCAGAAACAGAAGCGCGTGGCGGTCAACGACCTGTGCCTGGAAGTCCCCAGCGGCGCGTTGTTCGGCTTTCTCGGCCCCAACGGCGCCGGCAAGACGACCACGATCAAGATGCTGCTCGGCTTTCTGCCGCCCACGCGGGGCGAGGCCTGGCTCTTCGACCGACCCGTTTGGGACGACGAGGCGCGGCAGCGCATCGGCTACCTCCCTGAACAGCCGTATTTCCCCAAATTTCTGTCCGCCCTGGAAGTCGTCCGCGCCCACGCCGGCTTGTCCGGGCTGGGCGGCGCAAAGGCGCGTGACCGGGCCGATGACTGCCTGAAAACCGTCAGCATGTACGAGAACCGGCATATGCCGCTGTCCAAGTGTTCCAAAGGCATGGTGCAGCGGGTCGGGCTGGCTTCGGCGCTGGTCGGCGATCCTCAACTTCTGATCATGGATGAGCCGTCGTCGGGTTTGGACCCCGTCGGACGGAAGGAACTGCGCGCGCTGCTGTCCCAGTTGAAGTCCGAAGGCAAGACGATTTTCCTGTCGTCGCATCTGCTTAGCGAGATGGAAAGCGTCTGCGACCGAGTCGGCGTTGTGGCGAAGGGCAAGCTCGTCGCCTGCGGGACGCCCGCCGAAATCACACAGACGCGCGAGGAAGTGACAGTCCAGATCGAGGCGGCGGAGCGCGATGAAGTCTTGGCCCAGGAAGTGCAGACACTGGGCGGCCAGGTCGAAGCGCTCGGCGACACGGGCCGGACCAACCTGCGCGTGCCGTCCGCGCTCGTCTACCGCGTCCTTCATCTGCTGGAAGCGCGCCGAGTCAATCTCATCGCCGTCCAGCCCCAGCGCGAGACGCTGGAAGACGCTTTCTTGAGGCTTGTGGGGTGACACCAACTATGCAGCGTTTAACACAATCCCTGCGCAACATCGGCATCATCGGCAAGATCACCATGCTGGAAGGGGGCCGCAAGCAGGTCTTCCACGTGCTGATGCTGGCCGCCGTTTTCCTCATCTTCGGCTCCGCAACGCTAGCGAAATTCGACCATCACGTGCAGATGAAGATGCTGACCGACCTGTGCCTGTTTTCCATGTTCCTGACCAGCGCCGTGATCGCCATCACCATCACGGTCACGGGCGTCCCCGGCGAGATGGAACAGAAGACGGTCTACCCGATCATCGCCAAGCCCGTCCGCCGCTGGGAGTTTGTCGTCGGCAAGTACGCCGGGGCGATGGGGACGGTCGCCATCGGCCTGGCCGTGATGACCGCGACGTTCGCCTTTCTGCAGGTCGTCTACAGCGGCCATTTGGACCCGGCGGGCTTCTACGTCATTCCCTTCCTGTATCTGGAAACGGCCATTTTAGGCGCGATTGCGCTGTGGCTGTCCACGTTCTGCTCGTGGCCGCTGGCCTGGTTTTTGTCGGTCGTGCTGTGCGTGCTGGGCAACGAAAAGTTCCACCTTTACGAATCGCTGGCGGGGCCGGGGCAGGATGGGTTCAACCGGGTGACGGTGACGATTTTGTACCATTTATTGCCGGGCTTGGAATCTTTCAACTTCAAAGACGCCATGGTGCATCATTTGATGGTCCCGGATGCCTATCTCTGGCAGACGGCGGCCTACGGCGTCTGCTACACGGCGGCGCTGCTCGCGCTGGCGTCCTGGTCGTTCGCGCGGAGGGAACTATGAAGCGTTTCGACAAAGGCGTGTTCGTCGTCGGCCTGAGCGCCGCCTTGACTTTGAGCGGCATGAGTTTTGTCTTCTGCCCGACGGCGCACGCGGGCGGCCCGCCGCCTCCGACCACCGCGACCGTGGCCGCCGCCCACGCGCCGACGGAAGCCTCCAAGACGGCCATGTCTCTGGACCCGGACGAGGACGGCGACGAACTGCTGGAACACTGGAACAGCCCCAAGTACAGCGGCGAGGAACGGTTCCAACTCGCGGGAATGTTGGCCGCCTTTACGGTCGCCGGGGCCGCAATGACATTCCGGCGGCGGACTCTGCAAAAGGCATCGCGTCATGATTAAATCTCAAAAACGCCCCTTCCCTGCGTCTCTGGTCGCTTGCGGCCTGCTGCTGGCCTGCGCCGGAGGGCTTGAGTCGGCGTCACAATCGGTCGGCGTCTCGCACGGCTATCTGGCGACGAGTCGGGACAAGAATGAGGCCGTCGCGCAGGCGGCGGGCGAGTTCCGCATCGTCGCCGCCAACCTGCTCTGGGACCGGGTCGTGGACCATTATCACCATCAGTACATGGCGCAGGGCGGCGACTGGGAAAAGAACAAAGCCCTGCTGCCGCTGCTCCAGACGATCATCGCTTTGGACCCGCATTTCGTGGAAGCGTACCAGTTGATGGGCGGGACCATCCTGCCGCGCATCGGGCGCGTCAAAGAGGGACAGGCGATACTGGCGCAGGGCATCAAGAACAACCCCTACGACTGGGAGATGTACCGCGAGATGGCGATGCTGTACGCCTGGACAGAACAGCAGCCCGAAGCCGCCCTGCCCTACGCCCAGGCCGGTCTCGCCCAGACCGACGACGACTTTTCGCGCCGCCTGATGACTAAGCTTTGCCAGACACTGCAGGAGCGCGTCCACGACAAACAAAGCGCCGCCACGGGAAGCCGCAAGAGCGTGTAAGGCTTCCGGTCAGGTATACTCTTTTGAGCAACTTATTCTCAAAGGAATTACCCTTTTGCAAGCCTTGATCCTGGAAGAAGCGCACAAACTGTCGCTGGGCGACATCGCCATTGATGAGCCGCTCGGCCCGCGCGACGTGCGGATACAGATTCACACCGTAGGCATCTGCGGCTCGGATGTCCATTATTTCACGCACGGGCGCATCGGCCCGTTCATCGTCGAGGCCCCGATGGTGCTAGGGCATGAGGCGAGCGGGCGCGTTATTGAAGTCGGCCCGGACGTCACGAGCCTCAAACTCGGCGACCGGGTCTGCATGGAGCCGGGCACCCCTGACCCGAACAGCAGAGCCTCCCGACTGGGAATGTATAACTTGGACCCCCAGGTGCGTTTCTGGGCGACGCCCCCCATCCACGGCGTCCTGCGCCCGACCGTCGTTCACCCCGCCGATTTCACGTTCAAGCTGCCCGATAATGTCTCTTTCGCCGAAGGCGCGATGGTCGAACCGCTCGCCGTCGGGATGCACGCCGCCAACAAGGCGCAAATTAAGCCGGGAGACCTGGCCGTTGTGCTCGGCGCCGGGCCTATCGGCATGGTCACGGCCCTCAGCGCCCTCGCCGGCGGCTGCAGCCGCGTCGTGCTGGCCGACACGCAGCAGCCCAAATTGGACCTGGGCGCGACGCTCGGCCCCATTCGGGCCGTCAACGTCACCCAGGAAAAACTGACGGATGTGGTCGCCGAGATGACGGACGGCTGGGGCACGGACATTGTCTTTGAGTGCAGCGGCAACGAGCGCGCGGCGGCGGGCATCTTTGACCCGCTCGCGCCGGGGGGCCGCGTCGTGCTGGTCGGGATGCCTTTACAGCCGATTGCCTATGACGTGGTCGCCGCCCAGCTCCGCGAGGCGCGCGTGGAACACGTTTTCCGCTATGCCCATGTCTACCCGCGCGCCCTGGCGCTGATGGGCAGCGGCAGGATTGATGTCAAGCCGCTGATCACCGACCGCTTCGCCTTCGCCGACAGCGTCCGCGCGTTTGATTTCGCCGTCCGGATGCCGCCGGCGTCCGTCAAGGCGCAGATCGAGATGCCCGCGTAAGAGCGCCGCATGGACACACCAACCCGCCTTATCGTCGGCCTGGGTAATCCGGGCAAGGAATACGAGCGCACCCGCCACAACGTCGGCTTTCTGGTCGTGGACGCCTTCGCCCGCACGCACGGAATTTCCCTCGCCAGACGAGACTATCGCGGGCTGCTCGGAGATGGGCGCGTCGGCGGCACGCGCGTTTTCCTGCTCAAGCCGCAGACCTTTATGAACCTGAGCGGCGAGTCGGTGGGGGCGTTCCTGCG
>CAZZVX010000208.1:0-8766 GCA_964657535.1 Armatimonadota bacterium | reverse complement strand
CGATCCCCGCCGCCGCGACCGCCACGGTCGCCGCCACCGCCGCCGGGACGGGGCGGACGGCCCGGTTCGGGGTTGGCCGGGTCAAATGGCTGGTCCAGACCGCGCGCCGTCAGGTTGACGCGGCCCTGGGAGTCCACTTCGGTGACGCGAACACGGATCTTGTCGCCGAGTTTGACGACATCTTCGGGCTTGCCGATGCGCTCGTCGGAGTCCGTGAGCTGCGAGACGTGGACGAGGCCGTCCTTGCCGGGCAGGATCTCGACGAACGCGCCGAACTGCAGGAAGCGCACGACGGTGCCTTCGTAGATGTCGCCGGGCTTGAGCGTTCGGGTCATGTCCTCGATCATCTTGCGCGCGGCCTCGCCGCCCGTGCCGTCCACGGCGGCGATATACACCGTGCCGTCCTGCTCGATGTCAATCTTCGCGCCGGTGTCCGCCGTGATCTTCTTGATGGTCTTGCCGCCGGGGCCGATGACGGTCCCGATCTGTTCCGGCTCGATCTGCATGGTGAAGATGCGCGGGGCGTACAGCGACAGGTTCTCGCGCGGGGCGGCGATGGCCTCGGTGATCTTGCCCAGGATGTACAGGCGGGCGACTTTGGCCTGCTCGAACGCCTGCACGAACACGTCGCGCGGGACGCCGCCGATCTTGGTGTCGAGCTGCAGGGCGGTGATGCCCTCGGCGGTCCCGGCGACCTTGAAGTCCATGTCGCCGGAAAAGTCTTCCATGCCCTGGATGTCGGTCAGCACGGCGTACTGGCGGCCCTGGCCGTTCTCGCCGCTGCCTTCGGGGCCTTCGATCAGGCCCATCGCGATGCCCGCGACGGGGGCCTTGATGGGAACGCCCGCGTCCATCAGCGCCAGCGTGCTGCCGCAGGTGGACCCCATCGAAGTCGAGCCGTTGGACTCCAAGACTTCGGACGTGAGCAGCATCGTGTACGGGAACTGCTCGCGGGACGGGATGACCGCGCGCAGGGCGCGCTCGGCGAGTGCGCCGTGGCCGATCTCGCGGCGTCCGGGGCCGCGCATGGGGCGGGCCTCGCCGACCGAGTAGGGCGGGAAGTTGTAGAAGTGCATGTAGTGCTTCTCGCCGTCCTCTTCGAGCGTGTCCACGATCTGGGCGTCGCCGCCGGAGCCAAGCACCAATGTCGTCAGCACCTGAGTCTGGCCGCGCGTGAACAGGCCGGTGCCGTGGACGCGGGGCAGCAGGCCCACTTCGCAGTCAATCTGGCGGATGTCGGTCGTGCCGCGCCCGTCGGGCCGCTTGCCTTCGGTCAGGATCAGGTTTCGGAGCTGCTCCTTGACGACCTTATCGGCGGCTTCCTTCAGGTCGGCGACGTTGTCCGGGTACTGCTCCTTGAGCGCTTCCACGACTTCGTCAATCAGCAGGGTCAGGCCGGCCTCGCGGGAAGCCTTGTCCGGCTGCTGCAGGCCGTCGCGCAGGCTCGCGCCGAACCGCTCGCGAATCACTTCCAAAATCTCGGCGTTGGGCTTGTGCAGCGGCACGTCCACCTTGACGACGCCGACTTTGGCCGCGAGTTCGTTCTGCAGGGCGCAGAGTTTTTTGCAGGCCTCGTGCGCGAAGTCCATCGCTTCGAGCATCTTCTCTTCGGAGACTTCCGACGCCCCGGCCTCGACCATCGCGATGGCCTCTTCCGTCGCGGCCACGATTAAATCCAGTGGGCTTTCCTGCTGCTGGTCGAACGTGGGGTTCAGAATAAACGCGCCTTCGGCGTCCAGGCCGACCCGGACACAGCCGACGGGACCGGCGAAGGGGATGTTGCTGACGGTCAGCGCGGCGGAGGCGGCGGTGACGGCCAGCACGTCCGGCGGGAACTCCGGCTCATAAGACAGCGGCATCGCGATGACCTGAGTCTCGTTGCGCATCCCCGACGGGAACAGCGGGCGCAGCGGGCGGTCAATCAGGCGGCAGGTGAGGGTGGCCTTCTCGCCGGGCCGCCCGCCGCGCTTGATGAAGCCGCCGGGGATTTTGCCCGTCGCGTACTTTCTTTCCTCGTAATCGCAGGTGAGGGGGAAAAAGTCCAGATGGGCCTTCGGCTCTTTGGACATCGTCGCCGTCGCCTGCACGATGGTGTCGCCGTTCTGGAGCCAGACGGCCCCGTTCGCCTGCTTGGCGATCTTGCCGGTGCTGATGCGCAGTGTCCCGCCGCACCAGTCTGTTTCTACGAATTGTTCCATAACACTCCTATTGACGCAGGGGGGCGTCCGCCCCGTTCCTGCAAAACGAGACACGCCTCCCGGCAAAAGAGCGCAGGGAGGCGTGTCAAAAATTTGGGCCGCGCCGGGGCGGCAAAAATCTTACAGTCGGCTGCGGATGCCGAGTTTGCCCACGAGCGCGCGGTAGCGGTTGATGTCTTTGGCCGCCAGGTAGTTCAGGAGTCGGCGTCGCCGCCCGACCTGAACCAGCAGCCCGCGCCGCGAGTGGTTGTCGTGCTTGTGGATTTTGAGGTGTTCCGTCAAGCTGTTGATGGACGCGCTCAGGAGCGCGATCTGCACTTCGGGGGAGCCGGTGTCCCCGTCGCGCGTTCTGTTGTCGCCGATCACGGCGTCTTTTTGTTCTTTAAGCAGAGCCATTCCGTTATGCCCGCTGCCTCCTCACGTAATGATCCATTTTGATATGGCCTACAGTGTACCTCACGCGAGGCGCGAAAGTCAAGGGCGATGTGTCTCCCCTCATTCAAGGAGGCTGTTCTGCCTATGCACCAAATTCCCGGCAAATCGAGTCTATATCACGCCACTCGACATCCACTGTCCCATCATTCGGGTCAAGTTCTTTCAGTTTCTGCCTCACAAGCGGTATCAGGCTGGTTGCATAGTTACTCGTTTGCGGTTTGGATAGGGCGATGTTACCCGATAAGTCGGTTATGGGACTCGGAGACATCATCATACCAAAAGGACTCGCGGCCAGGATGCCATTTGCAACGCCTTCAAGTTGTTCCAACGACTTGATCGTATTTACACGATCCGTCAGCCACTTGGCGTTGTTATCAATATCAGACCAGGAATAGAGCCGCGCAATGACGAGGCTGGAAGCAATGACTATAACATCGGTTGAGGAGAGTACCACGTCCATATCCGCAGGCGTCAGGCTCTTGCTGGCGGCCAGCAGTTGGAGTGCCGTCAGCACCAAATATGGATTGGGGCTATGGAGTAAGCCTCGCAGTTGAGTCTGGTCTGATGCCGCAGCATTCAAATCACCTAGTTTTGGGTGGGCGCGGAGATATATGACCGCGGACAAAAGATCATTCTGCCAACCTTCGGGAACCAGATGGACGTTTGTAAACTTGTCCTGTCCAGCGGCTTTCTCGTGTAATATGCAGATGAGATAGCGGGTTGCGCTTTGCGGGGTTCTTCCATCATCGGTGCGATACGAGAAGAGCTGCGACGCGAACCAACGCGCCTCCGCCGGATCAGGGCGTCCAGATTGAAATGCAGATCTTAATATTGCGCTGGGTTGTGACCAGGAGTACCTCCCGGCACGGCCAGCGGCAGCGACACCGAGTTGCTGAACGACCCTGTAAGAGCCGGAAATTGTGGTGAACCCACTGGGAGTGGCGCAGCCGCTCAGTTGATCTGTGATAATTTTGACGAGGACCCAAGTGTCCTGTTTGGACTGAGCGATGAGCGGGAGATATGAGCCGACCGCCCCTGTGATTTCTTGATGCGTTTCAGCAGACCGATCTGCGTTCCTCAGTTGCGCGGATTGCGCGGCAGCCGTAGGCAAAAGCAAAGCAAGCGCCAAGAGCGTAGACTGTAAGATTTTCATGAGTGCGGAGCCGGCGTTTTTGCCGCCGGTGTTATCGGCATTTCCCCGTCTGCAGCGGGGTGGTTGATCTGGTCGTGCGTTTCGGGCTGGCGGCTTTCCGCTTTGGCGACAACGGACAATAGGCCGTCGGGCAGTTCCTGCCAGAAGCGGTACAGGTGAACCATCGTGACAATAGCAAGCGCGGTAATGGGAGCGGCGAACAGGACGCCGACGATGCCGTCAATCTCCAGTCCGGCGAACAGGACGAACAGCACCAGGACCGTGTGCAGGCCGAGCGCCGAGCCGACCAGTTTCGGGTACAGAATTTTCGACCCAGCCTCGTTGATGACGACGAACAGCACGATCACGGCGATGGCGGCGACGACCGGGTTGTGAATATGCGTCGGTCCGATGACCGCAGCGATGACGGCGGGCAGCGCGCCGATATAGGGGCCGAAGACAGGAATCAGCGCCGCAACCACGACCACCAGGCCGATGATCAGCCAGAGGTGGATGCCGATGAGGAAGCAGCCTAGCGCGGCGCAGGCACCCATCAGCAGCGCGATCAGCAATTGCCCGCGCACGAAGCCGCCCAGAATGCGGTTCGTGTCGGTCTCCCACAGGTCCGCGTGGCAGCGCAGGCTTTCGGGGAGCAGCGCGTTGAACTTCACCCGCATCTCGGCGGCGAAGAGCAGGAAATACAGCGCGATCAGCAGGACGATCAGCGACTCGCCCAGGCCCGTGACCGTGCGGCCCACGAACGGCAGGGCGGCCCGGCCCGCCGCCGCCCCGACCGTCTGCAAGTCGTGCGGCGGGTGCTGGATCGTGTCTTCCAGCCGGTAATGCACGTGACGCTCGGCCAGGCGCTGGTCTATGTTGGCGGCCAGCGCCAGCCCGCGCGTCCGATAGGCCGGGGCGTCGTGCGCCAGGATAGAGGCCTGAGCCGCTAAATGCCCGCCCAATGACCAGACGCCGAGGCCGATGATGACCAGCACGCCCACGAAGACGACGGTGACGCTGAGTTCGCGCTTCAACTTCAGGCGCTGAAAGAAGCTGACGATGGGTTCGAGGGCGTAGGCGATCAGGCCGCCGAGGGCGAACAGCAGCAGCGTGTGGTGGATCACCATCGCCAATCGGATGCCGACGGCGACAAACGCCAGCAGCAGCAGGGTGGTCGCGACGACGACGAGCAGGCGGTTCCACTTTTCCATAGCGCTATTCTACCCGGCGGGGACGGTATTCATGCCGAAGAGCCGGCGACTGAAGTCGCGCCAACAAGATCACGAAGTGTCCCTGCGGACACTGAAGATTCAAGTCTGAGTCCGCGAAGGCGGGCTTGTGATCTTTTAACCGCGAATTTATTCGCCAGGCAACAGAAGCAGCGCGACGATGTCGGCCACGTCCTGGTGCATCTGGGCCACGAGATCGTCGAGCGTGGCAAAGCGGGCTTCTTCGCGGACGCGCCGGCGGAAGTCCAGGCCGAGCGACTGCCCGTACAGGTCCTCGGAGAAACCGTCCAGCAGGTACGCCTCGATCTTCTGCAGGCCGTCCGTGTCGGTGGTCGGATTGGTGCCGACGCTGACGGCGGCCCGGACGGTGCGGCCATCCGTGAGATGCGCGAAGGCGGCATAAACGCCGTTTCCCGGCAGCAGTTGGCGCGGCTGGGTCGGCTGCAGGTTGGCGGTCGGGAAGCCGAGCGTGCGGCCCAGTTGTTTGCCCGTGACGACCCGGCCCTGGATGACGAACGGGTGGCCGAGCAGGCGGATCGCCGCCGGCAGGTCGCCGCCCCCGACCAGGCCTCGAATCTGCGTGCTGCTGATCCGTTCGCCGTCCAGCAAGATCGGGGGGACGACGGTCACGGCAAAGCCCGCGCGGGCGCCCGCTTCCACCAGAGTCGTGACCGTGCCGATGCGGCCTTTGCCGTAGCAGAAATCGGCCCCGACCAGGACGTGACGCGCGCCGAGCTGGCCGAGCAGCACGTCGGACACAAAGTTGTCAGGGGACAACCCGGCGAAGGCGTGGTCGAACCGGGCGATGACGACGGCCTCGACCCCGCCGCCGTATTCGGCGATCAGTTCCGTGCGCTGGGCGAGGGAGGCGATGTAGGGCGGGCCGGCTTCGGGCCGGAACAGTTCCGAAGGGTGGATGTCGAAGGTGAGGGCGAGCGGGGTGAGACTCTGGGAATGGGCCTCGCGGGCCGTCTGATGGAGGATTTCCTGGTGGCCCCGGTGGACGCCGTCAAAGACGCCGATAGCGAGCGCCGTCTGCGCAAACGGCGTTTGGATACTCTCTAAGCCCGTAAATACGTCAATCATGGCGGCAAGTCACAGGAACACTTTGAACGGCAGCAGTCGGCCCGACTCGGCGCGGCCCAGCGCCAGAAGCGCGTCGTCACTCCCGACGATGCGGGCCACGCCGCCGTCGGGCAAGGCAGTCGGCAGCGCGCGCCCGTGCCGGATATCGTCTTCCTGGTCCGGCCCTGTTACGGCTTGGGCGGGCAGCGTCGCCAGTGCAGACGACGGGCGGACGACGCGCGCCCCGACAGTCTCCTCAGAAAGCGCGTCCAATGGAGTCGCGTCCGAAACGAAGAACGCGCCGACGCGGGTGCGGCGCAGGGACGCCATGTGGCCCCCCACGTCGAGCGCGGCCCCGATGTCGGCGCACAGGGTACGGATATAGGTCCCCTTGCCGCAGTCTACGTCCAAAACGGCGCTTGCCGTCGGCCCCGGCATGAACTCGTGTAGAGTGATCGCCTCAATGTGAACCGTTCGGGCCTGACGTTCAACGGTGATGCCCTGCCGGGCCAGTTCGTAGAGCCGTTTGCCCTCGTGATGGACGGCGCTGACCATCGGCGGGATCTGGGCAATGTCGCCGAGAAAGCGCGGCAGGACGGCCCGCAAGTCCGTCTCGGTGACGCGCGAAGCGTCGTGCGTTTCCAGAACCGCGCCGGAAGCGTCCTCGGTCGTGGTCGTGCTGCCCAGGGATAAGACGGCGCGGTACGACTTGCCCTCGTCGGCCAAAAAGTCCGCGATGCGGGTCGCCGGGCCGAGGCAGACCAGCAGAACGCCCGTGGCGTCCGGGTCGAGCGTCCCGGCGTGGCCGACGCGCTTGAGGTGCGCCAGGCGGCGGACGCGCCCGACGACATCGTGCGAGGTCATCCCGACGGGCTTGTCAATGTTCAGGACGCCGTTCATGGGGCTGCTCACGTTGAAGGCGACAGGGCGGCACGGACAGCCTCCACGACCGCGCGTTCCGTTTCGGGCAACGGCAAAGCAAGCGTACACCCGGCGGCCATGCGGTGCCCGCCGCCGCCGAACGACTGGGCGATCAGTGCGACGTTGACCGTTTCGCGCGAGCGCAGGGAGATACGGATTTTGGGCGTTTCTCCCGGCGGGGCCGCCATCTCCCGAAATAAAATGCCGACGTCGGCCCCGCGCACGCCCCGGACGTAGTTGACGACGCCTTCGGTGTCTTCGTCGGTCGCGCCGAGCAGGGCGAAGTCCTGCGCCGTGATGTGTGCCCAGACGATCCGCCCGTCGGGCGTCTGACCCAGCGACGACAGGGCGTGGCCGAGCAGCTGCGTGGCCGCGAACGTGCGGTTCTCGAAGACGTTCTCGGAGACGTGGGCGGGCGGGGCGCCCGCTTCGAGCAGGTCGGCGGCGACACGGAACGTGTTGGGTGTGACGTTCTGGAAGCGAAACGAGCCGGTGTCGGTGATGACGCCCGTGAACAGGCACGTGGCGACTTCGGGCGAGACGGGCAGGTTCATCGCCTGGAGCAAGGCGTAGACAATTTCGGAGGTAGACGCGGCGCGAGGGTCCAACACGCGGATGTCGCCGAACGCGCCCGCGACGGCGTGGTGGTCAATGTCCACGACGCGCCCTGCGCGGGCGATCAAGGGCTGAACCCGGCTGCCGACGCGCGACAGGTCGCCGCTGTCCAGCACGAGCGCCAAGTCGAAGCGGGGCGTATCGGTCGTCGTCTGCACCAGATGCGTCCCCGGCAGAAACTTGTAGATGTCCGGAACGCCGTCCTGGGAAAGAATCGTCAAGCGCTTGCCGAGCGGGAGCAGCGACAGGGCCAGGCCGAGCATGGAGCCGAGCGCGTCGCCGTCCGGGTTGACGTGGCAGGCCAGCACGATGTCCTGCGCTTCCCTGATGGCTTCAACGGCCTGGGGGATGGTCAGCGTCAACGGAGGCAGGGGCGCTTCGGCAGTCACAAGGCCGACTCCGTTTCGTCGCCGCCTGTTTCTCCGTCGTCCGGGAACTCCTGGGCGCGGACGGCGTCTTCCTGCCGGACTCGTTCCAGCAGCGCGAACATCTGGCCGCCGCGCTCGATGGCGTCGTCGTACTTGAACGACAGCTCCGGCACGTTAACGAACGCCCGCCGCCGCTTGAGTTCCGTGCGCAGGACGTGGGTCGCCCCTTTCAGCGCGGCCAACTCGTCTTTACGCGCCTGCTCGTCGCCGAGGACGCTGACATAGACCGTGGCGTGCTTGAGGTCGGGCGTGACTTCGACGTCCGTGATGGACAGCAGTCCCCCGGTGAAGCGCGGGTCGCGCATCTCCCGCCGGATGACGTCCGAGAGTTCCGCGCGCAGGCTTTCCTGCAGTCGCTGTTTTCGTGTGCCGGGCATGGCTAAAGGATTTCCAGTTCGTAGTGTCCCAGATCGGCGCGCGGGTCACGTTCGATGTGATCCACGACTTTGTCCAGGACTTGGTTGGCGAACGCGGCGTCCGTGGCGACGACGGCGACTCCGATGGTCGCCCGCCGCCAGACGTCGTGGTCGTCCACTTCGGACGCGGAGACGTTGAACTCGTTTCGGAGGTGCGCGAGCAGGCTTTTCAGCACCTGCCGCTTGTCTTTGAGCGAGTCCGCGCCGTCAATCGCCAATTCCGCCGTCAATACGCCGATGACCATAGATGAGAGTAGCCCCCACCCCCGGCCCCTCCCCCAAGACTGGGAGAGGGGGGAGGGAGGGACGAGGGGGCAGATTACAGCG
>CAZZVX010000207.1:0-8771 GCA_964657535.1 Armatimonadota bacterium | reverse complement strand
GCTGAGGAACTTCAAGGCGTCCTCTTTCGGGCGCTGGAACGAGTTGCGCCCGATTATCGAGCCGAAGCCGCCGCCGTCCTGGATCGCCTGGACTTCTTCAAAGAACGTCTGGTCCGTCCCCTCGAAGACGCCGCCCGAAAAGATCAGAATGCGCCGCCCGCCAAAGGCGCACTGCACCACATGGGCGACACGCTCCGTTTGGGTGCTGATCGGAATCTTTTGCGCCTCATAGACCTTTTTGGCGTCCGGCTGCTCGATGTGCGCCGTCGGCAGTTTCGTCTTGACGATGTGCGCCCCCAACTGGCAGGCGATCTGGGCCGCATAGCCGATCACGTCAATCCCCGTCTCGCCTTCCTTGCTGAGTTCCGAGCCGCGCGGGTAGCTCCACAGGACAACCACCAGTCCGTTCTTTTTCGCTTCCTCGGCAACGCGCTGAACTTTCTCGTACATTTCCAGACGGTGCGACGAGCCGGGGTAGATCGTCAGGCCGATGGCGCAGCAGCCCAGGCGCAGGGCGTCCTCCACACACGCCGTCCACGCCTGGTCGGGGTCCTTTTCGTTCATCAGTAGGTCATGGTTGTTGGCCTTCAAAATTAGCGGAATCTCGCCCGCGAACTCGCGCGCTCCGGCTTCCAAAAAGCCGAGCGGCGCGGCATAAGCGTTGCACCCGGCGTCAATCGCCAGTTGAAAATGGTACCGCGGGTCGTAGGCGGGCGGGTTGGGGGCGAACGACCGCGCCGGGCCGTGTTCAAAGCCCTGATCAACGGGCAGGATGACGAACTTGCCGGTGCCGCCGAGTCTGCCGTGATTGAGAATCCGGGCCAGGTTCGTCAGCGTGCCGGGGTTGTCGGACTCGTACCAGGAAAGGATTTCACGAATGCGGGGGGTCATAGGAGTTCTCCATTCTGTGCTAGGATATCGTTTCCCGGCGTTAGTGTTCGCTAAACATCGAACGCCAGGCCGTCGTAGGCGACCTGGACGCCGTGCGTGGCGAACGCCGCCACGAGTTGGTCGTGCAGCAGGCCGCCGTTGTGCGAAAAGTGCGTCGCGACGAGCCGCGTTTCGGGCGTCACCGCGCCGACGGCGCGTAGACGCTCAATGGTCTCCAACACGCCGTCCATGTTCATGTGGCCGCCACCGATGGTGGCCGGCGAGCCGTAGGCGCGGCCCATTGCTTCTTCGATGTCGGAGCGGGTGGCAAGAACGGGTGTGATCTGGCAGCGAGAAGTGCGGTAAATATCATCAAGGCCGGTCGCGCTTGTCTTGACCTGGCAGATCGCGACCATGAGCTTGTTGCCGTCTTTACGGATTGGGAGTATCGTGTAGCGTTTCACGAGATGTTCCGGGACGGCCTGGATCGCTTCGGGGTCAATCGTGCGCCACTGCGGCGCTGTCAAGTCCACAAACTGTAAGCCAAGTTCTTGGGCGTGCGCCCGCATCTCGTCCTTTTCGGAGATATAACCCAGTTCTACAAGGAGATTGCTGAGATCACCGGGGGCGTCCTTCTGGACGGCTTTCGCCTGGCGAGACTTCTCCGGGGAAAGAACGCCATATGTGCAGTCGAACAGCGCGGCGTGGAGGGGCGTTCCGGCAAGCGCGGCGATGGTTTCGTCGGGGAACAGGTCAGAGTCATGGCCGTAGAGCAGGCTTCGCCCGTCGCGCGTCACACGCAGCAGCAACGCGCCCTGGACGTGCCGCGCCGGAAGCGGCAGGACTTCGTCGCCCGTCGGGGTGGTGACGGCCATGAATGGTTCCAGCAGGCGCAGGTCAAGATTCTTCGCGGCGGGATCGGGAAACTGAGCGCGGATCATCGCAAGCACTTGCACATTGCCAAAGACGGTGATCGGCTGTGGGGGCGGCGTCTGCGTGGAGGGCGGCACGGCATGACCCAATTCGGACGGGACGATGTGGTCGGGGTGCTGGTGCGTGAACAGCAGTGTCCGCAACAGAGAAAGGTCCCGGCCCGTCCGCTGTAACTGGGAGATGGTGTCCGGGCCGAAGTCTATCTTGAGGTCATCGTCAATCAGTGCGCCGGAGCGGGAGCGGATGTCCGGGCCACCGAGAGCGCGGGCCTCTGTGCAGGCCTCGCACCGGCAGAACGGCGCGGGCCAGCCTTCGGCGGCGGCGGTGCCGAGAAGCAGAAGTCTCATGGAAGTTCCTGGGGCGAGCCACTCTCCGCCGAGGCACGGGCGGCGACGGCGACAGCAAGGCTGGTCGCGCCGTCCTCGCCCGTCACGCGCCGGACGTGGCCCGTATAGCGAATCGCCTGGACGAGATCGCTCAGTGCGTCGGCGACGGCCCGCTTGTAAGTCGGCGTGGGGTCCGCCAACTGTTCACGGGCGTGGACCCGGTGCTGCACATGGAAGGTCTTGCCGTTCCCGCGCACGGCGAGGCCCTCGCCGGGGAAGTCTTCGTCGTCCACGACCGTGACCGGGAGGATGTGCTTGAGCGTGCGCAGTTCGTCATCGGACACAACGGCGCTCAGATGCAGCGTCGTCGGTATCCAGCCGTCGAGAGTAATGTGGCCCTTGTCGAACGCGAAATGGGCGCTCTGCTTCTCCAAGGCGCCGGGCCGGTTGAACGCATGGTAGAAGGACGCCTCTACGCCGTTCTCGTAGGACACCAGCGCCTGCACCCGGTCTTCCTTCCCAGTCCCGTCCTCGCGCATCCAGGTCTGTCCCAGCACGCGCCGGGCGGGTGCGCCGACGATGGCGCCGACGATGTCGAAGAAGTGGACGCCGTGTTCGATAAAGATGCCGCCGGACTGCGCTTTGTCCCAGAACCAGTGGTCGTCGCCCAGGCCCTCGTCGGAGGCGTAATTCTGAAACTCGACGTGCGTGAGGCGGCCCAAATGACCTTCGTGGGCGATCCGCTGCACGATCTGATACAGCGGGTCGTAGCGCATCACGTAGTTGATGCCGACGACTTTGCCCGCCGCGCGTCCGGCGTCCAGAATGGCCTGCGCGTCCTCGTTGGTCGTCGCGAGCGGTTTTTCGACGAACACGTGCTTTCCGGCCTGCAGCGCGGCAATCGCCATCTCCGCGTGCAGGTTCGGCGGCGTCACGATCTGGACAAGTTCGACGGCGGGATCGGCCACGAGCGCGCGCCAGTCCGTGTAGGTCTTCGCGACGCCGTATTTGAGCGCGGTCTCGGCCATCGCGGCGGCGTCACGGCCCGCATAGGCGGCCACGCGGCCCCAGCCGGAATCGTGAAAAGCCTCGGTGCAGAACGCGCCGAAGCCTCGGTAGCCGATTATGCCAATCGTCATCGGTTGGGAATCCATAGTATCAGTGGAATACCCAACGCACGGGTTTTCAAACGTGGGGGCTTAAAGTCAGTGTGCGCCGCCGAGGCCGGGGAGGGGAGTGTTGGTGATGTCCGTCTGCGCCTGCGTGGCTTCGGGACTACCGGGGTTGACCTCAACGACCGACTGCCAGGCGTCGCGGGCGGCGGTGAAGTTGCCGGCGTCTTTGGCTTTCTGGGCGCGCGTCATATAGACCTGGGTGGCGCGGCTGCGGGCGTCGGCGGCGGCGGCGCTGCTCGCGTCGGCCCGGATGGCGTTCTGCCAGGCGTCGAGCGCGCCGTTCTCGTCCTGCTGCTGCCAACGCAGATTGCCGAGGCTGTCGTAAGCCTCGGCATTCTGCTGGTTCTCCTCGATGGCCTTCTCGTAAGATGCCTGCGCCCCGGCAAGGTCGCCGCTGCCGGCTTCGTGCTGCGCGCGGACGGTCTCCGCAGACGACACCCCCACGGCCGCCGTGCGCGCTTCGGGCGTCCCGGCAGGCGCGACGAGCTGAGCCGCCTGGTAACTGTTCAGCGCCGTCTGATAGTCCCCGCTCTGGTAGGCGTGGACCGCCTGATTCGTATAATGGACCGCCTCCGCCCGCTTGCTGCGCGACTGCACGGCGTCGAACGCCGCGACAACGCCCCAAACGATCAGAGCGATCAGGGCGATCAGGCCGAATACCGCGAACGCGAGACTGATCATGTTGCGGCCGTTGGAGCGTGAGCCGCGCCGCCGGGCGCGCGTCTCGTCCGCCATCAGGCCGCCGACCATCGGCGCCATGTGGGTAGCCCCGTAGCCGCTCGAAGCAGGCTCAGGCCCCTTGCCGTTTGAATTGGCGGGCGGGACACTGACGGCGGGGGGGGTGCTCACGGCCTCGACAGGGTCCGGCGTCGGCGGTGCGGGCTGCTGTGCGCCTAGGCCCTGGTTGCCCATACTGGGGAACGGCATGATTGACGGCGGGACGGCCCCCGTGTCGAGATTCGGCGACACGGAGTGTCCGTTGCCCAGGCCGCCGAGTTTGCCGCGCCCGAAATCGTTCTGGCTCTGCGGCGCGGCCAGCGCGAACTTCTCGGCGCGCAGGTCCGCGCCCATCGCCGCCGCACTCTGGTAGCGCAGGTTCGGGTCTTTCGCCAGGCCTTTCTGCAGAATGGCCTGCAGCGCGGGCGGGACGCCGACCGGCATCGGCGGCTGCGAATTCATGATGTTGTACGTGATGGTGATGACGCTGTCGCCGACGAACGGCTTGCGCCCGGTCAGCATCTCGTAGAGCGTGATCCCCATCGAGAACAAGTCGGTGCGGTGGTCCACGGCCTGGGAGGCGACCTGTTCCGGGGACATGTACGACGGCGTGCCGAAGACCTGACCCTGGCTCGTGATGCTCGGCTCCGCCGTGATGCGCGCGATGCCGAAGTCGGTCAGTTTAATAATGCCGCCGGGCAGGATGTGGATGTTGTCGGGCTTGACGTCCCGATGCACGACTCCGTGCGCGTGGGCGTAAGCCAAAGCCTCGCACATCTGGAGCGCAATCTCGACCGTCTCTTTCAGCGGCAGCGCGCCCTGCAGTTGCAGGATGTCGCGCAGGCTCTGCCCGTCCAGATACTCCATCACGAGAAAGTGACGGTCGTTCTCCTGGCCGACTTCATGAATGGTGACGATGTTGGGGTGGGTGAGCGCGCCGGCGGCCTTCGCCTCGCGGTAGAAACGCTCGACGCGCTCGCGCTTCTGCGCCCCGGCCAGGTGCAGCGGGAGCTGCAGCTCCTTGATAGCGACCCGGCGGTTCATCTTCGGATCAATCGCCTCGTAGACGATGTCGTTGGAGCGGGCGATCTCTCGGATGAGGCGATATTTGCCCAGTACGGTGTTTTGCGAAACGGCCACGGCAGTTCTCCGCCGGGGCGCCGCAGGCGCGTCCCGGCACATCAGGGTGTATTGCCCTTATTTTCGGCGTCCCCAGCCCCGTTTTTCAGGTCTGCCCGGCGCCGATTCTGCGCCGACCGACTCTTCCGACCCACCGTCCGGGTCCGGCCCGGCGTAGACGGCCTCTCCCGTGAAAGGACTCAGGCCGCGCACGGACAGAATCAGCGCGGTGATGTTGTCGCGTCCGCCGCGCCGGTTGGCCTCTTCGACCAGACGCATGGCGGCCACCGAAGGCCCGTGTTCCAGCAGTATCGCTTCCAGGTCCGGCAGGTCCACGTGGCCTGTCAGCCCGTCGGAACAGAGCAGCAGCGTGTCCCCGGCCCTCAAAGCGTGGCTGGCGATGTCCGGCTCGACCGACTGGGACGTGCCGACGGAGCGGGTGATGATGTTGCGGAACGGCGAATGCACTGCGTCTTCCGCCGTCATCACGCCCAGCCGGACCTGCTCGGCGACCCAGGAGTGGTCCTCGGTGATCTGTGTCAGGTGTCCGTCGCGCAGCAGGTACGCGCGGCTGTCGCCGACCTGCGCGACAGTCAACTGGTCCTCGCGGACGACGGCGGCGGTCAGGGTCGTCCCCATGCCCTGCCGATCCGGCACGGCCTGGGCGGTGTCGTAGACGAGCGCGTTGCCTTCCTCGATGGCCCGGCGCAGGCTGGCCTCGGTGTCGGCGGACGGGTTCGCGTAGTACGCCTGAATCACCGTCTTGAGAGCCATTTCTGAGGCGATTTGGCCCGCCGAGTGGCCGCCCATGCCGTCGGCGACGGCGTAGAACGCGCCTTTGGTCGCCAGCACGGACGGGTCTTCCGGCTCATAAAAGTCGAACTTGTCCTCGTTGTTCTCGCGGATGCGCCCCAGGTCGGTCTTCGCGCCCATCTTCAGGGTCGCCAGGACGCGCGGCATCAGCCCCATCTCGGCCCAGCCTTCGCGCAGATCGTCCCGGTTGAGACGTGCCGTGACGTCTTGCTCAGTGGTAGTTTCTGGCATATGAGTGCTCATTCCTCTGTCCGTGTCGTCTCGCCCGCTGCCGGAATTAATTCTTCGCCCGCGTCGTCAGTCGCTGCAGTATCCTCAGCCGTGGATGGCGGCTCAGGCAAACCCAGCCGCTCGAAGCGGTACACGGTGCCGCCGATGGCGACTTCGTCGCCGGCTTCGAGGACGACGGGCAGATTCGCCGTCAACGGCTTCCCTCCGACCAGCGTCCCGTTCGTGCTGCCTAAATCCGTCAGCCGGAACACGTCGTCCTCGGCGATCACCTGGGCGTGGCTGCCCGACACGTAGGGGTCGTCGCGCAGCACGACGCTGTTCTCCGCCCGTCGCCCGAATGTCGTCACGCCCGGCACCAGCGGGATCGTCCGCAGGACGCCCCCGCGCATGCCCACGAACTGGGCGCGCGACGGCTCAGGGTCGCGATGCTCCTGTTTCGCCGGGGTCGCCCCGCTGGACGACGGAACTTCCGCCGTCCCGCCCTCTCCCGTCGTCTGCGGCAGGCGCAGGGACAACGCGACGCTGCCGAACTGGACATGGTCGCCGTCCGCCAGTGGGCGCGCGCTGTTAGCGGCGAGGGTTTCGCCGTTGATCCGCGTCCCGTTCGTGCTGCCCAAGTCTTCGACGATGACCCGCCCGTCTTCGGCGACCTCGATCTGCGCGTGGCGGCGCGAGACGGTCTTGTCCGGCAGCAGCACGTCGGTCGCCTCGCGCCCGACGGTGTTGACGCCGGGGCGCAGCGTGTGCGCGCGGCCTGCCGCGTCTTCAAGCCGGATCTGCCCGGACGGGTCCGGCGCGGCGACCGGCTCGAATTCCTGGGCCGGCATGGCGGACAGCAAGAACCCGCACTCCGGGCAGTAGGTCTCCAGCAATGGCACGCGGGCGTTGATGACCGGACACTGGGCCGCCGCGCCCATCGGGCAGTGCCGGGCGTTCTCGCGCAGGCTGCTCTCCGACGTCGCGTAGACCGGGGCCGGGTCCGACGAGGGGAACGTCTCGCCGAACGTCGCCTTGTCGTACTCGTTGCGCCGCGCCGGCGTCGTCAGAATCTCATAGGCTTCTTTTAACTCGGCAAAGGTCTCTTTGTTCCACAGGTTTTCCTGCACCAAGCGCCGATACGACTCCCGAATTTCGGGCGTCGGGCAGCCGACCGGCACTTCCAAGATCGCGTAGTAGTTCTTCAACGGTGTGTTTTTCTCAACTGGCCGGAGGTCGCTCCTACTCCGTCTTCCCCTGGTCCAGGCTGTAGATCGTCCCCATCAGTGTCTTCTCGACCGAGCCGCCGCCGGCGATCTGCTGCATCGCCTGGGTGATCTCGTGCGCCTGCTGGAGTTTGCCCTGGTCCAGCATCAGCGTCTTGGTCCGGTTCAGCTCCTGCATCGCCTGGGTCGCGTCCATCTGCTGCGTCCGCATTCCTATGACCGTCTTGTCCAGGGAGCGCGCGGCGCGGGCGACTTCCAGCTCGCGCAGCACGCGCGAATTGACGCTGGAGGCGATCAGGGCGCGGTCCGTCGTGAAGTCCATCACCGTGTCCGCGCTGAGTTTTTCGGGGCGGCCCGTCGCGGCGTCGTCGTAAAGCAGTTCGGCGCGGGCGACCCGATAGGTCCCCGCCGGGCGCGGCGAGATTTCCAGCTCCCAGAGCGACGACAGGCCCGTGTCACGCTCGACATCAATCAGCGTCACCTCGGCGGTGCGGTTGCCGTAGACCGGCTGCTGGCCGTAGACCTGCCGGACGGTGACGCCGCGCGGCAGGTGCAGGCGCAGGCGCAGGTTGCGCGCCGTGATGCGCATCAGCGTGTCGAGTTCACGACGAAAAACTTCGGGAATCAGTTCCGGGCGGGCGATATAATAATAGTTGCCGCCGGAGCGCCGGGCGATGCCCGCCACCAGCTCTTCGTTGTAGTCGGGGCCGAAGCCGAGCGCGGTGACGGTGATGCCGCGCGCTTTCTGCTCGGCGACCTGGCCGACGATGCTGGAAAAGTCTTTCGTCCCCGCCGTCGGCTCGCCGTCGGTCAACAGCAGGACGCGGTTGAGCGTGTTCTCGCTCTTGACGGACGCGACCTGCTGGCAGGCGGTAATCAGGCCTTCGTAAAGGTTCGTCGTGTTGCCCGCGTAGATGCGGTTGATGTAGTCTTTGATCAGCGCCTTGTTGACCACGCGCCGGGCGGGCATGATCACGTCCGCGCCGTCCTCGAATGTGATGACCGAGAGGATGTCGTTCGGCTCCAGCAGGTCCACGACGTAGGCGCAGGCGCGCTTGGCGTACTCCAGCGGCTCGCCCTCCATGGACCCGGAGCGGTCAATGACGAGGGAGATGTTCAGCGGCAGGCGCATCCCTAGGCCGTCCCCCGCGCTGTGGACTTCAAACAGCGCGTGTTCGCGGGTGATGTCGGCGGACAGGCCGTAGGCGTTGCCGGGCGTGGCCGACAGCGACAGGGCGCGCGTCGCGGTGTTGGGCGGCATCGGAGACGTCATCACGGTCCGCTCGCCCCCGCCGGGCGGCGAGACCATACGTGTGCGGTCCGGGTCGTGGGTCATCCGGGTTTTGTCGAAATCGGCCATAGACGAGCCATTAAAAACAGAAGAG
>CAZZVX010000206.1:0-8783 GCA_964657535.1 Armatimonadota bacterium | reverse complement strand
CGCGTGGACGTGGTGGACCTGCGCAAGCGCGTCGGCATGGTCTTCCAGAAGCCCAACCCGTTCCCCATGTCCATCTACGACAACATCACCTACGGCCCCCGCATCCACGGCCAGCGCAATCGCAAGAAGCTGGATGAGACCGTGGAGCGCACCCTGCGCGGCGCGGCCCTGTGGGACGAAGTCAAGGACAAGCTCAAAGACTCCGCCTACGCCCTCTCCGGCGGTCAGCAGCAGCGCCTGTGCATCGCCCGCGTCCTCGCCGTGGAACCTGAAGTCATCTTGATGGACGAACCCTGCTCGGCGCTCGACCCCAACAGCACCTTCCGCGTGGAACAGCTCATTGAAGACCTGCGTAAGCAATACGCCATCGTGATTGTCACCCACAACATGCAGCAGGCCGCCCGCGTCTCCCAGCAGACCGGCTTCTTCCTGCGCGGCGAACTCAAGGAGTTCAGTGACACCGCCCAAATCTTCACCAACCCCAAAGACAAAGACACCGAAGCCTACGTTTCGGGCCGCTTCGGCTGATTTCGCTCCCCCGTGTCCCGTGACGGTTCGTGGGAGGTTGTGCCGAGGTAGCATCGAAGTAGCATGAAAGTCGCATAAACGGCCCGCCCCCGGCAGGTATAATAAGGCCATGGCGAACCTCTCCCTGCTCTGTTGCGACAACGCCCTGCCCGTCGTGGAAGCCTGGCACGCCTACTTCGACGGCCTCCCCGACATTGAGATCGTCTGCGACGACTTCGCCAACCAGGAGGCCGACGCCCTCGTTTCCCCCGCCAACTCCTTCGGGCGCATGGACGGCGGCCTGGACGCTGAAATCATCGCCCTGCTCGGCGAAGACACCGAGATGGACGTGCGGCGCGTCATCCGCGAGCGCCACGACGGCGAGCTGCTGGTCGGGCAGGCCGAGATCGTCATCACGGACCACCCGCAGTTCCGGTTTCTCGTCGTCGCCCCCACCATGCGCGTCCCGCAGAACATTTCGCGCACCGTCAACTCCTATCTCGCTTTTCGGGCCGCCCTGCGCGCCGTGTTGACCTTCAACGACCTGCACGGCGACCCCATCCAGACGCTGCTTGTCCCCGGCCTGGGAACCTCCAACGGCTTCATGCCCCCCCTGCGCGCCGCCCGTCAGATGCGCGCCGCCTATGACACCGTCATGCGCGGCACTCCCCCCAACCTGGATCTCTCCCTGGACGCCGGCGCCGACAGCGACGACAAATCTCGCGTCCGCCCAAGCGAAGCCGCCCCGCCGCGAACCGATCTGCTGCAATGACTCGTATCAACACACAAGGAAACAACATCATGGATCAAGCATGGCCCGTCGCGCCGACCGCCGAAGAAGCCAAAGAAATGGAGCAGACACTGCGTCAATACCTGTTGCAAATGCGTAATCTCAACCGGCAAATGGAACATGATCAAACGCAAATCGAGCAATTAAAGCGGGAAACGTCCCTGCTGCGGGAAAAGTCGGAACGCCTGGGAGAAGAAACCGGCTCGTTACTCAAAGCATTGGCCGCGCTCAATCTTGACACATACAAGGTGGCGTAACAAGTGTGGAAAGACCTTCTTGAATATGCCAAACAAGTCTTCACGCTGACCCAAGAGGTTCAGAAGAACAAAAGCGACATCGTAGACTTACGTGAAGAAGTCAAAGCCATGCGGGAGGAAATTGCCGACATTCGGGAGCAAATACGCGACCTCACACGGGCCGTTGAGCGTCTGGCGTGTGAAATTCATAAAGTCAGCGAACATGAGCAGTACGAGCGGCAGTTGCTGAAGCTGCAGCAGGAAAACGAAATGCTCCGCTTCCAGCAGCGGCTGCTTTCCGGCAGGACAGGCGAGGCGCGTGACGACAACGCCTGACCTAAACGCGAAGCGAACTCGATTTGCTCGCGACCTGCTCCTCTGGTACCACACCCACAAGCGCGACTTGCCCTGGCGGGGTCGGCATGACCCGTATGCCGTATGGGTGTCAGAGATCATGCTTCAGCAAACCACCGTCGCCGCCGTAGTCCCCTTCTACGAACGCTGGATGGCGCGTTTCCCAACGGTGCAGAGCCTGGCCGATGCGCCTCTGGATGACGTGCTGAAGCACTGGGCGGGCCTCGGCTACTACGCGCGGGCGCGCAACCTGCACCGGGGGGCGCGGGAAGTCGTCGCCCAGCACGGCGGTCAGGTGCCGTCCGCCCCCGACGTTTTATTGTCCCTGCCGGGGATCGGCCGCTACACCGCCGGGGCCATCCTCTCTATCGCCTTTGGTCAGGACGCGCCCATCCTCGATGCCAACGTCATCCGCGTTCTGTCCCGCGTGTACTCCGTCCCCGGCGACCCGAAAACATCGTCAGCGACGCAGGCGGAGCTATGGAGACTGGCCCAGGGAGTCATTCCGACGGGCCAAGCGGGGGATTTCAACCAGGCCATGATGGAACTCGGCGCACTGGTGTGCGTCGCAGCGGCTCCCAAGTGCGCGTCCTGCCCGATACAGGCGCTGTGCGCGGCGAAGTCGCTCGGCGACCCGACGGCCTACCCGCAATTTATTGGCGTCAAAAAGTGGCTGGACGTGGAAGATGTCTCGGTGGCAATTCGGGACGGTCAAAACCGCGTCTTGATCGCCCAGCGGTCGCCCGAACTCAGCCTCTGGGGCGGCTTGTGGGAACTGCCCCGCGCCACCCGGCAGGACGGCGAGACGCTGGCTGTGTGCGCTGCCCGCGCCGTCCGTGAAGGCGTCGGGCTTGCCGTGACACAACTAACGCCCTTCGGCATTGTCAACCATGTCGTCGCCAACCGCCGCATCACGCTGCACGGCTACGAGGCTGTGGTTGAGGAGGAAGCGCGTCCGCAGGCGCATGGGTATGTACGGGTCGTTTGGGAGCCGCCGGCAAATCTGGCACGGTACGCGCTGGCGACGCCGCAGGTGAAACTGATCGAGAAACTGACCTTGCATGACGCACAGGGGCGTTTGGACCTGGGAGAGTGACTAATGAGGCTGGTTCGCGTACACGGCAACGCAAGTGGCGGTGTCGTGGTGGCAGTTGTCCCACTCCTGCTGTGTTAGTTCGTGGCCGTCAATGGAGACGCCGGACATCGGTCGCGGCACCGATGCCTGAATGACGAGGGCCATCAGCACTAAGACCAACCCCAGAGCAACCGCGATACCGCCGCGTGTACGGACGCTGCTTTCCCAGACATCCGTGCGCTGAGGAGATTCGCCGCGCGACAGCAAATAATTCTCCCGCTGCGCCCAGAGAGTATCCAGCGGGGCGCACAACTGCCATGCGCCCGCTGCAATAACAGCAACTCCCGCCAGGACCATCGGCCATAAACTATGCATTGCTCATGTCTTCCCTCGGCCAATTCTCCCACAGCACCTGACCGGGCTTAAGTCCGGCGGCTTGAAGGGCGTCGGCAATCAGGCCGAAGGCCGTGTATCCCGGCAGCGCGCCGATGACTTCGCTCTCGACGGCGACCGTCCCCAGTTCCCGCGCCCGGCGGGTGGCGTAGGCAAAGACGGGCAGCAGTGGCGTAATCGCAGGCTGCGTGATGTTCATCGAGACCTGCGTGAGATGGCGCGAGGCCAGGCGCAGCCCTAATGCGCGGACGCCGACGAAGCCCGCCCCACCGCCTTCGCGCAGCTCGCGGGCAATGGTTTTCGCGGCGCGGAGATCGTCCGTGGCGAGGTTGACGTTGTAGGCGAGCATCGGGCCGCGCGCCCCGACGACGACCGCGCCGGCGGTCGGGTGGGGGACGGACGGGCCGTAGTCGGGCGTGAGATTATGGAACGCCTCCCTGCGGACGAAAGGCAGTGTGCGGGCGTCGTCTGACGCGGCTTCGTAGAGAAACACGGGCAGGGCGTGCAGCGCGGCGAGTTCGCGGCCCAGTTCGCGGGCATATCCCGCACAGTCGGCCGGCGTCAGGCCCGCCAGTGGAACAAGCGGCAGCACATCTATGACGCCCAGACGGGGATGAACGCCCGTATGGTCACGAAGGTCAATCAAGCGCACGGCGGCTTCACAGACGGCGTGCGCCGCCGCGCCGACGGCGCCGGGCGGGCCGACCAGAGTCAGCACCATTCGATTGTGGTCGGGGTCGGCACTCCAATCGGCGACACGCACGTCGGGACTGCGGCGGGCTGAGTCCACGATGGCGGCGATGACTTGGGGCCGGCGGCCTTCGCTGAAGTTGGGAACGCATTGCACCAGCGGCGTCATCACATCCTCAGAGCGGCCTATTCTTCCTGCCGTGACGAGTCGAACGCACTGTGGGCTGCCGGTTCGCTCACTGGCGAGGTGTGCAGCGTATCGCTGTCCCACTTGCCCGCGACGGACATCTTCGTGCCGCAGACGGTGCAAATGCCGATCATCGCGCGTCGCCCGTTCTTCATCAGCGTCCGTGTGGCGGACAGCATCTCCTGTTTCGACTTGCAGCGCACGCAGTATCCTTGCACAATGGCTTCCTTTTCGAGAGAAATAATGTATGATAAGTCCAAGAAACGGTGACGGCGGCTCCGGGGAGCCGCCGTCTTCGAAGGGATTGTATCCCCACGTCTAAACACTATAACACAGGTTGACGGCGCCTGTCAATTGAACATTTCCGGGCCGTATGTCGTCTTGCAATCAAATCCTTCCGCCTTGCCTCTTCCCAGGAGTCGCTATGAAAGTCCGTCCTTTGATCTCTGCCGCTTCGTGCGCCGCTGCCGTCGCCGTTGTCGCCGCCGCACTCATGTCGCCGTCGCTGCCGACCGTGACGGCCCAGGCGCCCGCGCCGATGGATACTGTCCACTTGAAGGCGTTATACGCTGCGCGGTGTTCGGCCTGCCATAGCACAACGGAAGACAAGTATAACCCATCTGTCAACGGCTATACCCGTCGCGACTGGCAGCGGACCGTGAGACGCATGATGGGCAAGCCGGACTCCGGCATCAGCCCTGCAGAGGCCGACGCCATCACCAGCTACCTGGTGACATTGGTGCCTCGTGATGACCCGCGCGGCCCCGCCGACCCCTGGGCGACTGACACGACGGATGTCTGGACTGTTGCGCCGTCCGCGACACACGTTTTCAACTTTGAAGCCTCCAATCCCCTCGCGCCCCTGTCACAGATGACGGCGGGGGAGAGCGGCCCCGCCGCCGTCTGGCACTCCGTCCCCGGCACGGCGGCGGACGGGACGGTGGTCCGAGTCTCTCCAGTGAAGCCGTCGCCGACACGCTTCGCCCTTCTCGTTGACCGGGCCGACCAGGGCCGCAATCTTGATGTGAAAGTGCGCTTCCAGATTCAGGGCGGCACGGTCAGCCCTGCCGTCGGCATCGCCTTCGGCGTGTCGGGGCCGAAGTCCTATGACGTGCTGCGCTTCGACGCCCTCCATAACACGCTGTCCCTGCTGAAAATAGACGAGCCGACCCATACGCCGTTGCAGCAGACTTCCGTCAGCAACCCAGCGGGGACTGCTCACGCCGCCAATGCCGCCCCGGCCAAGCTCTCCGCAGGCTGGCATACCCTGCGCCTGCTCGTCAAAGACGGCCAGGTACGCGGCTGGGTGGACATGGAGAAGCGTGTCAGCGTTCAGGACGCGGCGTATGCGGGCGGCAGAGTGGCCCTCTGGACCCAGGGCGACACCGTCGCCGTCTTCGACGACTGGACCGTGGATCTGTACGACTCCCCTCCGCCTCCTCCTGCGACAAATACGGTCATGTAGAGACCCATTCTGTGTTATAATAGCGGCATGGCTTTGATTCCTACCGTGGGCCGCAAGTCCTGGAAGACGCGCGGCCTCCTCGCCGCGCTGTACGCGATTCTTTCGCTGGGCGCGGTCTCCATGGTCTACCCGTTCTTGATTATGTTCGGGACGTCCATCGAGTCGCAGTACGATGTCAACTCCTACGATCTCGTCCCCCGCTACCTGCACTCGACCCCGGCGCTGTTCGGCAAGTACGCCGAGGACAAGTACCGGGCCGACATCACCGCCATCAACAGCGCCTACGGCACGAACTACGCCGCCCTGACGGACGTGAGGCCGCCCGCCCCCATGCCCGCCGCCCGTGTCCGTGACTGGGACGGCTTCGCGGCGGCGCTGCCCACGCGCTATAAACTCGCCGGCTTCGGCGGCGCGACGGCCTCGTACAGCCCCAGCCCGCTCCTGGACCGCTACCACGACTTTCTGACGCGGCACTTTCACGGCGACGTCCGGGCGCTCGACCGCGCCTATTCCGAGGAAGATGCGACGTTCCTGACCGTCTTCCCGCCGTTCGAGCAGCTGACAAAGCAGGGCTGGGCGCCGGATCGCGGCCCGAAGAGCCAGGACTGGGCCGACTTCGAGCAGACGCTCCCGGTCAGTTATTTCCAGGTCATCGGCGCGGACCCGATCTTCCAGCAGTGGCTCAAGGAGGAGGCTTACGCGAATCTGGACGCGCTCAACGCGGCCTGGAGGACGCAGTACAAGGCAATCGCGGGCATCCCTCTCACGGCGCAGCCGTCTGGGGATGCGGCGCAGCGGAAAGACTGGGAAACGTTCGTCCGCACGAAACTGCCGTTCCGCGACATCGCGGTGAGCGCCGGCGCACAGTCGGCGTATCGGGCATTCCTGCAAGGGCGCTACAAGGGCGATCTGGCGGCATACGACAAGGCCTACGGAGCGCAAACGGCCTCCTGGGCGCAGGTCACGCTGCCGGACCCGGAGCGGGTCGCTTCGTCCGGGCCGCCGCTGCTGGACTGGCTGGACTTTATCAAGTCGTCCGCGCCCCTGGCGTCGCTGTCCGCCGACACGCCGGAGACGCGCTGGCGGGCCTGGGCGCAGGCGCAGTATCGTCTGCCGGCGACGGACGCGGCGGCGCTGCCGCTGCCGATCCCGCAGGCGGACTGGGCGTATGTGCAGTCCCATGCGTCTTCACTGCGCTGGGACTTCGTCACCCGCAACTACGCGCTCGTGGTGCAATACATCGGCCTGCACGGCGACGGCGTCTGGGTGACTATTGTTTATTGCACCCTGGCCGTGCTGACGGCCTTGATCGTCAACCCGCTCTGCGCCTATGCCCTGTCGCGCTACAATCTGCCCTACGGCGGCGCGATCCTGTTGTTCCTGCTGACGACAATGGCGTTTCCCGCCGAGGTCGCGCTGATTCCCAACTTCCTGCTGCTCAAGCAGTTGCACTTCCTGAACACGTTCTGGGCTTTGATCTTGCCCGGCGCGGCGAGCGGCTTCAGCGTGTTCTTGATGAAGGGCTTCTTCGACAGCCTGCCCAGGGAACTCTACGAAGCGGGGACGTTGGACGGCGCGAGCGAACTGCGGATGTTCGCAACGATCACACTGCCGCTCTCCCGTCCGATCTTTGCGGTCATTGGGCTGGGCGCGTTCACCAGCGCCTACGGCGCGTTCATGTTCGCCCTGCTGACCTGTCAGGACCGCCGGATGTGGACGCTGATGGTCTGGCTCTATGAGATGTCCACCAACAGCGCGCCGCAGTACGTGATGATGGCCGCGCTGACCCTGGCCGCCGTCCCGACGCTGCTGGTCTTTATCTTCGCGCAAAACACCATTATGAAGGGCATCATCCTGCCGAGTTATAAATGACGATGGATTCAACCGACGACCCACAATTCGACGAGCTGCGCCAGGAGCGGCGGGCGCAGTACGGCGTCTCGATGGCCTACATCAAGCGGCAGGTCGGGGACGGGACGGAGTACGCCAACGAACTAGCGCGCGCCGTGCTGTCGCCGACCGGGGGCTATTTCGAGCTGGCGGAAATGCCGGAGGAGTTCGCCGGGGCCGTCGGCGCGGGCGTATCGCACCGGCTGGTCGGCGACGCCGAGGCGCTGGAAACGATGCGGCGCATCGAGCGGCTCGCCGTCGCCGTCGTCCGGGGCGACGTTTCGCTGCGGAGCGTTTCGCTGTACGCGCTCTATGCCGGGGGCAGCCTGCGGGCGCGGCAGGCGATGTTCGTCCTCGATCACCGGGCGGGCGACCCGCCGTTCGCGCACGGCGATCTGCAGGCACACGTCGTCCCGCGCTTCGTCAAACTGCGCCTGGACGCCGGGGCGGATGACGCGGTCCTGGCTGAGTACGGCCTGACGTCCGGCGTCCATTTCCTGCTGACGCCGTCGCACACGGACGCGGGCCGGTGCCTGCTCGGAACGTTCACCCGCACGCCCGGCCAGGCCGACCTGAGCGCACTGCCGGTTTTCGGCCTGCTCAACTAATGCTTCCCGCCCGCGCGGCTGCTCAAGTACAGCGCGCCGCCGACCAGCAGTGTGCCGAGGGCGAGGTACACCAGGTCGCGGGCCGAGCCGAAGTGCAGCGCCAGCGCCTGCTGGAAGAACGTGATGACTAGGATCAGCACGACCACTTTGGCGAGCCGGTCCTTCAAATCGTCCAGGCTGCGGATCAGCAGCAGGCGCGGCGCGACCTCGGACGCTTCGGCGGCGTCAATCTTGCCGATAAACAGCTCATAAAGGCCCATCGCGAAGATGAGCATGACCGCCGTCAGCAGGTAGCCGTCCACGGTCCGCACCACCGTCGTGACGATCTCCGCGTGGGCCTCATCGGGCGAGTGCGCCGTGTAGCGGGCCGTCTGCACGACCAGATGCACCACGTCCACCGTCGCCACGTACAGCGCGCAGAGCGCGACCAGCACGCTGGCGACCACCGCGACCAGAATGAGCAGGCGGCTTCCCCACAAAAGCCGCTCAAACCATTTCCCCATGTGTTTACCCTTACGCCAGGCCGATCTCGGCGGCGGCGAGGCGCTGGCGGATCAGGCCGCGCAGGGCGACCTGGGCCTCGGTGAG
>CAZZVX010000205.1:0-8787 GCA_964657535.1 Armatimonadota bacterium | reverse complement strand
CAGGAACCGGACGAAGTAGGTCGGCGCGCTCTGCCGCCCCAGCAGGGCGCTCCACAGCAGGGCGGCGCGAATCTCGGTCGGGCTGCTGATGACGCGCCCGTTGACCACGTAGAAGTAGGCAACGAGGGCGTCCGGCGGGCCGTCCGTGGTCGCGGCCTGGCAGACCTGCATCGTGACGTCGGTGCCGGGCAACCGCTCGGCGTGTTCGTCGGAGAGCCGCCAGCCCGCCCCGGTCAGGCAAAGGCGCGGGTCGTGGACGCCGTCCCGGCTGGTCGCGCCCACGAGCGTGAAGTCCACGTCGCCGTCCGGCCCGGCGTAGTCGCGGGCCAGGATGGTGGCCCCCGGCAGGGCGGTGCGTGTCGCCGCGCTCACGTCTTCGTCGCCGTGGGCCGCGTAGCCGGCGGCGGCGGCGGGCAGGTCGGCGCGGGAAATGCCGACGGCGGACGGGGTGCGTATGGGGTTCCAGAAGATCAGGGTCAGCAGCGCCCCGGCCGTGGCCGTGGCTAGAACAGCGGCCACCCCGCGAAAGTGCGACATCCAAACCTCTTTGCGAATGCGAACAACAGCGTGACGCCGCCGAGCAGCGTCAGCATCCCGTCCCAGTCGTGGAAGACGTGTCCGGCGCGCGAGCCGAAGCAGTCCCCGACGATGCACAGCAGCGTCAGGCGGGCGATATTGACGGCCAGGCTCAGCGGCAGGCTGAGGGCGAACAGGCCGAGCCGCCGGAGCGGCGGGCCGTCGAGCAGGTACGCCAGGGCGGCGCTGCAGGTGAGCAGCGACAGCAGCAGCTTGAACCCGGAACACGGCACGTCCACGAACACCGTGTAGTTGTCCAGCGTGATGACGTTGCCGCTCAAACTAGGCTGGAACAGCAGCGCGCGCAGCATCTGCACCGCGCCGTGCGTGGAGAGCTGCTGGATTCCGAACGTGGCGTCGTTGAGCAGCGGGCCGGGCAGTGGGGCCATGAAGACCAGAAAGGCGAGCGGGAACGCGGCGGCGCGCAGGAAGCGCGTCCCCAGCACGAGCCAGACGCCGCTCCAGAGCGACACCAGAAAGCCCAATCCTTCCACCGCCGGCATCTCGTTCTTGGTGGCGAAGACCAGCAGCGCGAGGGCGGGCAGCAGCACGGCGAGCGCGCCGTAGCAGGGCGCTTTGGGGACGGCCTTGAGCGCGGCCCACCGGTGGCGGACCATCAGGGCGACCAGGAACGGGATGATCGGCGCGTGGGCGTAGTAGGACTCCGGCTGCCGGTACTCCGACCACCAGTGGCCGAGCGCGGCGTGGGCGGTGGCGAGCAGGCAGACTGCCGAAACCGCCAGCAGCGCCGCCGTCGGGCCGTCCCAGGCGGCGCGGCGACCCGCTGCCGCCGTCGTCGCGTCCGCGCCGGGGCGCGTCGCGTGGCCGGCGCCGGGTTGTTCCAGAAGTGTGGACATAAAACTTGGGTTCGGCCCGTCATGGGCGGGCTACGAATACGCGAATAAAAGAAAAAAGGGCAACGGGTTGTCGTACTGGTCAACCCGTTGCCCGGCGGTCGCGGTTTGTTCCTGCATCCCCACGTCTCCGAATTGCAAGAGTGGTTCTGTCCTGCCGTCCCGTCTGCGTGGCTCCCGAAGGGGCGTAGCGTTTGGTGCGGCGAGGGCGGAACTACGCGGCCATCGTCATGCTGCCGGTGCGGCGGCGAGCGCGGAAAGCGAGTCCGAGGACTCCCAGACCGATGAAGCCGAACGCAGCAACCGTGGTCGGTTCAGGAGCCAAAATCGGGTTGCCGATATTGGGTTTCAGATTGCGACCTTCTGGTGTAAACCCATAAACTGAATGTGGTCCACCGTTATTGATGGTATCAGTGGCTCCGCCCATTGGCTGACTTATATATGCCGCAGAGTTGGTTGAAATGAGTAGTGTGACTGTTCCATATCCGGCACCGACAGTACCGGCATTCGGCGTACCGAAGTCGAACTGGACTGTTGAGGCCAAACTCCGACTTACGTCTCCGCCGCCTCCGTCGGATGGCGCGACGAGCGTTGACGTTGATCCGGGATACAGGAAGGCTACCGCTGTGTTCACACCAGTGAAGTTGGCAACTTGAAGGTTCTCCAAGGCCACTGAACTGGAGATGTCGTTTGTGAACGAGTAGGCGTAAATCAACCCGCCGCTAAATCCTTGGTAAACCGATGAAGTAAAGGTTCCCGTAGGATCGCCGCCAACACCACCCCAAGCTTGCGGACCTGTTGACGCGAGTGCTGTACCTAAAGAAGCAGTCACGCTGTGGACGGTGACAGAACCACCTGGAGTGAGAGTTACATACTGAGCGTGTGCCGGAGCAACAACCGCCGCTAGTCCCAGCAGGCCAACCATACTTGCGATCATTTTGCGAATATTCATTGTTTTTTCACCCCCTTTCTTTGATGGATGTTCACACGCGATGGGTTCGCGGCGAAGGTTTATGTCAAAAGATCACGGGGATCTTGACAAAACTCGGTATTGGCGGGTGAGCGCCGGATGATCAATGATTCGCCGGCGCTGGCGAGGAAATGTCTTTTTGCACGTCGTCGAAGAAGGCCGAATACTTGTCAATATCGAACACAGGCGTATTGGCCTTGTAAAGAGAAGCCATCTCGGCTTTGGCGGACGGGGCTTTGTCCAGTTTGGCGAGCCGGGCCGCCAGTGGCCGGGCCTGCGCGAAGGGAACGACGTGGGCGCCCTGGCTGACGTACACGCGCACGGTCAGGAACTGCTTGTCCAGCGGGAAGGTCTGCTCGCCGCCGGTCTTCATGGCGAAGATCGCCTTGACGATATTCCGGCGGTCCGGGCGCTGCAAGTCCACCGTGTAGCCGTTCGTCCCGACCAGATGGAAGTCCGGCTGCTTGGCGATGATGCTGGGGTCAATGTTCTGCTGGAACAGGTGCAGGGCCGTCTGGGCGTCCGTGTTATTGTCCGTGACGATCAGCGCGGCCTGCAGCTGGCCCTGCTGGGTGAAGGCGGCCTGGTGCGCCGCGTAGTAGCGGGCGACCTCGGCATCGGTGACGTTGACGCCCTGGATGCGCAGGTTCTCCAATGCCAGGTCGGACTGGGCGGCGGCGCGCAGTTTCCAGGGCGGGACGGCCTCGAACATCTTCGGGTTCTTGGCCTGCAGTTCGGCGAGGCGGGCGTCCACGTCCTTGTCAGTCGGCGTGACGCCCGCTTTGGCGGCGGCCTGCCGGATGAGTTCGGTGAAGACGAGTTTGTTCAGGGTCGGCTTGCCGGCGTCGTCGTCCAGCACGGCCAGGTACTCGCGCTTGGTGATGACGTGATTGCCGACCGTCACCAGCGGGCGCAGCGTCGTGAAGCGATAATACATGAGGACGTTGCCCAGGACGGAGACCGCCGCGATGCCCGTCATCAGGCCGAGCAGGCTTTTCTGGAGTCCCGCCGGGCGGGGTGTGCCGGGAGCGTTCCCGCTCGCCGGGGCTGTCTTGGCGGGCCGGACGGCCTGCTTCGGCGGCTGGCCGGTGCGCGCCTCGGTCTTTTCGCCGGCGGGGGCAAACGTGTTGACGGTGGAACTGTTCATAGGGTTGCGTCTGTGTGTTTCGCGCTCACGGTCTTCGCCGGCAACTCTCCCGGTTCTTCGGCAAACCTTAATGCAAGATTTGTGCCAAGTTGACGTTTTCTCAACATCTCTCCGTGTCCTTTTTGTGGGCGCGTTGGGGACATTACATTCTTTATGTGGCGCCGCTAGGATTCACTGATGTCGGGCAGCGGTCGCTCTGTTGACTGGGGCGCTTATGGGCCTGGGCTGTCGTCTCTTCTTTGTAGCAAATTCCGTGCCAACTCGACGGAATCCGAAAACAATTTGTACGGAAAGATGTTATCTTTGCGAAAGTTGCAATGCACGCCGGTAGACAGTGACGGCGTCCTCGGCCATCCGCTCCGCCGTGTAGCGCTCTCGATAGCGTCGCAGGCCGTTCGCGCCCAGGCGGCGGCGCGTCTCCGGCTCCGTGAGCAGCGCGGAAAGCGCCGAGGCCAGCGCGTCCGGGTCGCCGGGCGGCACGAGCCGCCCCGTCTCGCCGTCCGCGACGATCTCGCAGGGACCCCCGGCGCGGGTGGCGATCACGGGCCTGCCCAGGGCCATCGCTTCGAGCAGCACCAGGCCGAACGGCTCGGCCCGGCTCGGCAGCACGAAGACGTCGCCCGCCCGGATGACCGCCCGCGCGTCCTCTCGGAAGCCCGCCAGATGCACGGTCGCAGCCAGCCCCCGTTCCTCGACCTGCGCTTCCAATGCCTGCCGCTGCGAGCCGTCGCCGACGACCAGCGCCTGGGCCGTGGGGACGGTCTCGCGCACGGTCTGCATCGCGGCCAGCAGCGTGGGGATGTCCTTCTCCGGCTCCAGGCGCGCGACGCAGACGACCAGCGGCGCGTCGGCGGGGATATTCAGTTCGGCCCGGACCTGCGCCGGGGGCGCGAGGGAACGGTCGTCGCAGGCCAGGCCGTTCGGCACGACCGTAATCCGGTCGTCGCCCGCCTCGCGCCGTGTCCGCATTCCCAGGCGCACGGCCTCGGAGATGGCGATAAACTGGTGCGTGTGCGCGTTCACCCAGCGATGGGCGAGCCGTCCCGGCACCGCCTTCAGGCCCCCCTGCTGGGTATGGTTCGGCTCCAAAAAGTGCTGCGTCGCCACGCAGCATCCCCGCCCCGCCAGCCGGACCGCCAGCGCCGAGGCCAGGGCCGTCCGCCCGTTGTGGGCATGAATGATCTGCGTCTCCTCCGAGCGCAGCAGGCCGGCGAGCGTGCGGACGGCTCCCCAGTCAATCAGCCCGCGCTTCGGGATTGGGATGATTTCGATTCCCGCCTGCGCGGCCTTTCGGGCGAGCGGCGACGGGTCCGGGCAGGCGATTCGGATATCCACGTCGGCCTGCCGCAGCCCGGAAGCCAGATCGAGCATATGGCGTTCCGTCCCCGCGAACACGTCCGCGTCTGTTAGTAGGCAGGCGGACATGGTCACGCAGCGACACCTTCCGAGCGTTGCGGAATTCCCGGCGCAGAACGTTCCCCTGCGCACTCCAGGAGCAGGTCCTCGTATTGCGGCAAGATGCTCGGCCACCGAAAGGGCAGGGAACTTTGTGCGGCCTCGGAAGACATCTGTTCACGCACCCGAAGATCGAGAAGAGGTTCCAAAACGGCGGCACATTGGGCGCCACTCTTCGGGTCATCAATCAGAAATCCGTTGCATCCGTGCTGGATCGCATCCTGCGCTCCGGGAACTCGCGTCGTTACTACTGGCAGACCGCTCCCCAGAGCTTCCAGAATCGCGAGACAGTACGCCTCGTACTGCGTCGGCAGGACAAATGCATCACTGGCAGCGTGGTAGGCGGAGACGTCTTGAGTGGGGCCGCAGGCAATCACTTGGTTTGTCAAGCCGAATTCAGCCGCCTGACGCTCAACGCTCTGACGGGCCGGGCGTCCGACGACCAGCAGGCGCAGCTCCGGGCGGTTCAGCAGGCGGAGGGCTTCGAGGATCGTGCGGTATCCCTTCCGCTGCAGTTCATTGGCGACAAACAGCAGCGCAATATGCTCCTCGGCCAGTCCTAACCGTGCTCGCATCTGTGCGCGCCGTTCGGCCCTGTGCTGTGGGTTGAACTCCGTCGGGGAAAACCCATTCGGCATGATGACGACATCTTCGGGTGGAACGCCGTAGAAGTGGTTCAAGTCATCACGGACTTCGGGCGTGGTTGCAATGATCTTTTGATACCGGCGGTCACGGAAATGTTTTTCTTCCAGCGCCAACAGGATCGGATGGGCTGGGTTCAGCCGCTGCTTCAGGCGGCTCTTGGAGAGCGGGTGCCGGAACATCTTGCTACGGGTGAGCCATGCCCGATGGACGCTCTGTACCCAGTGGACGCCGTCGAGGGGGCAGACACAGCCGTAGGTGTTCAGCACGTCGTATTCTGCACGCTGCAGCTGCTTTTGGGAATAGTGATAATAGGATATGCCGTGCAAGAATGGAGGCTGTTTCCAGGCCGTCACCGGCTGATAGTCAATAGAACAACTCTCGTCAACTTCCCATTCATTGGCATAGATGCTGACGCTATGCCCACGCGAAGAAAGGAAGCGTGCGGCCTCGAACATGATCCGCTCAACTCCAGCCTTTCGGTGACACTCAGGAAACGACATCGCAACTTTCATGAATAAACCTCTGGTATCTCACCGCGCCGCTGCATTTGATAGACGCCCATGACCATCCCCGCCGCCGCCCACGCCGCGAGAACCGCCCCCCGACTCCAGTAGTGGTCCACAAGGCCGTGCGTGAACTGGCAGAGGATGAGGGCGGCGCCGACGGTCAGGAAGGTGACGTAGGGCGATGCCGGGGGCAGACGGCGGCGTATTTTGACCACGGTGCCGAGAAAGACGGCGTGAATCAGCAAAAACGTGGCCGCGCCAAGAACGCCCGTCTCGGCCAGGGTCATCCAGACGATGTTGGTCGCGTCGTACTCTTTGCGGATGCCCACGCCGTCGCCGTAGAGTTCGTTCTTCTGGAACGCGGATTTGGCGATGTCAATGGAGTTGAACCGTGCCTGGATGTTGAAGCGGTCCCTACTGAAACCCGTGGCGTAGTCGCGCGACTCGGAGGGCATCAGGAACCAGCCGATCATCAGCAGGGGGATGAGGAGGGCGAGCAGGCGTCCCAGCGCCTGCCACTGCCGCCGGAGTCCAAAGATCGCGACAAGGCCGACGAGCGCGCCCAGCCAGGAACCGCGCGACAGCGACAGCAGCAGTCCGAGGGCCAGCACGGCGAGCGCCGCCGTCATCCAGCGCTGCGTTGTCCGATTCGGCGCGGACAGCCAGAGTTCGACGGCGACGAGCAGGGCGCAGGACAGGGACGCGCCGAGGCCGTTTTTGTTCAAGCCCAGGAACGTAAAATTTGTTCCGACGGCGGCCAGCGTCAGGAAGACGCTGACGGCGACCAGTCCGTACAACGAAAGGCGCATCCCTTCCAGGCGGGGCAGGAACGTAGCGAAAACCATCACGTCCACGAAGAAATAGAGCACCATCTCCAGCAGGGAGATGAGCGCGGTGTCTTTGTGCCAGGTGACGGATGAGGAATACAGGCAGACGCCCAGGTACAGGAGGATCGGCAGGAGGATCGGGCCGACCGTCGGCAGCTGCTTGCGGGCGATCAAGTACAGGAAGAACACGGGGAACGCCAAAGCAAGATTGGCTTCGGCGACCCCGAACTTGGCGAAGACGCCCGACGAGACATCGGACTGAAACGGGCAGGTGGCGAAGACCAGCAGCAGGGCGATCCGGGGGGCTTTCCAGGCCAGCGCCAGGAACGCGGCGACGTAGAGGGCGGCGGCGACGTACAGCGGCTGGCGCAGCCCTTCCCGCACCAGGACGGCGGCGCAGAGCATCGCCGCCAGGACGACCCCGATCTGCAGGAGCCACATCCGCGCCTGCACGGGCGTCTGGTTGCGGGGGAGAATCGTCACGCGCCGACCGCCTTCCGCCGCCAATGGGTCGCCTGCCGCACGCAGAGCTGGGCCTGGGACCGCGCCTTGACGCGGGCGGCGGCGCGGCGCGGCGGCACCGCCGCCACCACAAGGCCCCAGAGAACGGCGCGCAGGCCGCAGCCAAGGACCATCGCCGCGCGCATCGAGACGAGGCCCGCCATTCCGTGGTGCTTGCGCACGTAGCGGTCGTAGCTGTCGAAAAAGTGCCGGTTGACGCCGGGCCGGTCACTGGCCCCGCTCGCCCCGCCGAGGTGCGTCACTTCGGCGGCGGGCGTGAAGGCGATCTCCCAGCCGTTTCGCCGCAGTCGCCGCTGCCAGTCCGTCTCCTCGGCGTACATGAAGAACTGTTCGTCAAAGCCGCCCGTCTGTGCGTAGGCCGCGCGGCGGACGAGCAGGCAGGCGCCGATGGCCCACTCGACAGTGCGCTCCCGGTCGTGCGCCCAGCGGCGGTAGTCGCCGAGGGCAGGGTGGTTGGCAAACGCGGCGGAAATCCACAGGTTTTCTCGCCAGGCGAGCGCCGGTGACGGAAAGCGGTAGCAGGAGACCTGCCGGGACCCGTCGGCATGGAGCAGTTTCGGGCCGACGACGCCGACTTGGGGGTGCGCCCGCAGATACTCCACGAGTGCCGGGACCGCGCCTTGTTTCGGGAAGGCGTCGCTGTTGAGCAGCAGGAAGAACTGGCCGCGCGCCTGCGCCATCGCCTGGTTGTTGGCCGCGCCGAAGCCGACGTTGCGCGGGTTTTCAATGAGCGTGACCTGCGGGAAGGCGTCCCGAACGGCGTCCGCGCTGCCGTCCGCCGAGGCGTTGTCCACGACGAACACTTCCGGCGCGAGATCGTCCAGCCCGGCGTACAGCGTGCGCAGGCAGTCCAGCGTCATCTGCCGCGTGTTGTAGCTGACGATGACAACGGAAAGAGTTGGTGGTTCAGACGGCACGACTGGTTTCTTTCATCGGGCGTTCTTTTTGGCACGTTTCAATCACGGCTTCCACGGCATTGAGCCGCGATTCCCAGGAATGGCGCTTGGCCTCGGCCCGGCGCGCGTCGGACACGGCGGGGGCTTCCGCGAGCGCCATTAGCAACGCCTGCAAAAAGCCGGGGGCGTCGGCGGCGATCCGCACGAACTGCGGGTAGTCGCGGAACCCGGCCACGTCGGTCGAGATGATCGGCTTGCCCGCCGCCAGATACTCCCACAGTTTGATCGGGTTCAGGCTTTCGGTGAACGGCGTCACGCGGTGCGGCGTGATGCACACGTCGAACGCCCGCATATACTCCGGCAGTTGCTGGTATGGAACGGCGTCTTTG
>CAZZVX010000204.1:0-8802 GCA_964657535.1 Armatimonadota bacterium | reverse complement strand
TGCCATTGCCCAGGCTGCCGAACCGATACTCGTAGTCCTGGAAGACGTTCGGATTGACCGCGCCGATGCGGACGCCCAGGCTCGCGGCGTACTGCGCGAGCGTTCCCCAGTCTTCCCCGGCATCCCAGGGGATGTGGACGGCGACGCCCGGCGCGATTCCTGTGTACTTGTGCGCCTGGGCTGCGTCCTCAAACTTCTGCCGGACGTTCTGCGGCGCCCCCGGCATCCGAAAGACGCCGAAGCGCGTGCCGCTGTCCGCATAGCCCCAGGACGGCGTTTCCACCTCCTGCGCCGCCAGCCGCGCCTCGATGCCGTCCACGTCCACGCCGGAGTCTTCCAGCCGCTGCCGGAGCAGGCGGTATTCCGCGTCCCAGTTCTGTGCCATTGTGCGTATCCTTTTAGAGAGTGTGCTGCACGACAAAGCGGTAGTCGCCGGAGCCGACGGCGATTGCCGCCTGGTCATCGCGGCGCTCGACGCTTGTGACTCCATTGGCGGCCTCAACGGGCGCGTCGGCTTCCGTGAGGGTCGCGGTGCGGCCTGCCGGAAGCAAGACCGTCGCCGTGGTGTTGGGGGGAATGGACACGTCCAGAGTCAGCGTGTTTCCGGCCTGCGTCCAGCGGCTGGCGATGAGGCCCCGAATGCCGGCGTACTCGGCCCCGGCGTAAGACAGGCCGCCGCCGGGATGGGGCTGAATGAGGATTCGCTCATAGCCGGGCGCGTCTGGATGGGTGTCAATCCCGGCGACATAGCGGTACAGCCACTCGCCGACGGAGCCGAGCGAGTAGTGATTGAACGAGTTCATGTCCGGCGTCTGGAAGCCTTTGTCCGTCGTCCAGCCGTCCCAGCGCTCCCAGATGGTGGTCGCGCCGTGCCGAATGGAGTAGCCCCAGGAAGGGAACGTCTCGTTGAGCAGCAGTTGGTAGGCGATGTCCGTGTACCCGGCGTCTGTGAGGGCCGGGCAAAGGTAGCCGACGCCGACGAAGCCCGTAGACAAATGCCCGTTCTTCGCCGCAACGTCTTCGGTCAGATGCTTGGCGGCCAACGGGCGCAGTTCGGGGGCCAGCAAATCAAAGTGCAGGGCCAGAACGTAAGCGGTCTGCGTGTCGCCCTTCAGTTTGCCGTCGGGCGCGACGAATGCGGCCTGGAACGCGGCTTTGATGGTCATCAGAAGCGCGTCATAATCGGCGGCGTCTGCCGTGCGTCCGAGTGTTCGCGCGATACGCGCCATGAGGGACACGTCATAAGCATAATAGGCCGTCGCCAGAAGCGTTTTGTCCGTGTCGGCGGCGATGGAAAGCCAGTCGCCGAAGTCGTTGCTGCGGCGGTTCGTCCACACGCCTTCCGGGTTGACCGAGCGCAGGTATTCCACCCATTTCGCCATGGCGTCGTAGTGCGTTTCTAAAATGCGCGTGTCACCGTAGACTTGATAAATCGTCCAGGGGACAATCACGCCTGCATCGCCCCAGGCGGGAGCGCCGTCCGACATATTATCCGCAGTGCGCGGCGCAATGTCCGGGAAGCCTCCTTCGGGCGACTGGGCATCTTCCACATCGCGCATCCATTTGGTGAAGAACGCCGCCACATCACAATTCGTCGTCGCGGTGCGGACGAAAATCTGCGCGTCGCCCATCCAGCCAAGCCGCTCGTCGCGCTGCGGGCAGTCGGTCGGGATGGACAGAAAGTTGCCGCGCTGCCCCCAGACGATATTGGACTGCAATTGGTTGACCAGCGCGTTGGAACACTCGAACTTCCCGGCGGGCGGCGTGTCCGAGTGGACGACGCGGCCCGTCACGACTTCCAAACCCGGCCTGCCGGGATACCCCGTCAGTTCCACAAAGCGGAAGCCGTGAAACGTGAAGCGCGGCTCCCAGGTTTCCCCGCCGCCCTTGCAGATGTACGTGTCGGTGGCGGCGGCGCTGCGCAGGTTGGTCGTGTACAGCGTGCCGTCGGGATTGAGCATCTCGCCGAAGCGCAGGCGCAAAACGGTTCCTGTGGGCAGGTTCACCGTCAGCCGCGCCCAGCCGACCATGTTTTGGCCCAAATCAAAGATAAATGTGCCGGGCAGCGGTTCGGCCAGTCCCTGCGCGGGCAGGTCCTGCGTCACGCGCACGGGGGCATCGGGCTGGGCGACCAAGGGGAAGTCTTCATTCTGGGTTGGCTCCACCCAGGTGGGCGTCCAATGCGCGTCGTCAAAGCCAGGCCTGTCCCAGCCGGGCATCTCCAGCCGGGCGTCATACGTCTCGCCAAACAGAAAATCTGAGGACTGGATCGGCCCGGTTCCGCCGCGCCACCCGTCGTCAGACACGATAGTTTCGCCTGTGCCGTCGGCGTATTCAATTTCCAGTTGGGCCAGCAGTAGGGGCCGCATACTGTGTGACGTGGGGTGGGGCGCGTAGTGATCGCGCTTGCGCAGGTAGCCCAGGTGTCCGCCGTACCAGCCGTCGCCCAAAATGGCACCCAGCGCGTTCGGCCCGTCCTGCAATAAATCGGTGACATCGTGAGTCTGGTACTGGATGCGCTTGGCATAATCCGTCCAGCCCGGCGCAAAAATATCGTCGCCGACACGCTGCCCGTTCAGGTGCAGTTCATACACGCCCCGCGCCGTCGCCGTCAGCGTCGCCCGTTTGACGGGTTTGGCAATCTCAAACTCGCGCCGCAGGTACGGCGACACGGGCAGGGCGAGGTAGCGCGGCGTCAGCGCCGTGATCCAGCGCGCCTTCCAATCGCCCGGCGCGAGCAGCCCCATCTGCCACCAGGCTGCTTCGGACCAGTCAGAGGCCTGCCCGCTTTCGTCCCACACGCGCACTTTCCACCAGACGCGCTGCCCGGAGCCTAAGTCCGTCCCGGCGTAGGACACATGGACCGACTGATTTGACTCAACGCGCTCGCTGTCCCACAGGTCGCCCCGGTCTTCGTTCAGGAGTTCCCACTCGGCGGCGGCAATCACTTGATAGGCGGTCTGCCGTCGCCCCCGGCCCGACGCCGTGAACTGCCAAGCCAGGCGCGGCGCGGGCGTGTCAATGCCGAGCGGGTTGTCCCGATATTCACAACGGAGCGAGACGGGGTGCAGCGTGGAGTGTGTCATACGGAAGCCATTATAGTCGCGTCTTTCCTGTTCGTCAAGCGTTTGACAGGGTCGCCTTGTGGAACTATAATAGCACAGACACCATGATTGCCAAAGGCACGGAGACACAATCAGAAACGGTTGCGGCGGAGCCGGTCGTCAAAGAAGTGCGCTGGGGGCCGGTCGGAACGGTCGCGTTCTTTCTCATCATCCTCAACACCGGCTGGATCGCCAACTCCGAGATGAGAACGGGCGTCACCGAGATCACCATCTCGACGCTCTTCCTCGGCGTCACGTTCATGCTGTTCCTGGCCACGCTGCTAAACCTGGCCGCGCGGCGGGCGTTCGGCGCGCGGGGCGCACTGCATCAAGCCGAGTTGATGATCCTTTATTCCATGCTCTCGCTTTCCAGCGTCGTCGCGGGAGTCGGGCATCTGGGATTTTTTACGCCGTTTCTGTCCAACCCGTTCTGGTTCGCCGACAACAGCAACGGCTGGGTCAACTTGTGGCCCCTCCTGCCCTGGTACATCGGGCCGCGCGACCGGCGAGTTTTGGAAGGCTTCTATGCGGGCCATTCCACGTTTTTTCAGCCCGACGTCATGCGCGCCTGGGCGGGGCCGCTGTGCGTCTGGGCCGGGTTCTTTCTGGTCCTGCTCTGGACGACGCTGTGCCTGGCCGCCGTGGTCCGCCGCCGCTGGGCCGAGGAAGAACACCTGCCGTTCCCAGTCATCGCCTTGCCGCTGGAAATGACCCGCGAAGACGCGACGATTTACAAAAACAAGTTGCTCTGGGCCGGATTTGCCATCCCGTGCTTTTTCCATTCGCTTAACTCGCTCAATAGCCTGTTCCCGCTCGTGCCGTCCCTGCCGTTCAACTCGGCCAAAGATTTAGTTGCCGGGCTGCCGTACCCCTGGAACGGGCTGGAGCCGCTGTTCGGCGGCGTCCATCCGGCGGGGGTCGGCTTCGGGTTTTTAATCAACACCGACGTTTTATTCTCCATGTGGTTCTTTTACCTCGTTCGCAAGGCGCTGAATCTGTGGGGCGTCGCCGAGGACTGGCGGGACGTGGGGCAGGGACAGTTCGGTGACGGCGCGCACCAGTTCCCGTACACGCCGTATCTGGCCTGGGGCGCGTGGCTGGCGCTGGGCATCGGCGTCGTCTGGCAGGGGCGCAGTTACTTCGCGGGCTACTTCCGGCGCGCGTGGCAGGGCGACCCTGACGGGCAGGAGCGCGGCGAGCCGATGAGCGCGCGCACCGCCGTTGCGGGGTTTGGGGCCGGGTTCCTCGCCCTGTGCGTGTTCGCCTGGTCGTCGGGCGGGTCGTGGTGGCTGCCGATTGTCTTCATGGCGCTGTACTTTCTGATCATGCTGACGCTGTCGCGCCTGCAGGCCGAGACCGCCGTGCTGTCACCGTTCTTGGTCTGGGTGGACCCGCAAAGCATCATTTCCACCCTCGCCGGGACGACCGGGCTGACGCACATGGATTCGGTGCATCTGGGGATGCTGTCCTGGTTCAACTCGGACTACCGGGCGGCGGCCCTGCCGCACCAGCTGCAGGCGTTTGTCGGCCAGGACCGGGCTGGGGGCCGAATGCGCGGCGTCCCGCTCGCCTTGATGCTGGCGGCGCTGCTGGCGCTCGTTTCAGGCCTGCTCTGGGACTTGCAGTTGTACTATGTCAACGGCGGCGCGACAGGACACGTCAACCAGTGGCGCATTTTCGAAGGCTCCGCGCCCTGGACCGCCGTGCAGAACTGGCTTTCTCACCCCAAGCCCCCGGATGGAACGGCCTGGCTGGGCGCGGCGGTCGGCGCGCTGGTGACGGGCCTGCTGGCGCTTCTGCGCAGCCGTTTCGCCGGGTTTCCCCTGTCCCCTGCCGCATTTGTGCTGAACCTGTCCTGGGCCAACGACTTGTTCTGGCTGGATATGCTGATCGCCTGGGTCTTCAAGGCGACGATCCTGCGCTACGGCGGGATGCGCGCCTACCGGGTCGCGCTGCCCTTCTTCCTGGGTCTGATTCTGGGCGACTTCGTGACGGGGGCGGCTTGGAGCGTCGTCGGCACGATTCTGCACCTGTCCCTGTTCCGTACTTTCTCTACTTGACAAAAAGCGCAAAGATGCCATACAATCCCGGTATCAGGACGTGTCTGCCTGTCCGAGTGTAAGCCGCCGATGACAAACCGCGCTGAAGAGCCTATGACGACCGTTCAACCTATGCCGCCCGGCCCTGGACGCCGTCGGCTTGCGCGTGCTGTCCTCGCGGGCGTCTTGCTGGCGCTGCTGGTCGTCGTCGGCGTCGCGCTCTGGCTGCGGGCGACGGCCCCGCGACCGCCCGCTGTCGCGCTTGCCGGTGTGGACCCGCAGATCGCGCTCGTGATCCGAGACGCCGAAGACGGCGTGCGCCGCTCGCCCCGATCCGGGCCGTCGTGGGGCTATCTCGGCCAGGTGCTGTTCGCCCATGAATATCAGGCTCAGGCCGAGGTCTGTTTCGCCGATGCCTCCCGATTTGATCCGGCGGAGCCGCGCTGGCCCTACCTGCGGGGCGTCTGCCTGCTCCTGCAGGAGCCGGACCCGAACCGCGCGCTCCCGGATCTGCGCCGGGCGGCGGCGCTGGCCGGAGACACGCCGGACGCCCCGCGCCTCAAACTCGCGGAGACGCTGATTGATCTCAACCGAACCGACGAGGCCGAGTCCCTGTTGCGTCGCGCGCTGCAAAGTAACCCCGGCAACGCCCGCGCCCTGCTCGCTCAGGGCCGCATTGAGATGGCGCAGGGCAACACCGAAGCGGCTCGCGCCGACCTGAACGCTTCCTATCAGATCGCCCCGGAAATCAAGGCCACGCAGATTTTGCTGGTGCAGATTTTGCGGCAGCAGGGCGACCCCCGCGCCCCGGCGCTTCTCAAGCAAGCCGCTCGCCTGTCCGACACCCCCAATTGGCCCGACCCGTTTTTGTCTGAAGCCTTGCAATTAAAAGTCGGCCGGATCGCCGACATCAACCAGGCCACAAACCTGCTCAATGCCGGCCAGTTCGGCCCCGTTGTGACGCTCATGCAGCCGGACGCGCAGCGCTATCCCGACTCCGCCGATGTTTGGCGGCTGCTCGGCTCCGGCGCAGTCGGGGAGGGGAACGTCACCGGCGGCGAGGCCGACCTGCGCCATGCGCTCGCGCTGGACCCCAATTCTGCGCAGACCAACATTCATCTCGGCGACGTTCTGGCGCGTCAAAACCGCTACGCCGAGGCCAAGCCGTTTTTCCTGAAGACGCTGGCCCTGCAGCCCGATTTTCCCGAAGCGCATCTGGATGTCGGCGTCTGCCTGCTCCACGAAAACAATCCGTCCGGCGCGGCGCAGCAGTTCCGAACAACCGTGCAAACCGAGCCGTCCAACATCCACGCTTATTTCTGCCTAGCGACCGCGCTCGCGCAGGAGGGCAAAACTGCCGCCGCCGTTCAAGCGCTGCAAACCGCGCACCAGAAAAGCCCGCAGGACGCCCCGGTGAATGGGCTGCTGGCGCGACTGCAGAAACATTCTTAATGCAAACACGCGCTCATTTCCTCTGGCTGCTCCTCGCGCCGCTGCTTGTCTTCGGCATCGGCGGCTGCCGCCCGCGCGCGTCCACGACGACGCTGCCCGTCTCCGCGCCTTGGCTGCAGGACGTGACAGGTCAAGTCGGGATAAACTTTGTCCACGACTCCGGCCAAACCCCGCCCTATTTTATGCCCCAGCAGGTCGGCTCCGGCGCGGCTCTTTTTGACTACGACAATGACGGACGCTTGGACTTGTATCTGCTGCAAAACGGCGGCCCAAACTCACGCTCCATCAATCGCTTGTACCATCAAGAACCGAACGGCACGTTCACCGATGTCACCGCCGGGTCGGGTTTGGGCATCAATGGCTACAACATGGGCGTTGCTGTCGGCGATGTCAACAACGACGGCCTGCCTGATGTCCTGGTCTGCTCCTTCAACGGCGTCCGCTTGTTCCTGAATCGCGGACACGGACACTTTCAGGACGTGACAAAACAAGCGGGCCTGAACGACCCGCACTGGGCCGTTTCCGCCGCCTTTGTGGACTATGACCGCGACGGGCGGCTGGATTTGGTTGTCGCCAACTACGTTCAATACAAATACCGCGTCTGTACCGATGCGGCGGGCCACCCCGAATACTGCGGCCCGCTGGACTTTACAGGTTCCGTGTCTTCGCTCTTTCACAACACCGGCCCCCGGCCCGGCGAAAGCAAAAACACCGTCCATTTCACGGACGTTTCCCAAAAGGCAGGACTGGCCGCCGCGCCCACCAACGGGCTAAGCGTCACGCCCCTGGACTTCAACGGCGACGGCTGGCCGGACCTGCTGATTACCCAGGACGAGGAGCCGAACCGGCTCTGGATCAACAAGCGCGACGGCACGTTTCAGGACGAGGCCGGATTGCGCGGATTGGCCGCCAACAACTCCGGCATCGCCCAGGCCAACATGGGCATTGGCATCGCCGACCTGGACGGCAGCGGCCTGCCGTCTGTCTATGTCACCCATCTGACCGAAGAAAGCAACACGCTTTGGGAGCCGGTCAGTTCGGGGCTGTACCAGGACCGCACCGCCGCCGCCGGACTGTCCGCCACCGTCTGGCGCGGCACCGGCTTCGGCACCGTCATGGCCGACTTTGACAACGACGGCGCGCCGGATCTCGCCGTCGCCAATGGCCGCATCCGCCGCGCGCAATACGGCGCGGCGGTTAATGCGCCGCCCGCCGAGGGCGGCGCGGGGCCGGATTGGACCCTGTACGCCGAGCGAAATCAGCTGTTCGCTGGCGATGGCCGGGGCTGCTTCCACGACGTTTCCGCCGCCAACGCGCCCTTTTGCGGCGCGCCCAATGTTGGGCGCGGCCTAGCCTGCGGCGACATCTTCAACGACGGCGGCTCCGATCTCCTCGTCGTCCCCACATCCGGCCCGGCCCGCCTGTATCGGGACGTGGCTGCGAACCGGGGCCACTGGCTGGATGTGCGCGCCGTAGACCCGCGCTACGGAGGCCGCGACGCCCTGGGCGCGCAGATCGCCGTCACCGCCGGAGGAAGGCGTCAGTTCGGCTGGATCAACCCTGCCTACAGCATGGAAGTCAGCAACGACCCACGCGCCCACTTCGGCCTCGGCGGCGCGTCCCGCGTCGACGTCATCGACGTTCTCTGGCCCGACGGCAAGCGCGAAGCCTTCCCCGCCTGCCCCACCGACCAGGTTCTTACCCTGCGGCGCGGCGGCTAGCAAGTCTTTATTGGTAATAATACCGGTCCTGAAAAAACAATAAAAATAATTGTTTAGCAACCTGGCGGATCAGAAAAAGTTATGTTATAATAGGTTCACTTGTTCGACAAGCGCAGGGCGGCGCTTTCTTTAGTCGCCCGGTGCCGCTTGTCGCTCTTTGCTTTACTATATAGGTTTTTTCGCCGTTTTCGCCCTGTTGCCATGACGCAGCACGGCAGCCGACGCAACGGTGTTGACGCTTTTTGCGACCATCGCCAGACAGTCCCCGCCGTCGCTCAACAAACGTCGGCACTTGTCCGTTCGCAGTGAATCGTTTCACTTTCTTATGTTGCTTGTCTTGATCGGTCGTTATAGAAGGAACACTCTTATGAAGCCATTTTCCTCCCGCAAAGCCCCCCAAAGCCGGGGAATGTCCGCCTCCCTCCGCCGTCTCGCCGCCCGCCGGGCCGCCCCGGCGCTCGCCGTCGTCTCGGCTCTTCTCATGGC
>CAZZVX010000203.1:0-8806 GCA_964657535.1 Armatimonadota bacterium | reverse complement strand
CGGCTACGCCATCACCGTCCAGTGGAACGCCGTGACGAACGCGACCCACTACTACGTCTACCGCAGCACCACACCCGGCGGAGAGGGGAAAATCCTTTACAGCCAGGGCACCGGCTACGGCGGCGGGCTGTATAACTCGTACTACCTCACCGACAACCGCATCACGGCGGGCATGACCTACTACTACAAAATCACGGCGTTGGACGCGCATGGCGAAAGCCCACAGTCCGCCGAAGTGTCGGCCAAAGCCGCCTCCGCGCCGCTGGCCGCGCCCACGGTGTCATTTACGACTACGGGCAACAAGGCCAACCTGTCCTGGGCCGCCGTATCTGGCGCAACCACGTACAACATCTACCGCAGTGACCCAAACCACAACTATGTGATCCTGCTGGTCTCCGGGCAGACGGCGCTCAAGTACACCGACAGCGGCAGCGTCCACGGCACGACCTATCTCTACTACGTCTGCGCCGACAACGCCAACGGCCAGGGAACCGCCAGCAACACCGTCACCGTGACGCCTTAGCGAACGCCGCGACCCTCGCGGGAGAACAAAGAACAATGACTGCACTGACGCTTAAAGGCGCGTTCCCAGGATTGAAATCCTGGGCTGACGCGGAGAAGACTGCCCGCATGCGCGGGCGAGGAAAGAGTATCGTTACGTCCGCGCCCCCGAAGGCGGGCAGTCCGCTCTCCGGCAGCCCAGGATTTCAATCCTGGGCGCCCCTGGGGCGGCTGCAATCGTGGGTGACGCTGCTGCTGCTGACGCTTGCGCTGACGACGGCGGCACACGCGACGCCGACGGCCCCGGCGAACGTGGTCGCCACCGTCTCCGGCAGCGACGCCGCCGGGTACACCGTGTCGCTCTCCTGGACCGCCATTTCGGGCCTCACCCAGTACAACATCTACCGCAGCACCACGCCCGGCGGGGAAGCCGCGCCCGTGTACGGCACGTCCGGGCCGTACACGCCCTCGTACACCGATTACAGCGTCGCCGCCGGCGTCACGTACTACTACAAGATCTCCGCCGTGGACGGTACCGGCGAAGGGCCGCTGTCCGCCGAAGTGAGCGCGACGCCCGCCGGGACGCCGCCCGCCGCCCCCGTCGTCACCGGGACAATCGGCAGCGGCGTCGCCAATTTGACCTGGAAAGCCGTCTCCGGCGCGACCTGGTACAACGTCTACCGGGGAGACATCAACGGCAGCAACGTCACGCTCGTCGGCTACGCCGAAACCACGACGACTTTTCACGACACGACCGTGACCAACGGCCAGACCTACACCTATTCCGTGTATGCCGTCAACGCCGCCGGGCAGGGCGCGGGCAGCGCCATTTTGCAGCTCACCCCCGGCACGCCCGACCTGGCCGCGCCCACCCAGCCCATCGCCCAGGTCAACGGCGACGGCACCGTCACGGTCAGTTGGACGCCGGTTCCGGGCGTCAGCAGCAACTACTACATTTACCGCGCGCTGACTCCCGGCGGCGAAGGACGGTACTACGCCGCCGTTCAATACTACACCACGTCTTACACAGATTACAGCGTCAGCCCCGGCGCGATCTACTACTACAAAGTCTCTGCCCTGGACGCAAACGGCGAAGGCCCGAAGTCCGCCGAGGTCAGCGCCCTGCCCGGCGCGGCGCTGCTGCCCGCCTCCACCCTGACCGGCACGGCGAGCGCGGCGAAAACAAGTCTCTCCTGGAAGGCCGTGTCCGGCGCGGCGACCTACAACCTGTACCGCAAGAACAAGAACGACAGTTCTTATGCCCTGCTCGCCTACGGCCTCGCCTCGACCAGCTACACGGACACGAGAGCGGCCAGCGGCAACACCTACCAGTACTACGTCTGCGCCGTCAGCAACCACGGCCAGGGGACTCCCAGCAACGTCCTCTACCTGACCGTCGGCACGCCCAACCTGGGCGCCCCGGCCAACCTCGTCGCGGACATCAGTTCCGACGGCGGCTCCATCGTCCTGAACTGGACGAGCGTGCCGAACACCACCCATTACTACGTCTACCGCTCGCTCACTCCCAACGGCGAAGGGCAGCCGCTCTATGTGGACGAGCCGTACTACGACAATTTCTACACCGACTCCAGCGTCAGCCCCGGCGTCGTGTATTACTACAAAGTGACGGCCCTGAACGCCAACGGCGAGAGCCACTTCTCCGGCGAGATCAGCGCCGAGACCGGCGTCGCCCCGCTCGCCGCCACCGTCCTTTCAGGGACTCTCGGCGCCAGCCGGAACACGCTTACCTGGAAGGCCGTCTCCGGCGCGACGGGCTACGACGTCTACCGCCAGCAGCCCGGCGTCGTCAACGACGCCATCCTCGTCTACCACACGACAACGCTCGCCTACGCCGACACCGGCGCCGTCAACGGCAACACCTATCGCTACCACGTCCTGGCCGTCGGCAGGCAGGGCGAAGGCCTCGACAGCAACGCCGTCTACTTGACGCCCGGCACCAGCCCCGATCTGTCCATCCCCACGCAGGTCGTCGCCGCCGTGAACTCCAATGGCGGCATTTCGCTCGTGTGGGCGGCGGTCCCCAACGACGTGCATTACTTCGTCTACCGCTCCCTGACGCCCGGCGGCGAAGCCTCGCCCCTCTACTCGGACGTGCCGTACTACTACAACGCCGGCAGCTACGTGGATTACAGTGTCAACCCCGGCGTCACCTATTACTACAAGATCAGCGCGCTGGACAGCACGGGCGAGACCGCCAAGTCCATCGAGGTCAGCGCCACGCCCGGCGTCCCGGCCCTGGCCGCGTCCACCCTCAGCGGCGCGGCGGGCAATGCGCAGACGAGTCTCTCCTGGAGCGCCGTGTCCGGCGCGACGAGTTACGACCTGTACCGCAAGAACAAGAACGACGGCTCCTACGCGCTGCTGGCGTACCACGTCACGGGGCTGTCCTACACCGACACCGGCCTGACCAACGGCAACACGCTCCTGTACGCCGTCGCCCCCGTCGGCGTCCCCGGCGAAGGCGCGTGGAGCAACACGGTCTACGTCACCGTCGGCGTCCCGCACCTGCACGCCCCCACCAACGTCGTCGCGACCGTGCTGTCTTACGGCATCCAGGTCACCTGGAGTCCGATCAAGAACGCGACCCACTACTACGTTTACCGGTCGCTGACGCCCGGCGGCGAAGGCCAGCCCGTCTACTCGGACGTGCCGTACTACTACTACGGCGGCTCCTATGTAGACACGGGCGTCACCCCCGGCATCACCTACTATTACACCATCAGCACGCTGGACGCCGTCGGCGAAGGCCCGATGTCCATCGAGGTCAGCGCCACGACCGGCGTCACGCCGCTGCCCGCGCCGACTCTGAGCGGCGGCACGGGCCGCGCCCAGGCCAACCTGTCCTGGACGACCGTCCCGAACGCCACGAGTTACAACGTCTACCGGGGGAACGGCAACGGCACGCCCAACACTTTGGTCGCCTACCGCGTCCGCGCGACCGCCTGGGCGGACGTTTCCGCCGCCTCCGGCAGTTCGTACAACTACTACGTCTGCTCGGTCAACGCCGACGGCCAGGGGCCGGCCAGCAACATCGTCTATCTGACGCCCGGCGTCCCCGACCTGCCCGCCCCAGTCGGGCTGACCGCGTCCGTGCTGTCGTATGGCATCAAGATCGTCTGGGCCGCCGTGCCGAACGCGAGCCACTACTTCGTCTACCGCTCGCTGACGCCCGGCGGCGAAGGCGTCCCGTACTACAGCGACGTGCCGTACTACTACAACACCGGCTCTTATGTGGACGGCAACGTCCACGCGGGCGTCCGCTACTACTACAAGATTTCGGCGCTGGACGCCAACGGCGAAAGCAAGATGTCTGCCGAAGTCAGCGCCGAGACGGGCGTCGCGCCCATCGCCGCGCCGACATTGAGCATCGGTTCGTATTCGGCCACGCCCGCCAAACTGACCTGGGCCGCCGTGTCCGGCGCGACCTCGTACAACATCTACCGGGGCGACGCCTACGGCAACGGCATGACCTTGCTGGCCTACAAGCAGGCCGGCACGACCTACACGGACAGCACCGTCGCCGTCGCCACGTCCTACTCCTACACCGTCACCGCCGTCGGCGCGAACGGCGAAGGGCCGTTCAGCAACACCGTCTATGTCACGCCCGGAACCGCCGTCGTCGGCCCGCCGACTTCCATCGTCGCCGTGTCTTCCGGGACGCCCGGCCATTACCAGATCAGCCTCAACTGGCTGACCGTCAACAACGCCTCCAGTTACTACGTCTATAAGTCTCTGACAGCGGGCGGCGAGACGCATCCGCTTGTCGCTTCGCTTCCGTACTACGACGGCAACTACACGGACGGCAGCGTCACCGGCAACACGACCTACTACTACAAACTGTCCTCGGTGGACACGCACGGCGAAAGCAAGATGTCCGCCGAAGTCAGCGCCACGCCCGGCGTCCTGCTGCCCGCCCCCGTCGTCACGGCCCACCGGGTCCACACGGCGAACAAGCCCGACACGATCAGCCTCACCTGGCCCGCCGTGTCCGGCGCGACCGGCTATGCCGTCTTCAGCACCGGCTCCGGTTTCGGCACCCCCTACGGCGGCCTGCTCGCCACCCCGGCCGGGACAGGGTACAGCCAGAGCGTCTCCTCCGGCAACACCGATTACTACCTCGTCTACGCCGTCAACAAAAACGGCGCCGGCGTCCCCGCCGATGTCACCGTGGCGCCGTAACAGGGCTGTTCCGTTCGCCCAGGGCTGAACCCCTGGGCTGAGGGAGAGCGGATCGCCCGCCTTCGCGGGCGAAGAATGAGACAGGCAAGGCCTGTTCCGCGCCCGCGCAGGCGGGCGGTCTTCTCCTCGGCAGCCCAGGATTTTAATCCTGGGAGAAATGAACGACCCTCGCTTCCGACGCAGGAGAATCGGGCGGGGGCGGCGAACTGAACGGCGTCCGGGGCTGCCCAACCCCGGCCAAGCCTGTCTCGAAGGAGCCGCCCGATGCTTGCGCAAGTAGACTCCAGCGCCATTCTGGGGATAGACGCCTATGTAGTCCGCGTGGAAGTGGACATCTCTTCCAGCATTCCCTCGTTCACCATCGTCGGCCTGCCCGACGCCGCCGTGCAGGAGTCGCGCGAGCGCGTCCGCAGCGCGATCAAGAACACCGGCCTGGACTTCCCCCTCCGGCGCATCACCATCAATTTAGCCCCCGCCGACATCAAAAAGCAGGGGCCGTCGTTCGACCTGCCCATCGCCGTCGGCCTGCTCGCGGCCACCGGGCAGGTGCGCGAGGACAAACTCGCCGCCGGCCTGTTCGTCGGCGAACTCGCCCTGGATGGAACCGTCAGCCCGGTGTCGGGCGTACTGCCGATAGCGGTCAAGGCGCGCGCCGACAAAAAGCCCTACTTAGTCGTGCCGGAGGCGAACGCCGGGGAAGCGGCCATCGTCGGCGATGTCAAAGTGTTTGGCGTCCGGTCGCTGGCCGACGTGGTCCGGCTGCTCAACGATTTCGACTCCGTCACGCCCCTGACCGCCGACCCGACGCAGCTCCTGCAGCACGGCGCGGCGGACGACCCGGACTTCTGCGACGTCAAGGGCCAGGAACACGTCAAGCGCGCCCTGGAAGTGGCGGCGGCGGGCGGCCACAACATCATCATGGTCGGGCCGCCGGGGTCGGGCAAGACCATGCTCGCCCGGCGCGTGCCGTCCGTCCTGCCGCCCCTGTCGCTCGACGAGGCGCTGGACGTGACCAAGATCTACTCGGTCGCGGGCCTGCTCGGCACGGGCGCGTCGCTGGTGACGCGCCGCCCGTTCCGCTCGCCGCACCACTCGGTGTCCAGCGCTGCCCTGTCGGGCGGCGGCAGTACGCCGCGCCCCGGCGAGGTCTCGCTGTCGCACCACGGGATTCTGTTCCTGGACGAGCTGCCCGAATTCCGGCGGGACGTGCTGGAAGTGCTGCGCCAGCCCCTGGAAGACGGCCACGTGACCATCGCGCGGGTCGCCGGGACGATGACCTACCCGGCCCGGATCATGCTCGTCGCCGCCATGAACCCGTGTCCGTGCGGCTACTACGGCGACACGGTCAAAGCGTGTTCGTGTTCGCAGTCGCAGATCCAGAAGTACCTGCAGCGCATCAGCGGGCCATTATTGGACCGCATAGACATCCACATCGAAGTGCCGCGTCTGCGCCAGGAGGAGATGATCCACGGCGGCGGCACGGGCGAGTCGTCCCAGAGCATCCGCGAGCGGGTCGTCGAGGCGCGTAAACGTCAGAGCCGTCGCTTCTCCGAGAATTCCGGCCTGCATTGCAACGCGCACATGGGGTCGCGCCAGATCAAGCAGTTCTGCCCCGTCGCCGACGACGTCAAAGACCTGTTGCGCGCCGCCATCGCCCAGCTCGGCCTGTCCGCCCGCGCCTACGACCGCATCCTGAAACTCTCGCGCACCGTCGCCGACCTGGAGGACGCGCCCGACATCGGCATCGCGCACGTCGCCGAGGCCATCCAGTACCGCGCATTGGACCGCAAATTGTGGGGCTGAAAACAGAGCGTGTTCACCCGGTGACAAAGGTCTACTCATGAATCAAAACCCTCTGGTGGAAGACGCTCAAAACTTTGCTCAAAACATCGTTGATACCGTGCGTGAGCCGCTTCTCATCCTGGATGCCAACCTCTGGGTGCGCTCCGCCAACCGCGCCTTTTACCAGACCTTTCAAGTCTCACCCCAAGAAACGGAAGGCCAACTCATCTACGAACTCGGCAACGGGCAGTGGAATATCCCAGCCTTGCGGACACTCCTGGAAGACATCATTCCGCAAAAGTCGGCCTTTGATGATTTCGAGATCGAACACGACTTTCCTTCCATTGGGCCGAAGGTGATGCTGCTCAATGCCCGCAAACTGCGTCCGGGCGACCACACGGAATTCGTGGTTCTTGCGATAGAAGACGTGACGGAACGCCGCCGTGCCGAACGACTGCTTGAAGAAATCGAGACATACGCGCAGAACATCGTAGATACGGTCCGTGAACCACTCTTGATGCTTGACCCGACGCTGCGCGTGCGCTCGGCCAACCGCGCTTTTTATCAGACCTTCCACGTCTCCCCGGAAGAAACCGAAGATCAACTCATCTACGAACTCGGCAACGGCCAGTGGGACATTCCGGCGCTGCGCACTCTGCTGGACGATATTGTTCCTCAGCAGTCGGTCTTCAACGACTACGAGTTGGAGCATGATTTCCCGGCCATCGGGCGGCGTGTCATGCTGCTGAACGCCCGCCAGCTCCGGGCCGGCAACCACACGGAGATGCTGGTCCTGGCGATGGAGGATGTCACCGAGCGGCGGCGCGTTCATGACCTGGAGATCCGTTTCACGGAAGGCCTGCAGGAAAGCTACAAGCGGCTGCAGGAACTGGAACAGCTGCGCGACGACTTGAAGAACATGATCGTGCATGACCTGCGCACGCCGCTGACTTCGGTGATTACGGGGATGCAAACGCTCGCAATGGTCGGCGACTTAGATGCGCTCCAGCGAGAGATGGTCGGCATCGCCATCAGCGGGGGGGAACTGCTGCTGGGCATGATCAACGACCTGCTGGAAGTCGAGAAAATGGAATCCGGCTCCATGCAGTTGGATTACGCCGTGCTGGATGCGGCCGAACTTGTCGCGAGCGCCGCCCGCCAGGTGGCATCCATTGCCGACAGTGAAAACCTGACGCTTGTTCGTGAGATAGACGCCGATCTGCCCGCGTTCCGAGGGGACGGAAACAAGCTGCGCCGCGTCCTTGTCAACCTGCTGGGTAACGCCATCAAGTTTACTCCCGCCGGTGGAACGATAGCGGTTGCCGCACGGCTCGGTGAGGACGCCCGATCATTAGTGTTTTCGGTCAGGGACACCGGGGAGGGCATTCCCTCGGAAGCCTTCGAACATATTTTTGAGAAGTTCGGCCAGGTGGCCTCGCGTCACGGGGGGCGCACGATGAGTACGGGTTTGGGTCTGACCTTCTGCAAACTGGCCGTAGAGGCGCACGGCGGAGACATTGGCGTCGCGAGTGTCCCCAGCAAAGGCAGCACGTTCTGTTTCAACATCCCGGTTTCAAAGAATGAGTGATCACATACAGCAAACTGTGAGGGTAGAAACGAGGAGGTGATCACAATGCTGCCCAATCTGAACCGACTGACTGACCGGAGCCGTCCGATCCCCGTCCATCGCCTGGCTGTTCTCGCCGCGCTGACCGCACTGGCATTCGTCATGCCGGGACGACCCGCGCAGGCCGAGGAAGGCGGGGCCACGCAAGTCACCATCGGCGGCGTGCCGTCGTCCAAGATCACGGTGGACTCGCCGACACAGATCACGGCCCTCGTGCGCTCCATTGCCGACACCGGCCCGATCACCGTCACGACCATGCGCGGCACGGCGGTCTTCACCGTCACCAAGCATTACTGATGTTCGTTTCGGGAGAAACAACCAATGTCTACGCCGCTTCTCACAGACGAAGAGATGAAGCAGTTGGCCGAGAAAGGCTGGGTCATTTATGGCGAAACATTGAAGTCGCGCCTGAAACGGGAGTATAATAAAAAGGCCAGCGAAATAGGGGCATGACGTGTCATGCCCTCTGTCAGAAGCGTTCTGTGTGAAAGTTTAGGTTCGATGCGCTATAACACTCCCAATTCGCCGATGGACCGCGTGCGCGACTTCGTGACGCGCGGGGGCATCCCCGTCACGATCACCCTGCTGTCGTTGAGCGTTGTTCTGTTCCTGGTGTCATTCTTCAGTTCCAACACCGTAGATATGTACCTGCTGTCTTATGTCGCCTATCTGCCGGGCAACGAGATTCGCGCCCCG
>CAZZVX010000202.1:0-8827 GCA_964657535.1 Armatimonadota bacterium | reverse complement strand
CGCCTGGGCGGCGGCGTCCGACTGGTCGGGGCGTTCGCCCGCGCCGTCGTCGGCGCGAGCCGGGCCGAGCGCGGCGGGGCCGATTACGTGCAGACCGGCCCGATCTTCGACAAAGACCCGGCGGACGATGCCGACGACGGCCTGACCCTGCTGCGCAAGTTCAAGGACGCCGTGCAGATCCCCGTGATCGCCTTCGGCGGCGTCCAGACCCCCGTTCACGCCGCCGACTGCCTGCGCGCGGGCGCGGACGGCGTCGCCGTCACCGACGCCGTCACCCGCGCCCCCGACCCGCAGAGCGCCGCGCTCGCCCTCCGCTCCGCCCTCGACGCCGCCTGGCGCGTGCTGCACGGGTAGGCTTCTTGATTCCCCCGTTGACGAATCCGGGCCGGTATGGTACAGTAGCGTGTGCGTTGCGCTTGGACGCCGTGAACTCATCCCAACCTCTGAGGACCATGCCTTGAAATTGCGCTCCTGCACGGCGGCAGTCGCCGTCAGCCTTCTCGCCGCGCTCCTGCCCGGCGCGGCTCTTGCCAAGGGCCATCATCAACACACAGGCGGGGCTGCCGCGAAGGCCGCTCACCTGACACGGCTGGCCGCCCAGGAAAAAGCGGCCTGGCGCGCGCATCTGGCGAAAGTCGCCGCGCTGCCGCCCAAAAAGCGCCGCGCCGTCAAGCGCCACGACCGTCTTGTGAAAGAGGTCTCGCAGCAGCAGAAGGCGGACGCGCTCGCCAAACTCGCGCAGGCCGAAAAGCGCGCCTGGCGGCAGCACCTCGCCAAAGTCGCCGCACTGCCGCCCAAAAAGCGCCGCGCCGTGCAGCATCATGACGCCAAGTTGGCGGTCATACAGGCCGTTCCCAAGCCCGCGTCGAAGACGCTCCACGCTCAGAAGGTCGCCGCGCGCCGTCCGAAAGTTTCGCCCGCCGTCGCCGCCCACAACGCGCGCTTGGCACGGATGCAGGCGGCGCACAACGCCGTGGTCGCCAAAGCGCAGGCGGCGCACAACGCCCGCCTCGCCGCGCACGACGCGCGGCTGGCGAGCGTCAACGCCGAACATCAGGCGAAAGTCCAGGCCCAGCAGCGGCTCGCGGCCCAGCGCGCCTTGAACCATCAGTTGCGCTTGTCCAAAATCCAGGCCCAGCACAACGCCCACCTGGCCGCCCAGCGCGCCCACGAAGTGGCCGTGCAGGGCGACGGCACGGGGGGCCGCAGCATCCACTTCTGGCAGACCGAGGCCGCCGGCGTCCCCGTCAAGTGCATCACGGTAGACCTCAACGACAGCAACGTGAAAGTCTCGGCCGTGATGGCCCTCAACGGCAACGGCACGTCCGAGCCGTTCCGCCAGATGATCCAGCGCGCCGACCCGAATGTCGCCGTCACCGGGACGTTCTTCTCGCTGGACAACCTGCACCCGGTCGGCGACATCGTGATTGACGGCAGCCTCGTCCACTTCGGCGGCATGGGGACGGCGCTGTGCGTCACGCCCGGCAACCGCGCCGACATGGTCACGGTGGACTGGGGGCGTCACCACGACTGGAGTCCCTACGACTTCGTCGTCGCCTGCGGGCCGCGCCTGCTGCGCCGGGGCCGCGTCGTGCTGGACCCGCGCGCCGAGCGGTTCCGCGACGCCCATATGCTGGCCCCCAATTCGCGCATCGCCGTCGGCATCACCCCCGGCAACAAGATCGTCTTCGCCATGACCCGCAAGCCTATTTATTTAGGCCGCTTGGCGAAAGTGATGCGCCAGATCGGCGCGACCGAGGCCATGAACCTGGACGCCGGCACCAGCACCGGCTTCTACTACAACGGCGCGACGCTCGCCAAGCCCGGACGTAAACTGACCAACATGATTGTCGTGTATGGCCGCAAGGAGCGTTACGAGCGCGCCCTGGACCAGCTTGTTCCCGCCTCCTACCGGCGCACCTCCACCCGCTACGCCCATCGCCAGGTCTCGGAGTTGATACGGTAGTGCGGGATGCACGCGCTCGCGCCTGGGCCGAAACAGACGCCGCCGCACTCGCCCGCAACATCGCCCTGCTCACGCGCCGCTTCGGGCGCGGGGGCCGCACCCGCGTGATGGCCGTCGTCAAGGCCGATGCCTACGGGCATGGCGTTTCGCTTATTGCGCCGCTGTGCTATGAACACGGCCTCCGTGACTTCGGCGTGGCGACGGTGGATGAGGGAGTCGCGCTTCGGGCGCTGCTCCCCGCCGACGCGGCCCTTTACGTGATCGCGGCCAGCCTGCCCGCCGACGCCCCGGACATCGTCGCCCACGGTTTAATCCCTCTCGTCAGCACGCCCGAACTCGGCAACGCCCTGTCGGACGCGGCAGTGTCGCAGGGCCGGACCGCCCAGGCGCATCTGGACGCGGACACCGGCATCGGGCGCGCGGGCGTTGCCCCCGACGATGTTCCCTCCCTGCTCCAAGCGCTGGACGCCCTGCCCGGCCTTCGAGTGACAGGAATGGCGACCCATTTCGCCTCCGCCGACGAAGACACCTGCGACGCCCACGCCCAATACGGCCTGTTCGCCGATCTTGTGACTTCATTGGGCCGCCGCGCCGAAACCCTGCTGCTGCACGCCGGCAACTCTCCCGGCGCTCTCGTCGTCCCCGAAGCGCGTCTCGGCCTCGTCCGGCCCGGCCTGCTGCTGTACGGCATCGAACCCGCCCCCGGAATGTTCGCCGAAGCCGGCCTGGATTTTCGCCCTGTGCTGTCCGTCAAAGCGCGCGTTTTGCTTTGCCGCACCCTGCCGCCCGGCGCGACGATCTCCTATGGCCGCACCTACGCCGTACCCGAAAACGGAGGCGTTTATGCCACGCTCGGCATCGGCTACGGCGACGGCTGGCCCCGCCGCCTGTCCAACACGGGCCACGTCCTGCTGCATGGCCGCCGCGCACCGATCCGGGGCCGCGTCTGCATGGATCAACTCGTCGTGGACGTGTCCCACATTCCCCAGGTCCGCCCCGGCGACATCGCCACCCTGATCGGCACGGACGGAGGTGAGACCATCACTGCCGCCGCCCTCGCCGCCGACTTGACAACCACGCCCCACGAAATCACGACTTGCCTCACCGCCCGTTTGCCCCGCGTATTGGCAGCGTGAGGCAACGATGAGGGTATAATGGCTTCATGTCTGTTCTTATAGAGCCGACTCAAGAATCGCCGGCTGTCACGTATGATCTATCGGCGGAGCCATTGCTGACTTCTGCGAGTCGTGAGGTTTTGCAGGGCATCCTGACTCTGCTGGCACAGCAAGTTCGTGAACGCCAAATTCCCGTTGGCCCTATCCGCATCATGGGAACTCCTGACTCCGCTGAAGCCCCGGTTCGTCTCCTCGTCGTGCTGCAGATCGCCTTGCCTTTGTTGGAGGCAATGGCTTGTTGGGATACGTTCGGCGACGCTGTGGAGCAATGGGCCGCGAGTTTGCCGCCGGTTCAAGCCGGTATTGCCCTGGATCAGATCGCCCTTGATGTGCAGTGGGACAGCCGTGACAGCGACATTTGACCCGCACCGTTTTCTGGATGTTGCCCGCACCCTCGCCGTTTCGGGGGCCGACGAAGCGGCCCTGCGGACGGACTGCCATCAAGCCTACTACCCGACATTCCTCTTGGCACGCGAAAAACTCTGCGTAACCACAACGGCGCAAGTTCACGGCGAAGTGATTCGCGTTCTGACACGGCGGCGAAAGGCGCTGGGGGATCAACTTTTTGCCCTGTTTCGTCTGCGGCAAATGGCCGACTACGAATTAACGACTTCCTCGGGTTGGCACAGTCTCTGGCTCCGCGCCCATCAACTTGCGTCTGTCCTTATCCCTCTGCTGGAAGGTATCCCTTGACGCCAAAATCCGAACTCGACGCCGTCCCGCTCCTCAAGATTGACCGGGCAACGCTTGTCAAAGGCGGACGGCGCATTCTTGACGGCCTGAGCCTGGAAATCGCCGAGGGGCAGCACACGGCCATCTTCGGCCCGAACGGATCGGGGAAGTCGTCGCTGATCAAACTCCTCACGCGGCAGCATTACCCCCTGGCGCGGCCCGACGGGACGCCCGCGATCACGATCTTCGGGCAGGCGCGCTGGGACGTGTTCGCGCTGCGCGGGCTGCTCGGCATTGTGTCCGCCGACCTGCACCAGTCGTTTCTGGCGGGCCGCGTGCCGGGGCTAGAGGCCGTCTTGTCCGGCTTCTTCGCCAGTCACGGCCTGGCGCAGCACCACGCTGTGACGCCCGAAATGCACGAGCGGGCGCAGGAGGCATTGGCGCAAGTGGAAGCAGCGGCGCTCGCCGACAAGCCGATGGAGGAGATGTCCACGGGCGAGGCCCGGCGCGTCCTGATCGCCCGCGTCCTGGTGCGCGACCCCCGCGCCCTGCTGCTGGACGAGCCGACGGCGGGGCTGGACCTGGTCTCCCGGCGTCGCTTTCTGGAAACGCTGCGGCAGATCGCCCGGCGCGGCAAGACCGTTATCCTCGTCACACACCACGTTGACGAAATCCTGCCGGAAATCAACCGCGTGATTCTGATGCGCGACGGCAAAGTCTTCCGCGACGGCCCCAAGCACGACGTTCTGACGACGCTCAACTTATCCGCCCTGTTCGATGCCCCCGTCCATGTCCGCCCCGAAGATGACTATTACGCCGCGGAAGTTCATGACACGGAACAATGACCGCTATATCATTTGTGTCGGGGCGGTCGGCTACAGCCGGGACGGACACCACCGGCTCCGCTACACGATCTATGACAGCGAACGAGATACGATCCTTTCTCGAGCGCCCGAAGGTCCCATTCTGCGCCTCTGACGCGGCCCTGACTTTGTGGCGGCAGTGAACAATCCAGGCTTTTACACGTTATAATAAAGAAAGTCGCAAGGATACTTCTATGACATCCCGCCGTGGTTTTACGCTGATTGAACTGATCGTCGTCATCGCCATCATCGCGATTCTCGCGGCTATTCTTTTTCCTGCCTTCGCCAAAGCCCGCGAAAAAGCCCGCCAGATTTCCTGCGCCTCCAATATGCGCCAACTCGGTCTGGCCTTCATGCAATACACTCAGGACAACGATGAGGGGTTGCCCAACGTCTTCTGCTGCGCGGACGGGGTCGGCAACAAACTCGGCGGCTGGGTCGTCTACAACAACTTCCCCGTGAATGACGGCGCCAGCGCGTTCGATGTCACGCAGGGGAGCATCTACCCTTACGTCAAGAGCCGTCAGATATTTATTTGTCCTGACGACAGCGAAGGTCAGCGCGACGGCGACTCTTATGCCGTCAATTCCTGCACCGAAAACGATCATGCCGGCGCCGGAACGCCATACCCTGGAAAAACGCTGGCCGCGTTTGACAGCCCATCGTCGCTGATGCTGCTCGGTGAGGAAGCACAATCGGATCCCAACACCAATTCCACCGATGACGCCTATTTTCGGATTCAAAACAATTTCTTTTCGGCACGGCACACAGGCGGCTCCAACCTGACGTTCGTGGACGGCCACACGAAATGGTACATCAAAGACCGCATCAAGCAAGACCATCTCCAATCGCAGAATGCCGACCAAAGCGACTGCCCGCGCTAATCCTTCCTTCCTTGCTAAAATAATTAGCACCACATCTTGACAACGCGCCCTCCGCTGTGCTAACTTATTTAGCATGAACGGAGGAACGCGATGACCAAACTCCTGCCCAACCGCCTCAGCCGCCGCGAACGGCAGATCATGGAGATCCTGTTCGCGCGGGAACGCGCCACCGTCGCCGAAGTGCGCGACGCCCTGCCCGACCCGCCGACCTACTCCGCCGTCCGGCGGCTGCTGGCGATCCTCGAAGAAAAAGGCCAGGCGAAACACGCCGAGGAGGCCGGACGCTACGTTTATCGTCCCGCCGAGACGTGGTCGCAGGTGTCCAAATCCGCCATCGAGCAGGTCGTCGAGAGCTTCTTCGACGGCAGCGTCGAGCAGGCGGTGGCGACGCTGCTTTCCAGCCATCGGACCCGGCCCGGTGAGGAAGAACTTCAGCGGCTGGAAACGTTGATCCGGCAGGCGCGGGCCGAGGAGCAGGCCGAACGGGGGGACGGAAAATGAACGCTGTCGTGACTCAAACGCTGCCTGCGCTGCTGCTCGGCCTGCTGGGCAAAAGCGCGCTCCTGCTGCTCGCGGCCTGGGCCGTGTGCGGTCTGCTGCGGCGCGCGTCGGCGGCCGCGCGCCATCTGGTCTGGGCGGCGGCGCTGGGCGGCGTCCTGCTGCTGCCGCTATGCGCGGTGTCGCTGCCGCACTGGGACATGGCGTGGCGACACACCGCCGCCGCATCGCGTCTGGTCGCGCCGACGGTCACGCGGACGTCGCCGCCCTCGCCCGCTGCGCCCTCGGAAGTCTCCCCCTCCGCAACGCTCGGAGCATCGCCGCTGCCCGTGCCGACGCCTCCGCGCGACCGCCCGATCCACGCGCCCCGCAACTGGTCCGTGATTTGGATCGTCTCAGGCCTGGGCGTCTGGCTCCTGGGCGTCCTCGTCATCCTCGCCCGGCTGGCCGTCGGCCTGGGGCGCGTCGAAGCGATCAAGCGGCGGGCCGTTTGCCCTGACGCCGCGACGCTTGCCCTCACCGAATCACTGCGAGGACGTTTTGGACTGGGTCGCCCCGTCGCTTTCCTGCGGGCGGCGTCGGGGAGCGGTGTCGCCGTCCCCTTGACTTGGGGCGGGCGGCGTCCGACGGTGCTGCTGCCCGAACAGTCGGGCGACTGGCCGGAAGGTAGCCTGCGCGCGGCCTTGCTGCATGAACTGGCCCACATCGCGCGCTGGGATTGGACGACGCAGACCCTGGCGCAACTCGCCTGCGCCCTTTACTGGGTCAACCCGTTGGTCTGGGCGGCGGCGCGGGCGGCGCGCGCCGAAAGCGAGCGCGCCTCCGACGACTGCGTACTCGGCGCGGGCCTGACGGCGGCGGATTACGCCCAGAGTCTGGTCAACGTGGTGCGCTCCATGCCGGACGGTGCACCGGCGCGGACGGTCGCCATCGCGATGGCCCAGCCGTCGGAGGTGGAGGGACGGTTGAGGGCGCTGCTCGTTAAGGGGCGTGATCGCGGCCCGCTCACGCGCAAATTGGCATTGGAAGCCGTGGCGGTGCTGGCCGTTCTTGTCTTGCCTCTGTCGGCGCTGCGACTGGTGGCCCAGGCGCAAGCCGTGTTCACGGCGGCGGACGCAACCCAGCCTGCGCCCGGAGGCGGCACGGTCCGACTCGTCGGCATCTCCCCCTATCCGTCTGGGCCGGGGACGTGGTGGGGCAAAGACGGCGTCCGTCTGCCCGGCCCGCCTGTGCCGAAAGCCTGGCTGTCGTCTCCGATGTTCTCCGTACCGGCGGGGCAAAAAGCCCGCGAATTCGTCGTGGAAATTACTGGACATCACATCAGCCATGATCTATTCGCCTATGGCTCTCCAACTACGCTGGACTTTGACTCTCATCAAACGCACAACGGCATTTTCCTTGACATGGTGGAGACCTTGCCTGCCACTCAAAAGTCCGGTGCGGTTCGGTTCGCGGCGGCGTCCGGCTCGTGGCAAACACTGGGAACGGCAACGCTCACCGACCAAAACGGGGAAATACCCCTCAGCGGAAACGCACCGGTACTCGGAAACTACACCATGCGGCTTTCGCCGTCAAGTGTTACCGGAGGCGTTTTGACGTTTACCTGGACTCTTACCGGGGCTAACACCTTTACTTTTCAGTCGCCGCGCTTTCCCATTTTTCGCTTCGTCGCGATTGATGCACGAGGCCGCCACATCGTCGCCGCTGATAGAAAAGGGCAATCCATCGCCGGAGCGTGGCGTCACACAATCACGTTTCCGACACTCGCACTCCAGGACATCAAACTGCTTCAGTTCCAGACACGCTATTACGATTGGGTGGAGTTCCAAAACGTCCCGCTCCAGCCGACTGGCGTTGATAAGTCTTTCGGTTTGCCCGCGCCGTCTGTGACCCAGGCCGCACCCGTCTCCGTCGGCTTCCGGCGCTATGTCAGCCGTCCGCTGCCCGATGGCACGCGCTACACGTTCCTGTACCCGGCGTATGCCGCGAGGGTAAACAGCAATGCAGGTTCGGACACGAACAACTTGATACCCGGCTTCGTAGACTGCATCGGGACACAGACGGTTCATTGGACGCCCGTTCGCGGCGGCGAAGCCGTGACGTACCCACTCTACAGCAACGGAAAGACGCCTTTGTCTGACCCGCACGAGGAGTTTATTTCCGTCGTGGTCGGACACGCCGGCGATGTGCCTTTCCTGACGAGCGGTTTCATTCGCCAAGACCGTCAATGGGCCGGGAAAGGCGTCAGTCACCACACTGTCTTGATCACGGACGCGCGGACCCACTTCCGTTTCATGCTGAGCCACGAGGACCGGAACAGCCCGGCCCTGTTCCGGCAGACCGATCCCGTGATCGCCGACAGTTTCCGCGTCCTGCCTCCTCCACATTGAGTGGATGGAGGCCCAGGGCGTCTCGGCCAGGTTTCACCGCCGGAAAACGTCGGGTACAACGTAGCAGTCTTCACTTTGCTTCAGGTTCGTCAAGGAGGTCGCAGCCCGTGAGTGTCAATACCAGTCCGACAGGGGACAACAGCACCAAGAATGCCAATTGGGGGACGATTGTCATCGTACTCGTGGTGGTCATTATCGCCGTGGTGATCGCCGTCGTCGCCTACAACAACAACCAGAACCCGACACCGACGCCGACGGTCGTGACCCAGCCCGGCTCAACGACGGTGGTTTCGGGTCCGGCGGGTGCGCCGGGTACGCCCGGCGCCAACGGCGCTCCGGGAGCGCCGGGGATGTCGGCGCCGGCAGGTCCTGCGGGACC
>CAZZVX010000201.1:0-8832 GCA_964657535.1 Armatimonadota bacterium | reverse complement strand
TCGCGGGCGCGCATATTGAACGACTGGAACATATAATTGTTCAGGGTGGACATTTCCCCGAACTTTCCGCCCATCAGTTCCTGCACGGCGGCGGCGGCGGCAGGGTCGGGATCGACATTCTTGGGCAAGTCGATCTGAAGTTTGTCAATACGCATGAACATAGGTGGGGCCTTTCCGGCTGCGAAGAACGGACGGCGCTCTGTTGCGCCGTCGCCCCCATGTACCCCGCTTTTTCCCCAAGCCTAACCGAACGGCCGCACAGTGACGGCAAAAAACCGCCGCCGTCAGAAGGGCAAGCCGAGGGAAAGACGCGCCGCCGCCCGGACCGTCTCGCAGTTCTTCCGCGCCTCTCTCGCCTCCGTCCGGCTCGCCGTGAAACCGGGGTAACGATAATCAACGCCGTAGGAGTTGAGCGCCGTGACAGTGGGCAGGAGGACACTCCATCCAGGTTCCACAGTCAAGGCCAGTGCCAGAAGTGCAGGGAGCGCGTGGGTTTTGGGAAAAGAAATGCCCGCCTCGACCATACGCCCCTTCAGATATTTCTCAGCGCACTGCTGCGCGAGGAAACAGGCCAAGTCGTGATTGGGGGCCTTGCGCGCTCGGATCTCGCGGCCCAGGCTGTTCCAATCGCCCTCCGCCTTGTCAACCCACTCCTGCGTAACGGCCTTCATAAAGCGTCCGTCCCTTTTCCAGTATCTCGCGCACGAACCAATCTTCCATTCCGGCGCGGCGTTGTAAATAAACCGGATCATAAACCAGCAGGTCGAGAGGGAAGGTTTCCGGGACAGCGAGTTGAATCTCGACGGACTTCCGGCGATCTCGACGGTCAGCGGGCATGACTACGAGCAGGTCCACATCGGAGTCCTCGGTGGGGGTGCCGTAGGCGTAGGAGCCGAACAGGATGATGCGCTCCGGGCGGAACAGTTCCGCGACTCGGTCCGCGTAATCCTGGATGCGCTGCATGGGAATCATCGTGAGGGGATTATACCCGGCGTCGGACCGGCGTCGTCCTGAACTTTCCCTGCACATTCGCGCCCGTCTGTGGAACAATCTCCCCGTAATTCAGCGGGAGGATTGATTTGGCGGCGACAAACACACTCAAGAAGACGGGGGGCGCACCGGGCGGGATCATGGGATTCTTCGCCCGCGCCGCCCAGCAGACGGATATTGCGATGGCGATTGCCATCATCAGCATCGTCGCGATGCTGATTCTGCCGCTGCCGGAGTGGATGCTCGACTTCTGTCTTGTGATCAACCTCGCCGGCTCCGTGCTCATTCTGCTGACGGCGCTGTACACGACGGAACCCTTGCAATTCTCCGTCTTCCCCGCGCTGCTGCTCGTCACCACCCTGTTTCGACTCGCACTCGAAGTCTCGGCGATGAAACTCATCATCGGGACGGGCAGCGCGGGCCACGTCATTGCCACTTTCGGGCAGGTCGTCATCGGGGGGTCCTACGTCGTCGGCATCATCGTTTTCGCGCTGTTGGTCGTCGTCAACTTCGTTGTCATTACGGCGGGCGCGGGGAGGGTCGCCGAGGTCGCCGCCCGCTTCACCCTCGACGCCATGCCGGGTAAACAGATGGCGATTGACGCCGATCTCAACGCCGGGCAGATCACGCAGGAGCAGGCGCGCGACCGCCGCAAGAACATCGGCCGGGAAGCCGACTTCTACGGCGCGATGGACGGCGCGAACAAGTTCGTCCGGGGCGACGCCATCGCCGCCATTGTCATCATTGTCCTCAATATTCTCGGCGGCTTCGCCATGGGGCTGTCCAAAGGCGAGGACGTGATGAAGGTCCTGCAAGACTACACGCTGCTGACCGTCGGCGAGGGTCTGGTTGCCCAGATCCCCGCGCTGCTGATCTCCACTTCGGCGGGTCTGCTGGTGACGCGGGCGGCGTCGGACACCCCGATGGGCGGGGACATCGCGCGGCAGCTGTTCATGTCGCCCAAACCGCTGTTCATTGCCGCCGGACTCGTGTGCCTGTTCGTCCCGTTCGGCTTCCCCATCCCCCAGACGCTGTTCATCGCCGGAGTCCTCTGCACCATCGGCTATTTCCTGATCCGGGGCGAAAAGCAGGTCGTCAGCGACAAAGAGAACGCCGCCGCGATTGCCGCCCAGAAGCCCGCCACGGTCGCCACGCCGGAGAGCGTTTTGCCCCTGCTCAACGTGGATGTGCTGGAACTCAACTTCGGCTACGGGCTTCTGAGTTTGGTTGACCAGTCGGCGGGCGGCGATCTGTTGGACCGCATCACGATGATCCGGCAAAAGACGGCTTTGGAGCTAGGCCTGGTCATCCCGACCGTCCGCATCCGTGACGACCTGCACCTGCGCGCCAACGACTACGCGATCAAGCTCAAGGCCGCCACCGTCGCGTCCGCGCAGGTGCTGCCGAACTCCATCATGCTGATTGACCCCGGCAGCGTGATTGACCCGATCACCGACGGCGTCCCCACCAAAGAGCCGGCGTTCGGGGTCCCCGCGCAGTGGGTGCCGAAAATGCTGCGTGAGCGCGCCGAGATGGCGGGGTATACTGTCGTTGATCCGTCGTCGGTCATCACGACGCACCTGGCAGAAGTGATCAAAGGCCACGCGGCGGAGATCATCACGCGCCAGGACACGCAGGCGCTGATAGACCACGTCCGCAAAGGAAATTCGGCGGTCGTTGAGGAACTCATTCCCTCGCTGATGACCATCGGCGAAGTGCAGAAAGTGCTTCAGCACCTGCTGCGCGAGCGCATCTCGATCCGCGACCTGGTGACTATTCTCGAAACGCTCGCCGACAACGCCGGGCGCACGAAAGACGTAGACCTGCTCGGCGAGTGGGTGCGGGCCGCGCTGGCCCGCTCCATCTGCCGCCAGTACGTGGACGAAGGCACAGGGGCGCTCCAGTGCATCACGCTTGACCCTAGTTTAGAACACGGCCTGATGGAGTACATCTCGCCGGGCGTACCGCAATTGACGCTGGAGCCTTCACACTCTCGCCGCCTGGTGCAGTCCATCAGCGCCCAGGTGGAGCGGATGCTCGCGCTGGGCTACTCGCAGCCCGTGCTGATCTGTATGTCCGCGCTGCGCCTGCCGCTCAGACGCCTGACCGAGCGCGCACTGCCGCACCTGGTGATCCTGTCGTACAACGAGATTGTGCCGAACACCGAAGTCCGCGCCGTCGGGGCCGTCGCCGAGAGCGAACTCGCGACCGCGCGTTAGGAACCTGTCATGCCTGATTTTCTGCCGCCGCACTTGCCCAACGCGCCGCGCCCCCCGATCACCGACGCCGCCTCGCGCGGCCCGCTCGACCGGACGGCCCGGCTGTCCATGCGCACGCGCACCTACACCGCCCGGACCATCGCCGAGTGTCTTCAGATGGCGAAGCAGGAACTCGGCGTCGAGGCGATGATCGTCAGCAAGCGGACGTTCCGTAAAGGGGCGCTGTTCGGTCGCTGGGGCGGGCGCGAGATGGTCGAAGTGACGTTCGGCACCTACCGGCCCACGCCTGCGGGCGGGTCGGGCGCACCGGCCTCCATCGTCTACAACCCTGTGACGCCCGCGCCGCCGTCCGCCCCGGAGGCGGGCGCGTCGGAACCCGTCGTTTCGTCCATGCAGAAACTCGAAGCGCAGCTCAGCAGCCTCACCGAGAGCGTGCAGAACCTCATGGAGAACGGCGCGTCGGGCAAAGCCCTCAAGCCGTCCAACGCGGCCAGCCCCTTTATGACGACGCCTATCGAGGCCCGGCTGCTGGGCGCGGCTTCTCCGTCACCCGTCGAAACTAGGGAGTTCGGCAGTGCGCCCGAACCCGCCGCCGCGCCGCCGAAGACGCCCCGCGCCCCGCGCCGGACCAAAAAGCCCGTCGCCGAGGCCGGCGAGCCGGAGGCCGCCGGTCCCTACCCGACGCTGATGCGCCAATTGCTCGATGCCGAGGTCGCCGCGCCGCTCGCGCGGCAATTGCTGGAAGAAGTCCCCGGCGGACTTTCCACGGTTGACGCCGCCGCCGCGCTCCGCACGGCCATTTCGCAGCGTCTGCGTATCGCCAACCGCGTCCGCCCGGAACCCGGCGCGGGGATGCGTCTGCTCGCGTTCATGGGGACGACCGGGGTGGGGAAGACGACGACCGTCGCAAAGCTGGCCGCGCAGTACGCCATCGTCGAGCGCCGCCGGGTGGGCATCGTGACGTTGGACACGCACCGGATTGCCGCCGCCCAGCAGCTCCAGACCTACGGCCAGATACTGAAAGTGCCGGTCCTCGTCGCCCACGAGAAGACCGAACTGATGAAGCACCTGTCCGACTTCAAGGCCCAGCAGATCGAACTGGTGCTGATTGACACGGCGGGCCGTTCGCCGAACGACATGGTCCCGCTCGGCGACACCGCCGATCTGTTCGAGAACATGGGCGCCGTCCGCAAGTATCTGGCGCTCCCCGCGACGATGTCCGCCCGCGACATGGAGAACATCGTCACCCGGTTCCAGAGCCTGCTCGCGCCCGACGCATTGATTCTGACGAAACTCGACGAGGCGACGGACAACTCGTGCTTCGGCAAAGTCCTGACGATCCAGGCCAAGTACGGCCTGCCCCTGGCCTACGTCACGACCGGCCAGAAAGTCCCGGACGACATCACCTTCCCGGACGCCCATGCCATCGCCGCCCGCATCCTGACCACGGCCTTACTGTAAAACGTTCTCGATCCTCTGGGAGAGGAAGGCCGGCCCCGGCACGGCGTCTTCCTGACGCCCCAGGGTGAGGACGAGCGTCGTCCCGCTCGTCCCCGTCAGCAGATCCAGGCGATCCGTCGAGTGCAGCATCAGCCAGAAACCCTGGCCCAGCGAGTCTTTGGTGCTGAACCCGCGCTCCAGCGTGGCGCGCGGCAGCTGCGCCATCTGAATCCCCGTCCCCTGATCCCGCACCCAGACTTGAATCGTCTCCGAGTCGGCGCAAACGGTCGCCTCGCCGCCGCCGCCGTGTACCACGGCGTTCATCACCGCCTCGCCCACCGCCGTCGCCAGGGAGTCAAGCCGATCCTGGGAAAAGTGGCGCTCGTAGGCTGCCTTCACCGCCAGGTGCCGCGTCTCGCCGAGCGTCTCCCTCGTCAGCGTCACGGGTTTGCTCATCCGCGCCAGAGACGGCGGCAAATCTTGCCCGCTCTCACAAAGCCGCAGGTGTCCCTCCGTCACCGAATACAGCACGTCGCGGAAGAAGGACTGCCGGGCGCTCGCTTCGGCTTTCAGCGCGTTCATCTCGCTGACGATGTCCTGCCCGCGAATGAACGCCGGGAACCGTGTCGCGTTGACTAAAATGGCAAACCCGATGTCCGCCGTGACCATAGTCCAGGGGACGTTCACGGGGTACGTCAGCCGCCAGTACGACAGTCCTTCCATGAAGTGGCCGAACGCGCAGGTGAAAAAGACCAGGGGGACGAACACGCCCAGCAGTCGCTGGAACCACAACTGTCGGGAGACGATCAGCGCGAACGTCATCACGATGGTGTCCCCGACCAGCAGCGCGATCCAGGGCGTGAAGTAGCGCACGCAGGTGAAATCCAGCAGAAACGAGCCGAGCAGGTACGCGAAACCGAGGCCCAGGTCTTGCAGATGGGTCGGGTCCGTCTTCGCGGCTTTGAACAGGTAATAGGTCATGCCGAGAAAGACGCCCGTGTACGACAGGCCGATCTCGATATGCCCCACGCTCCAGATGCGCGAGAGGTTCGGGTTCATCAGCACGCAGCGCGACATGACGCCGCCCGGATGCTCGACCCCGGTCAGTCCCAGCAGCGCATACGCGCAGCACAGGACGGAGATCGGAAAGACCCAAGCGGTCAGATTCGGGCGCGGCGCGTCCGGCGCGGGGCGCATGACATCCATACTCGTATTATAGCCCAACCACCCCGCAAAATGCAGGGGACGTGAAACCGAATTGAGCCATGCTTAAGTCCACATCTCACTACCTTACACTTTTTGAAGTGTGAACAACAGCATTTTCTGTCATCATCTTGCAGGTTTCATTGGCAGGATGATTTCGAGGCCGTTTTCTGCTCTCTTCGGCAAAGATTTGTGGCGGCTATTTCAGGGGAAGCGAGAGTCGTCAAACCGATTCCTCAATGGAGACCTGCCAGCGGCCTGTTATGGCCGCCGACTGATGCCCTGCACGTCTCGCGAAAGTGGCCTGATGAACGACTTCGGCTTAGGCCTGCTATATAAGAGACCCCTTGCATAAGGGTGGTAGACTGTGAATATGTTCTACTCCAACCTGCGAAACAAGGCCGACGGGCCGTTCAAGCGACTGACCGGTGTGCGCCCCGACACCTTCCTGGAGATGTGCGAGGCCCTCGGCGGGCACCTGCCTTCGGGCGGGCGACGCCCCAAGTCGTGCCTGCAGGACCGCCTGCTGCTGACGCTGATGTACTGGCGCGAGTACCGCACCGGGGCGCACATCGCCCAGACCTACGGCGTCAGCGAGTCCACCGTCTGCCGCACCATCCAGGCCGTCGAGGACGCCCTGATGCGCTCCGGCGATTTCCGTCTGCCGGGCAAGAAGGCATTGACCAGGAGCGGTGTCCAGTATGAGGCCTTGGTCGTGGACGCCACCGAGTGTCCGGTCGAAAGGCCTAAAAAAGCAGCGCAGCAGCTACAGTGGCAAGAAGAAGCGCCACACCCGGAAGGCCCAGATAATGGTTGACCAGAAGGCCGGGCAGATACTGGCGACGGCTTTCAGCGCGGGGAAGGCAGAGAACAGACAGTTGGCACGCGAGCGGTTCCTGGCCGATCATATTATTCGCATCCTGAAAATCTTTCGCATCCTGTCCGAGCGTTACCGCAACCGGCGTAAGCGATTCGGCCTGCGCTTCAAGTCGTCTTTGGCGCGGGAATCCCCGGCCTTCAGGCCGGGGAGTAAGCGCCTCTGCGCGGGACGTGCGCTACAATCCTGGGCTGACAGGGCGATGCCCGCCCCGCTCGTGCTGTACTTGGGGCCAATGGCACACAGGAAGCATAATCGCTTACGACAGGACGCCTACTGGATGGGGGCGCACACCAAGCACCGGCTGCGTGCCCACCTGGTCCGGGTCCCCAAGTACCGCAGGCGCGTCCTGGAAGGGCCGGTGGCTGCGCGCCTGGAGGCGCTGCTGCGGCAGGCCGCCGAGGTCAACCGCCGGCAGATACACGAGTTGGCCGCTCAACCCGACCACGTCCATCTGCTGTTGCAGGTCCGCCCGACGGAGGACGTGTCTTCGGTCGTCAGCCTGCTCAAAGGCGGCACGAGCCGAGTGTCGCGCGCCGAGTCCCCGGACCTGCGCGCGTTCCTGTGGGGCGACAGTTTCTGGGCGGACAGCTACTTCGCCGATACGCAGTAATGCCGCAGGCATAGAGTGTCGGCCAGGTCGAGGAGGCCGTCGTCAGCCGCTACATCCGTGAGCAACAGCGTTAGCGGGCCGGTTGCCATGCCAGCGATTTCCGTTTCTCGCCGTTAAGGAGCGTTCATTGCCTCGTGCCATTGTCATTGTCCTGGACGGATGCGGGGTAGGGGCTATGCCCGATGCCGCGCAGTACGGCCCGACCGACGCCCGGAGCGCCACGCTGCCGCACGTCGCTGAAGCCGTCGGCGTCCTGCGCCTGCCGAACTTACAGAAACTGGGCCTGGGCAACATCGTCCCCCTGCGCGGCGTGGAACCTACGGCCAACACCCTCGGCGGCTGGGGCAAGATGGCCGAAGCCTCGGCGGGCAAGGACAGTGTCACCGGCCACTGGGAAATGATGGGCATCGTCACCCCCACGCCGTTCCCGACCTACCCCAACGGCTTCCCGCCCGATGTCATCGCAGCCTTTGAGTCCCGCATCGGACGCGGCACATTGGGCAACGTCGCCGCCTCCGGCACGGACATCATTGCGCGACTGGGCCGGGAACACATCGCCACCGGTAAGCCTATCGTCTACACGTCTGCCGACAGCGTCTTCCAAGTCGCCGCCCACGAAGCCGTCGTCCCCATCCATGACCTGTACCAAATCTGCGAGACGGCCCGCGCCCTGCTCACGGCCCCCCACAACGTCCAGCGCGTCATCGCCCGCCCCTTTGTCGGCGACGGTCCCGCCACATTCCGGCGCACCGAACACCGCCGCGACTACCCCTTGCCTCCGCCCGTCCCAAACTTCCTGCAATCGCTTCAAGACGCGGGCAAATCGGCCCAGGCCATCGGCGTCATCGCCGACCTGTTCCCGCGCTCCCTGTTCGCCCAGGCCAATCGCACCCAAAACAACCCGGCCCACCTTGCCGCCATTTTGGAGGCCGTCCAAACCAGCCACGCCGACTTCGTGTTCGCCAACTGCGAAGACTTTGATATGCTCTACGGCCACCGCAACGACCCGCAAGGCTTCGCACGCGCTCTGGCCGACTTTGACGCCGCCCTCGGCCCCCTTCTCGCCGCCCTTCGCCCCGACGACCTGCTCCTGCTCACCGCCGACCACGGCAACGATCCCACGACCCCCTCCACCGACCACTCCCGCGAATACGTCCCCCTGCTCGCCCTCGGAGGCCCCGTTCCCCCCAACACCCCGCTCGGCGCCCGCCCCACCTTCGCCGACATCGCCCTGCCGCGCTTCCTGGCACCGGGAGATAACGCCCAATCGGCGGTCTCGATCGCCAACACCGACGGGCCGGCTGGGCTGTATCGTATCGCCGTCACCGCGGGTGGCGCCGTGCGCGTCGACGGACGTATGGCCGAGCGCCTCCACCTGGCCCAGGCGACGCGCGTGCTGGCGGCGACGGGCGGGTGACGCCGCCCGCGTGGCTGGGCCGGATCCGCCCCGACGGCTTCACGCTCGCGCTCGTCGCCACAAACCTGCCGGA
>CAZZVX010000200.1:0-8843 GCA_964657535.1 Armatimonadota bacterium | reverse complement strand
CGATCCCTTGAAGCAGGCGCGCCAGGATCAGCCCGTTGATCGTCGTGGCCGCGCCGCAAAGGAGCGAAGCCAGCGTGAACGCCGAGAAGCACCACAGATAGAGCCGCTTCGCCCCCAGGCGATCCACGATCCAGGCGTTGAGCGGCAGCATCAGCGCCAGCGCGAGCAGGTAGCCGCTGATGATCCACTGCACCAGAGTGATGGACGTGTGCAGGTCCTGCCGAATGGTCGAGAGCGAGACGTTCACGACCGTCGAATCCATCTGTGCCATGAGCGGCCCTAAAAGCACGACGGCGACGATTCGCCAGACCTTCGGATCGAGGCGCTCGGAGGACGGTTCTGCCGCGCGGCGGGTCATAACTCCACCAGTCGCGTCATGATCTCGGAAGCCGCGAACAGGGTCTCCTGTTCCGGCGCGTCGAGCTGGGCGATGGCCTCCGCCAGCCAGGAGAGCTTCACCGCGCGGGTTCGCTCGCGCAGGGCGGCGCCTTCGTCGGTCAGCGCGATCCGGGCCTGGCGGCCGTCGGTCGGGTGCGGCGTGCGCCCGACCAGGCCACGCTGCTCAAGCGCCGCAATCACGGCTCCCATTGACTGGGGTTTTATGCGTTCTCCGCGCGCCAGGTCCGAGATGGTCGCCGGCCCGTCCTTCGCCAGCCGTCCCATGACGGCGGCCTCGGTCAAGGACAGGTCCTGCGCGGGGGCTGCGGCGCGCACGCGGCGCACCAGTTGCCCGATTGACAGCGCGAGGTCGTTCACAGCGGCGTTGAACTGTTCTTGGTCCATGATAGCGACAGTGTACCCTATAGGAAGCTAAACTGTAAAGTCTACCTTCACAGTCAGCCTGTAATCTTGAAGGGCGCGTCAGACCGCGACTCGCTCCGTGGTTGAATTGCGACTATCGGTGGGATAATGCTTGTATGACAAAAGCCGTATTTTTCGGCGCTTCCACCGTCGAGGGTGCGGGCGCGTCGGGGCCGGAGAAGCGATTCAGCACGATTGTCGCGCGGACACTGGGCTGGGAAGAGATCAACTTGGGGATCGGCGGCACGACCGTCACCGGGCGCGACGACGAGGGCCAGGTGACGGACGAGAACAGCGGCCTGGGCCGCGTCCCCGACGTGCTGGACGCGCAGCCGGACGTGGCGCTGATCCTGTACGGCGCGAACGACTGTGCGCAGTCCCGCCCGCTCGGCAGCGGGGAGCAGTTCCGTCAGGGGACCTTCTTCTGGGACTACGACACGATGCTGCGCGGCCTCCTGTTCGTCCTGCACCCGGTCCAGGTCATCATCAGCACCAACTTCTACCGCGCGGACGCCGAGACGCCCAACGCCGAGGGTCTGACGCTGGCCGACTACAACCGAGCCATCCGCGAGGTCGGCGCCCGCCACGGCGTCCGCGTGCTGGACGCCTACGCCGACGCCGGCATGGACGCCGACAACTGGGCCGAAGAGTCGGACGACGGCGTCCACCCCAACGACGCCGGACACGAGTGCCTCGCGGCCTTCTTCATCCAGGCGATGATGGCCCCCCCGGAATAACGCCCCGCTCCCGAAAAACCCACAAGCCTTGACAAAGCCGGAATTCTCCACTATACTTTGTATTACAAAGTTCTTTTAGGAGAAAATAATGCGTATCAAGATGATCCTGCCCGCACTGACGGAAGCCGTCAGCCCGTTCTGGAGGCCGATCAAGTATTCCCTGTTCCCGCCCCTCGGCCTGGCGACGCTGGCGGCCCACTGTGATGACACGGACGAGGTCACGCTTCAGGATGAACACGTCGAACGCTTGGATTTGGAAGACGCTCCTGATCTGGTTGTCATTCAGGTTTATATCACGTCGGCGTACCGGGCCTACGAGATCGCCGACCTGTACCGGGCGCGCGGTTGTTATGTCGTCTTGGGCGGGCTTCATGTCACGTCTCTGCCGGAGGAAGCCGCCGGTCATGCCGACACCCTCTTTTTGGGGCCGGGCGACGACACCTGGCCGCTGTTCCTGGCGGACTTTCGGCACGGCACACACGGCAAGCGTTACGAGTCGCGCATTCGGACACTCGTCGGAGCGCCGCCCGTGCGGCGCGACCTGATCAGACGTAATTTGTATCTCGTGCCAAATTCCCTCGTCGTGTCGCGCGGCTGTCCGCACACCTGCGACTTCTGCTATAAAGAGGCGTTCTTTCAGGGCGGGAAATCGTTCTATACGCAGACGGTTGACGACGCGCTCGCGGAGATCAGCCGACTGCCGGGCAAGCACCTCTACTTTTTGGATGACCATTTGTTAGGCAACCCCCGCTTCGCGGTCGAACTGTTCGCCGGGATGCGCGGCATGGGCCGACTGTGGCAGGCGGCAGGCACGGTGTCGTCCATTCTGAAACCGGGACTGCTGGAAAAGGCCGTCGAGGCGGGACTGCGCAGCCTGTTCGTCGGGTTTGAAACGCTGAGTCAGTCGAACTTGCGCGGCTCACAGAAGTATCAGAACCTGAACCGCGATTATGACCTTGCCATTCGCCGCCTGCACGACTGCGGCGTGATCGTCAACGGCAGCTTCGTGTTCGGCATGGACGATGATGATGACGGCGTGTTTGATCGGACGGTGGAGTGGGCGGTGGGACAGGGCATCGAGACGGCGACCTTTCACATCCTTACTCCCTACCCTGGGACGGGAATGCACCAGCGCATTCAGAGTGAAGGCCGGATCGTCTCAGAGAACTGGGACTTGTACGACACGCGCCACGCGGTCTTCACGCCGAAAAAGATGTCACGGGCCGCGCTGGAGGACGGCTACTGGCGCGCGTACCGGGACTTTTATCGCTGGGGCGCGATCCTCCGGGGCGTGATGACGCACGACACGATGGCCGGCAAGCTGCGGCACCTGTCGTATTCGGCGGGCTGGAAGAAGTTCGAGCCGTTGTGGGACTGGATCATCCGCGCCAGGCGCGCGTCCGCCATGCTTCCTGCATTGGAAGCGACTTTGAGCGGATTTGGTTTGCGGGTTCCTCGTGCGACCGAGGCCGCCGAGAGCGCCGCCAAGCGCCCGGCGCAGTCGCTGCCTGTCGTCACTCCCTAAAAAAATCTCTGTGCCGAATGACGCCTGCCGGGAACACAGCCGAAAAATATTCTGTTAAGAGAGTTGACAGCAGCGCACTCAAGAGATATAATAGAGGCGCACAGGATTTCGGACATTTTTCAACGCGATAATTACGCAGGAGGCGGATAACACATGGCTAAGACAGTAGGGATTGACCTGGGGACGACCAACTCGGTCATCGCCGTTTTGGAAGGCGGCGAGCCGACCGTGATCGCCAACGCCGAAGGCAGCCGGACCACCCCCTCGGTGGTTGGCTTCACCAAGAGCGGCGAGCGGCTGGTCGGCAGCGGCGCCAAGCGGCAGGCGGTCGTCAACCCGGACCGGACCATCATCAGCATCAAGCGCGATATGGGGACGTCCAAAAAAGTCAGCATTGACGGCACCAACAACACGCCGGAGCAGATCTCGGCGATGATCCTGCAGAAACTGAAGAACGACGCCGAGGCGTATCTCGGCGAGAAAGTGGACAAGGCGGTGATTACCGTCCCGGCCTACTTCAACGACGCGCAGCGCAACGCGACCAAAGACGCGGGCCGCATCGCCGGTCTGGAAGTGCTGCGCATCATCAACGAGCCGACGGCGGCGGCGCTGGCGTATGGGCTGGACAAAAAGAAGAACGAGACGATTGTCGTTTACGACCTCGGCGGCGGCACGTTCGACGTGAGCGTTCTGGATGTCGGCGACGGCGTCTTTGAAGTGCGCTCCACGGCGGGCGACACGCGGCTCGGCGGCGACGACTGGGACGAGCGCATCGTGTCTTTCACCGCCGATGAGTTCAAGAAAGACCAGGGCATTGACCTGCGCAAAGACAAGCAGGCCATGCAGCGGCTGCGCGAGGCGGCGGAGAAGGCCAAGATCGAACTCTCCAACGTCGTGCAGACTTCCATCAACCTGCCGTTCATCACCGCCGACGCCGAAGGGCCGAAGCACCTGGACGTGAGCCTGTCCCGCGCCAAGTTCGAGGAACTGACTCGCGACCTGCTCGACCGGACCCAGGAGCCGTTCAAGCGCGCCCTGTCCGATGCGGGCGTCAAGCCCGAAGAGATTGACGAGATCATCCTGGTCGGCGGCTCGACCCGAATGCCCGCCGTGCAGGATCTGGTCAAACGATTGGGCAACGGCAAGGAGCCGAACCGGGGCGTCAACCCCGATGAGGTCGTCGCCATCGGCGCGGCCATCCAGGCGGGCGTCCTGGGCGGCGAGGTCAAGGACGTCGTCCTGCTGGACGTGACGCCGCTCTCGCTGGGCATCCAGACGCTGGGCGACCAGTTCACCAAGCTGATTGACCGCAACACGACGATCCCGACGCGCAAATCGGAGACGTTCAGTACCGCCGCCGACGGCCAGACCGCCGTGGACGTGGTGGTGTACCAGGGCGAGCGCCAGATGGCGTCGGCCAACAAGCTGCTGGGGCGCTTCCAGTTGACGGGCATCCCGCCCGCCCCGCGCGGCGTCCCGCAGGTCGAGGTGACGTTCGACATTGACGCCAACGGCATCGTCAACGTCTCGGCCAAAGACCGCGCGACGGGTAAAGAGCAGCGCATCACGATCAGCGGCCAGGGGACTTTGGACAAGAGCGAAGTGGAGCGCATGGTGCGCGACGCCGAGGCGCACGCCGCCGAGGACGCGCAGATCCGCGAGAAGGCCGAAACGCGCAACCGGGCCGACCAGTTGGTCTACCAGACCGAGCGGATGATGACCGACCTGGGCGACAAAGTCCCGTCGGACGAGAAGGATCGCATCTCGACGGCCATCAGCAGCGTCAAAGCCGCGCTGGAGACCGACGACAGCGACCAGATCAAGTCTACGACGGATGAGCTGCAGCAGGCCTCGTTCAAGCTGAGCGAGATTCTGTACCAGCAGTCCAGCACGGACGGCGCTTCGAGCAACGGCCACGCGCCGGGCGGAACGCCGGAAGGGGCCGAGCAGACGGCGGGCCACGACGACGTGATTGACGCCGAGTTCAAGAGCGAGTAGTCACACCTGTGCAGGGGCATGACGTGTCATGCCCCTACGCAATACACCACACCCAAACAAACCTACGGAGGAGAATCAACCATGGCAAACATCGTTCGTTTCGATCCGTTTGAAGACATGGTCCGTCTTCAGCGGGAAGTGAATCGTCTGTTCGAGGATAACACGCGGTCGGGCGGCAGCCGCAACGGCAGCGAACTGACGGCGGCGCGCACCTGGGCGCCGGCGGTGGACATCGCCGAAGACCGCAACGAGATCGTCTTGAAGGCCGAACTGCCGGGCTTGAAGCAGGACGACATTGACATCGAACTCACGGGAGACACGCTGACCATCCGGGGCGAGCGCAAGTTCGAGGACGAGCAGCGCAAAGACAACTACGTCCGCATGGAGCGTTCCTACGGCGCGTTCCAGCGCTCGTTCACCATCGGCGTCCCCGTGCAGAACGACGGCGTGAGCGCCTCCTACAAGGACGGCGTTCTGGAGATCCACCTGCCGAAGTCGGAAGCGACCAAGCCTAAAAAAGTGCAGGTCACGGCTTCTTAATAGCAGCCGCAGGGAGCGGGGCGCAATTGCGCCCCGCTCTTTTTGATTCTATGCGTCACTCGGTCACATTCCTGTTGCTCGGCGCGGCCCAACTCCTGCTGGGTTGGCAATTTGGCGTGCATGGGTGGGCGTGGATATGGTCAGGAGCAGTATTCATTACCGTCGGTGTCGCCTATGCAAGAGAGTGGCCCGGACTGTTCGGTAAACGGGCTGATGGCACACTGCCCGCCTGGCGTATCGTTGCCTTGCTGCCGTATCTGCTCTTCACCTGGGTGGTCTGGTATCTTGAGACGCATTGGTCACAAGAATCAGTCTGCCATGAAGTCGCTCCCGGCGTCTGGCTCGGTCGCCGCCCGTCGTCGAAAGACATTCCCAAAGATGCTGCGCACGTTATTGACCTGACTGCTGAATTTGGGGAGCCACGAGGGGTGCGGGAGAGGGGCGGTTATCATGCTCTGCCAACGCTTGACGCTACTGTACCGGACCGCACAGCCACGGAAGCGATCATCTGCGATCTCGCACAAAGTGAAGAGACTTGCTACGTCCATTGTGCGCTGGGCCATGGCCGTTCGGCCCTCGTCGCCGCCTTGCTGCTGGTGGAACAACGGCAAGCAAAGGACTTGGAAGACGCAATGATTCAAATTACGTGCGCCCGCCCCGGCGTGAAACTGAATGCCGCACAGTGGAAGTGGCTGTGGGAATGGGAGGGACAATAAAACGGGCGGCGCGGAAGAATCCGCGCCGCCCGTTTGTCGTCGAGAGTTAGGCCGACTCCGGCACAGGAAGTCCCTGGTTCTTGGCCTCGTCTTTGATTTGATCCAGCGCATCGTGCGCGGCGGTCTGGGTCTTGGCGAGGGCGTCCTGGGCGGCGCCCTTGGCCGTATCAAGCACGTCGCCGGCGGCGCCCTTCGCGGTGTCTAAGATGTCGTGAGCGGCGGTCGAAGCCGTGGCGGCGACCACTGCCGCCTTCTGGGCCAGGTCCTGGGCCGTCGCCTGCGCCTGGTCCACCAGGCTGTCGCGGGTCGGCCCCATCAATTCATTTTCTTTGTCCGTCTCCGGCACGGCGAAACCTAATGCCGCACCGAACACGACTGCCAGCGCACCAACTGCCAGCGGGTTTTCCTGAAGCATCCGCTGAAAAAAGCCGGTCGCCTGCTGCGCGCTGTCCTGGGCCTGACTCCCCAGCTGGGTCGCCTTGTCCTGCACCTGGGAACTCAGTTGTGTCGCGGTGTCCTGAACCTGATGCCCCAGTTGCGAGGCTTTATCCTGAATCTGGGAGCCGAACTGAGTCGCCGTGTCCTGGACCTGAGAGCTGAGTTGAGTCGCGCTGTCCTGGACCTGATGCGCGACATCACCGATCTTGCCGACGACGGCTTTCGTCTTCTTGCCCGCGTTGGGGCGCGTACTCTCCCACAGCCAGAACAGGCTGGCGAAGAAAACGATGGTCTGGATCGGACTGCGCTTGACCATGGCGAGAAAAGCGGTGCCCAGGCCGGAGGCGGTGGACAGGGTGGTCGAGCCGGCTTTTCCGGCGGCGCTGCCAATCGCTCCGGTTGCGGTCTGAAGCGCTTCGCTCGCTTTCTGTGCGAGGGGTGGTTTTTCCATGGGTTGTTCGGTTCCTTGTGACGGGGCGGCGTCCGGCGCTCCTTCGTAAATATCGGCGTCGGTCATCACGATGGCTTGGACGACAACGATCTCGTCTTCGCCGTCAGTCATCGGGTCAAAATCCGTCGGCGCGTCCAAGCGGCTGCCGTAGTCTGGGGGCTGGCTCATGGCTTCTCCTTACGCCGCCGCCGTCGCGCTGCGGCCTGAGCTTTTCAGGAAGCGCGCGAGGAACAGGCCCAGGGCCAAAGCCGTTCCGAGAAACAGCGCCGGCTGAGCGCGGGCGAAGTCTTCGGTCTCGGCAACGATTTGGTCAACATCCTTGTCGTGCAGGGTCTGGCCGATCACCGAGACTTTGTCGGCGACCTGGTTGACATACGGGGTGACGCTGCCGTTCCCCGACTGCTCCAGTTGCGTCCCCAGGGCGCGGAAGGCCTCGGCGACATCCAGGACGTGCGCGGCGACCTGGTCTTTGCCGTCGGAGACTCTCGTCTTGACTTGGCCTTTGACTTGATCCACGACACGCCCGGCGGCCTGCTGGCCCTGTTGGACGGCCTGCTGTGTCTGTTCCTTGACGTGCTGCGCCTGCTCGATCACTTGGCCCTTGACCTGTTCGGTGATCGGCGGGGTGGTGCTGGTCTCATCCATTGATTTCTCTCCTGAACGTTTATTTCTCAAAGAAAGTGTGCGGTTCCTACGTAAGCCCGTTCTACCCCCCGGCCCAAGTTGCTAAACCCACGGAGGCTAAAGCGGGTCGGCGCAGGAGCGGAAGAAGTTGGGAACTTGACTCTGCCATATGATGTTAGGTATATTGATAGTATCACGCTCAAGTTGACGGGGGAAGAGACACGCATGGCGATTGACTACAAAGACTATTACAAGATACTCGGCGTCACCAAAACCGCTTCGGAGAAGGAGATCAAGGCCGCCTACCGCAACCTGGCCCGCAAGTACCATCCCGACGTCAACCCCGGCGACAAGAGCGCGGAAGACAAGTTCAAAGAAGTCGGCGAGGCTTATGATGTCCTGTCGGACAAAGAAAAGCGCGACCAGTATGACCAGTACGGCGACCAGTGGAAGGCCTACAGTCAGGGGAGCGGGTTTCCGGGAGGCGGGGGCGGCTTCACCCCCAGCGGGTTCGGGGGGGGCACAGCCTCGCCCGGCGACTTCGGCTTCGGCGGCGGGGGCATTGACGACTTTCTCTCGTCGCTGTTCGGCGGCCAGAACGGGGGCGGGGCGCAGGGCGGCTTCGGCGGCTTCAGCAGCCGACCGGGGAGGGCGATGCGGCCTGAGACGCGCGGCCCGCAGGAAGTCGAGTACGCCGTCCAGATCAGCCTGGAGGACGCTTTCAAAGGCACCAGCAAAAGCTTCACGCTGAACCTGCCGGAGACCTGCAAGCGGTGCCACGGCAGCGGCGCGGTGCCGGCGGGCAGGAACAGCCCGTGCGCGATGTGCGGCGGGACGGGGAAACTCAAGGGCAATCGTGGGATGTTCGGCGCGAGTTCCTGCCCGCAGTGCGGCGGGACGGGTCAGGCGGTCGAAGTCTGCCCGGAGTGCCGGGGCGAGGGAACGGTGACGAAGCAGAAGAAACTGTCGGACGTGAAGATTCCCGCGGGCGTCGCGGACGGCCAGCGGATCCG
>CAZZVX010000199.1:3605-8844 GCA_964657535.1 Armatimonadota bacterium | reverse complement strand
GTCTCGTTGAACGTGACGATGCAGAAGGTCGCCAACGACCAGATTACGTCTACGGTCACGCACGGAGCCGATTTGATTACCTGCCACAATATTTACGTCAAGGGCAAGGGCGGCTACGACGGCGCCGTGCGCGTCCTTAGCAGCGGCGGCACGGAGACCAGCGACGGTCACTCCGTCTCCGTCACCGGCGCGGACTCGGTGACGCTGGTGATGCGTATCCAACCCTGGAAGACGCCGCTCCCGGATACGCAGGCCTGGCCGTACTCGCCCCAGAATCCAGATTTCGCCCGCGCCGACCAGACCGCCGGCCTGTACCGCGCCGCGACCGCCTACAACCCGCAGTGGATGACCGACCTGACGCGCAAATTGACGGCCATGCCCGCCAGTTACGCCGCCCTGCTCGCGCCGCATTCGCTGGCCTGGGGCAAGATCTACGACCGCGTCTCCATTGACCTCGGCGGCACGCCCGCCGAGCGCGGGATGTCGTCCGAGGATCTGCTGGACGTGGCGCAGCACGAGAAGCGCCCTCCCGCCGCTCTGCTGGAGCGGATGTACGACGCGGGCCGCTACGTCTTCCTGTGCAGCGCCGGGCCGGAAACGCCGCCGAACCTGTTTGGGATCTGGACCGGCACCTGGCAGCCCGCCTGGTCCGGCGACTACACTACCGACACCAACCTGCAGCTCGACGTGGAGTGCGCCTACAGCGCCAACATGGCCGAGAACATGGCGGGCTTCTTCAACCTCTGGGACAGTTATATCCCCGACTTCCAGCGCAACGCCAAAGGCCTGTACGGCTGCCGGGGCATCCTGACGGGCAGCCGCGCCTCCAACAACGGCCTCGCCCTGCACTGGGACGGCGGCTGGCCCGGCAACCTGTGGACCCCCGGCGCCCCCTGGATCGCCCACTGGTACTACGACAACTACCAGTACACGGGGGACAAAGTCTTCCTGCGTGACCGGGCCATCCCCTGGATGGAGCAGTGCGCCCTGTTCTACGAAGACTTTTTGAAGGGCAGCGAGGACGCCAGCGGCCACTACACCTTCCGCCCCTCGTTCAGCGCCGAGAACGGCTGGGGCGACGATACCTCCCAGGACATTGAGATCGCCCACGAACTCTTGACCAATCTGATCGCCAGCTGCGAAACGCTCGGCATCAAGCAGACCGAAGTGCAAACCTGGAAGGCGATGCTCGCCAAACTGCCCCCGCTGCTGATTAACGACCAGGGCCAATTGAAAGAGTGGTCCAACCCGACTCAGGGCGAGAAGAACAACCACCGCCATCTGATGCACCTGTACGGCGCGTTCGAGAGCGGGCAGTTCTCGGAGGACGCCGACCCCAAACTGTTCGCCGCTGCGCGAGTCGCGCTGTGGAACCGCGTCCACGCCAGCACCGAGGACGCCACCCACGGCTTCATGCACACAGGGCTGGCCGCCGCCGGACTGGGCCTGGGCGACCTCGCCTACGCCCGCATCGCCGAACTCGCCAAGCGCCGCTCCATCTATCCCAGCATGGTAGACGGTCACTTCGGCGGCCCTGCCACTCTCTGCGACGACGGCAACGGCGCGACGCCCGAGATCGTGGATCGCATGATCGTCCAGTCCGAAATAGGCCGTCTGAAGCTCCTGCCCGCCCTGCCGTCCGCGCTGCCGCAGGGGACACTCTCCGGCACGCGGGCGCGAGGCGCAATCACCGTCAACACCGTCGCCTGGGACACGCGGGCCGGGACGCTCACCGCGACCCTGACCGCCGACCACGCCCAGACCATCGCCCTCGTGCTGCCGCCTGATGCCGTCGTTTCCAGCCTCACGGTCAACGGCAAGGCGCAGAAATTGATACCGCAGGGCGTCCGCACCCAGGGCTGTACGCTGTCCCTGCCCACCGGCAAACCCGTGACCGTCGCCGCCCATCTGCAATTCGCGCCGCCGACCCCAGCGATGCTCACCGGCACTTAAGGAACTCACCGATGTCTCATAACAGCTTCACCCTTGTCGACGACGGCGTTGACCCGGCACTGATCCCTCAACGGAGCATGTCCGATGGGACGAAGGTCCCCGCCGTCGGCCTCGGCACCTTCGGCTCCGACAAGTACACCGGCGCGGAAGTCGCCCAGGCCGTCATAGACGCCGCCGCCGTCGGCTACCGCCACTTCGACTGCGCCAGCGTCTACGGCAACGAAGACCTGATCGGCCCGGCGCTCCAGACCATCATCGCCGGGAGCGTCCCGCGCGAAGACCTGTGGATCACCTCCAAGGTCTGGAACGATATGCACGACCAGGTGGCGAAATCCTGCGAGCAGTCCCTCCGTGACCTCCGACTGGACTACCTGGACCTGTATCTGGTCCACTGGCCGTTCCCCAACTCGCACGGCAAGGGCGTGGACGTGTCCTCCCGCGACCCCCACGCCCAGCCCTACATCCACGCCGCCTACATGGAGACTTGGCGGCAGATGGAATCCCTGGTCGAGCGGGGGCTAGTGCGCCACATCGGCACGTCCAACATGACCGTCCCCAAACTCAGACTCGTGCTGCGTGACGCCGCGATCCAGCCCGCCGCCAACGAGATGGAGATGCACCCGCACTTCCAGCAGCCCGAACTGTTTCAATATGTGACCGAGAACGGCATTGTCCCCATCGGCTACTCGCCCATCGGCTCGCCGTCTCGCCCGGAGCGGGACCGGACGCCCGGCGACACGGTGGACGTTGAAGATCCGGTCATCGTGAGGATTGCTGCGCGTCTGGACGTCCACCCGGCGGCCGTCTGCGTCAAGTGGGCGGTGCAGCACGGTCAGGTTCCGATCCCGTTCTCGGTGAAGCGCTCGCAGTATCTGAGTACATTGAAAGCGGTCGTGTCCGCGCCGCTGACCGACGCCGAGATGGTCGAGATCGCAGGCATCGACAGGAACAATCGTCTCATCAAGGGCCATGTCTTCCTGTGGAAAAAGGGCCAGACCTGGAAAGACCTCTGGGATACCGACGGTGAGATCACTCCGGCTTGAACCCGACCCGAGTTGGGTCGAACGAAACATTGAAAACACAGGTCATATAAGCATTCAGAAAGGGCAACCATGACAACGACGCCAGAACGGACAATGAAAGGGGTGGTGCTGCCCGGCAACAGCACCGTCGCCTTCCGCGAACAGCCGATCCCGACGCCGGGAAACGGGCAGGTCCTCGTCCAGATGAAGGCCTCCTCCATCTGCGGCTCAGACATCCGCGCCATCTACCGCGAACACTTAGGGGTCGGCGACGAGGCTTACCGGAACGTCATCGCCGGACATGAGCCGTGCGGCTTGATTGTCGAGGTCGGGCCAGGCTGCAAGCGATTCAAGGCCGGCGACCGGGTCGTGCTGTACCACATCAGCGGCTGCGGCGTCTGCGAGGACTGCAAGGCCGGCTACATGATCTCCTGCCGCGACAAGACCCGCGCCGCTTACGGCTGGCAGCGCGACGGCGGCCACGCCCCGTACCTGCTGGCCGAGGAGAACACCTGCGTCGCCCTGCCCGACAACCTTTCTTATGTGGACGGCGCGCTTATCGCCTGCGGCTTCGGCACGGCCTGGGAAGCCCTGACCCGAATCAAGGTCAGTGGCTGGGACCGATTGCTCATCACCGGCCTGGGGCCGGTCGGTCTCGCTGCGGGGATGCTCGGCAAGGCGCTCGGGGCCAATCAGGTCATCGGCGTGGACACCAGCCCGGCCCGCATCCAACTGGCGAAAGAGATGGGCGTGGTGGACGAGGCGTTCGCCAGCGACGCCGATGCGCTGGGCAGGATCAAAGACCTGACCGGCGGCAAAGGCTGCGAAACGAGCGTGGACTGCTCCGGCGCCCCGCCCGCGCGGAAACTCGCCCTGCAGGGGACACGGCAGTGGGGCCGGTGCGCGTTCGTGGGCGAGGGCAGCGACGTGCAGTTTGACGTGTCGCCGCTGCTGATCCACCCGCAGATCACGCTCTACGGTTCGTGGGTAACGAGTCTGTCGCACATGGAGGAACTGGTCGAGCGCCTGTCGCGGTGGGAACTGCACCCGGAGAAGACGGTGACGCACCGGTTCTCGCTGGACCAGGCGGGTGAAGCCTACGACATGGCCGACAAGGGCCAGAGCGGCAAAGTCACCATCGTCTACGATTAAGTTGTCTCAGATGAGGCGTCGAGGATTATCCCATGAGTTCCACGATCACGCCGTCGGGCCGCGCCGATATGCCCGCCCCGCAGCCCACGCCGGGAGCCGGAAAGGGCCGCGCGTCCGGGCGACAGCTGCTGACCATCCTCGGGCCGTTCATCGGCCTGGGCCTGGTCATCATCCTGTTCGCGATCTCGATCCCCAAGACGTTCCTGACCCCGGACAACTTCCGCGCCGTCGCCGCCCAGACCGTCATCACCGGCCTAGGCGCGCTGGGCATGACGCTGATCATCATCAGCGGCGGCATTGACCTGTCGGTTGGCTCGGTGATCGCCCTCTGCAGCGTCCTCGTCTCCCTCGTCCTCAACGGCGGCTACCCGGAGGTCCCGCCCCAATCCCCCGTGCATTCCCCCCTGCTGGCGATCCTGGTCGCCGTGCTGGCCGGAGGCGTGACGGGCGTCATCAACGGATCCTTGATCACGGGCCTGCGCGTGACGCCGTTCATCGTGACACTGGGGACGCTCGGCATCGCGCGGGGCGTTGCGAGTTGGCTGGGCCACCAGCAGGCCGTCAACTCCCCGACCTCCTGGCTGAACGACCTCGCGGCGACATTTCCACAGCCGACCTGGATCCAGGTCTCTCCGGGCGTCTGGATCACCCTCGTGCTGGCAGTCGTCACCGCCGTGATCCTGCGGGCGACTGTGCTGGGCCGCTATATCGTCGCGATAGGCTCGAACGAGATCACGGCGCGCCTGTCGGGCCTGCGCGTGGACGCGCTCAAGATCAGCATCTACGCCATCGCGGGCCTGTTCTTCGGCCTCGCCGGGGTACTGCAGTACGGGCGTCTGGGTCAGGGCGACCCGACCGTGGACGTGGGGGAGGAACTCGACGTGATCGCCGCCGTGGTGATCGGCGGGGCGAGCCTGTCGGGCGGCGAGGGGTCGGTACTCGGATCGATCATCGGGGCCTTAATCATGGCATTTCTGCGCAGCGGCTCGCAGCAGATGGGATGGCCGTCCTACGTGCAGCAGATCATCATCGGCGTCGTCATCATCGTCGCCGTCGCCCTCGACAGACTCCGCCACCGAACCCCAGCTAGGTAACAAAATATTTGCTTGGCT
>CAZZVX010000199.1:0-3595 GCA_964657535.1 Armatimonadota bacterium | reverse complement strand
GCGACCGGCACGGTGACAACGACCGACGCTCTCGTGGCGATCAGCCTGCGTTACGATGAGAGCTGGCGCCCGTTGAAGGCGGCGGCACGGAAGCGGTCTTCGCCTACACCGAGGTCGTGGACGCAGCGGAGGACGGAGGTCCGTGCGGTTGGCGTCCCAGTCGCTTACACTGGAACAGGCTCGGCTCGCTGGCGATAGACCGTCGTCAGCAACCGACGGGCAGACGGGCATCCTTCTGCAAGCCGGTTATTAGCCGGGTTCCGTTTTGGTGCAGGCATCCGCCGCAGGACTAACGACGGGGAAACTGACCGTACTCCTTGTGAAGCCCTGACAGCAACGGGGCGGAGACCAACTATTGCGCCGCTCAATTCACGCCCGGTGCCGCCCGCGAGACGTCGTAGTGAAACCAATCTATGTCCACATATCCGCTGTCACCGGCGTCATTAAACGTGAACAGGCCGATGCGGTCGCCACGGTAGTTGCCCCAGGCGAGTTGATAGACCGGGCCGAACGGCAGGAAAGTCTTGCCGTCCAGGCTGTAAGAGAATTGGCTTTTACCGTCGAACCCCCATTCGGAGCGCAGCCAGAGCGCGTTCTGCGTGATCGCCGGGCCGGGAGTCGCGTAGCCGTTCTCTGTGTACGTCAGTGTCTTCGTACCGTTCGCTTGGGTGACGCCGAACGTAGCCCAGGGGCCGGCGTAATGGGCGAAGCCCGCTTGCTGTCCTTCGGCCATTCCAGTCAGGTCGAGTTTCACCGTCACACTGTTATGAGGTGTGCGCACCGAGCGCTGCGTGAGTGTGTTACCCGCCTTCTTGAAGTCACCGGGCGAGAGGGGCTTGAAGGCATGGAGGCGCAGCCAGGCGGGTCGCTCTGTAAGAGACCACTTGTCCGCGCGGGGCTGATAGTTCCACTCCCGTGCCGTGGCTAGCGTCTTCGCCGTGAACTCGTCGTTGGTCTGAATCTGTGTAGACGGGAAGCCGGTGATCGGCTTAGGCGCGTGCCAGACCATGTTCCCGATGCCGTCCGGGCCGACCTTGCCGATGACCGGCCAGCCGTCGGTCCAGGTGACAGGCAACAGGCAAGCGGCGCGGCCTTCCCAGTCGCCGGTCCCCTGGTGCGTGAAGAAGTACCAGCGCCCGTCGGGGAGGTCAATCAGGCCGCCCTGGTTCGGCTCTTTGTCTATGCAGGCGTTGACGTGGTTGAGTTGACGCATCTCCCAGGGGCCGTCAAGACTCTTGGCGCGCTCCATCATCACGACGCGCCCTTCGCCCTGCACTTCGCTGTAGTAGTGGTAGTAGAGGCCATTGATCTTGTAGAGCTTGTTGGCCTCGCTGCCATGCGACTGATGGATGGCTTTGTCCGAATTCATCAAGAGAGACTTGCCGTCGGGGGCCATTTTGAAGAGGTGTATCTTATAGCCGTCAGCGTAATGGGTGGTGACGAGGTAGCCCTGGCCGTCGTCGTCCCAGAACGGACAGGGGTCGTCCCAGCCGCTCGTGCGCCACACGCTCGTCAGCGGCTCCCACGGCCCGGCGGGGTCCCTGGCCGTGGTCATAAAGAAGCCCTCGTCGGGCGTGTTGAAGTACAGCCAGAACTTGCCCGCGTGGTAGCGGAGCGAGCCGGCCCAGACGCCTTTGCCGTAACGGTCCATCTTGTCCCAGTTCAGGTCCGGGCCGATCTGCGTAATATCACTGACGGCATGGCCGAGAATGGTCCAGTTGACTAAATCTTTGGAGTGCAGGATGACTACGCCCGGCGAATACTGGAACGTGGACGAGACGGCGTAGTAGTCACTGCCGATTCGGATAGCGTCTTGGTCACTGAAGTCGGCGGGGAGAACGGGGTTGGCGTAGGTGCCGTCGCCCCGATCGCCCCACTGCCCCTGCGTCGGCGTGTCGGAGTCAGGCAGGGGCGCGTAGGCGCTGCGGGCGGGGTTGGCCTTGAGGCTCTGGGCCATGCTGGGCAAAGCCGATGCCGTCAGCAGTCCAGCGGCGCAGAGCGCACAGGCGAGGAAACGAACAGACACGCAAGTCCTCCTTGAAGCAAGGGCACGATGTGTCAATTGTACCCCTTATAGACAAATCAATTAAATCTTTCGCATCGCCCCTGATAGCCGTACTCGTCCAGGAGCGAGCAGGCGAACCGGGTTCGCTCCGGGTGCGTCTCGAAGGCCGCCGCCAGCGTCGGCAACTTCGCGATACGGTGATTGTGACTGACCGCCTGCCGCGCCGCCTCCCTCACATGCTCCCGTGGGTTCAATCCCGGGCAGCCCGGAGCCCCGAGTGCGACTTGTACTGTCTGGCGGGACGCTGATGACTCAGCCCGCACTTCTGCAGCAGCCTCCGGTAGAGGAGGTATAGCTCCGGTAAGCGACTCCAAAGCCGCGCTCAAGCACGCGGTTCCCGGATGAAAAAACAGAAAGGGAACGGGAAAAATGAACAGTCGAGACACAGCCAGCAGCGTCAAGACCGCTGATAACGCCGCCGGTGGCGTGGAAGCCACGGTCTTCGACGCTGAGGCGACAGCACTCGCCGAGGATCGGGAGGAGGCGCGGCAGTCTTGCGACGCTCTCTGGGGCGAATGCGTCGTCAAAGCCGCCTGGGCCGAGCAGGAGCAAGACCGCCTTGCCCGCGAGTGGGACAGGAGGAACGCGCGGAACAAGTCCGGCTTCCGGCGGGTTCTCCCGCTCCACTGCCGCCCGGCCCTCCTGCGCGCCGGGCTGCGCACGGACCTTGCCCGCCTGGTCCGGCACCTGGACACCGAAGCGGGCCGCCTGCTGCTGACCGTGCGCCTGGCCGAGGCGACCTTGCTGCCAGGACTCTCGGCCAGCGATGCCGACGAGAAGGGGCGCGTCAACGCGCTTATCGCCCACGCCCTGCGGCTGGAGGAGGCCGCCGAGGTGAGCCTGCTGAACGGTCATCTGATCGTGTGGAAGCAGGGCCGCCGGCCTTTCCGTCCGCAGTCGGTCCGGCTGTTCTGGACGGGCGGCAAGGCCCAGGGCGAGCGCCTCCTGGGCGAGTTCCGCCCTGTGCTGGAGCGCCTGATCGAGGACCGCCGCAGGCCGCAGACATATGTGCTGAACGGGCGCGAGATGGCGGGGACGCCGGTCCGAACGCTCCCGCCGCGCTGGTGATGCCGAACGTCGGGACGAAGGCCACCGCCGCGTCAGGGGGCTATTCTTGCAGTCATCCCCCTGGCCGCTTGCCCGAACGGATTGTCCGGGAGGTGGATGACCATTTCCCACTATATCCCAGGGCCGCCCCTCCGGGGGAACCGGACTGCAAACCTCCTGCCGGCGACTAGGGTTGTCGCGGAGATCGGATCCTCTCGGGCCGTCAGGCAAGCCGCCTTGCCAGGGGATTCCACTGAGGGGCTGCAGGCTTCATGCACGGACGCGATTTGTTGAACTGATAACTGCCGGTGTTCTTACTCCCAGCGAACAGGGCGTCCCGGTTCAATGAGAGAGGCTGCCCAGAGACATCGTCACCGGCGTTCCGGCGGCGTTCCTCGACGTATGTCCTGCCTCTGTCGTATGTCCTGTATCGTATGTCCTGCCTCATGCTGGTGCCCGTCCTTTATGCGACTACCCGTTCAT
>CAZZVX010000198.1:0-8901 GCA_964657535.1 Armatimonadota bacterium | reverse complement strand
GACGGCGCGACGACGGGGTCGAACTCCGGCAGCGGGTCGTGCGCGAAGGCCGCTTCCGGCGTGATCGGCGGCTGATACGGCGCGAACGCTCCCATCGTGATCGGTTCCGCTTCCAGCTTCAGCGGCTCCAGCGCCACCGGCTCCTCGTGGTGCGCGGGGGGCGTTTCTTCCTGCTGGTCCGCCAGGCGTCTCAACTGTTCCAGAAAGTCCGGCTCGTCGTCTCCCGCGAATTGCAGATCGTCGTTGGGCGTCTCCGCCCCGTCGCCGTCCGCGTCCAGGTCGAACGCGGGCCGCGCCTCGGCGGGCATCGGTTCCGTCGCCATCACCGGGGCGTCCTGCGCCGATGCCTCCGGCTCGTCCGTCTTGAGCTTGTCTTTGCGTAGTTTCCAGGCCATAGGGATGCAGTCGCTCCTTTCGCGGGTGAGGAGGCCCGTTCCCGCGAGTCATAAAATTATACCTGATGCCGATGTGGAAGGCGGCTTGTCCGATCCCGAACATCGTGAAAGACGGCCCAGTATATCATGCCGCCTGCCGCCTGTCAAGGTGTTACCCGCCCGCCGTTGGGGCAATCGCCTCTGGGAAGCCCACCACCTTGTTCCCTCGTTCTTCGGTATGCCCTGCGGTCATTACTGCGTATCACAGGGTCCTCCCAGAATGGGAGGACCCTTGCCAATCTCCCCTCCCTTCGGCTATAATAACCCCATGAGCGGCAACCGCTTTGAGTTCCTCGAATTCGGCGACGGGCCGCCCGCCGCCCCGCCGGAGCCTGCCGCCGAAGACCCCGCGACGGAGACGCCCGCCTTCGCCCCGCGCGGCAGCGACTCCCTCCCGCTCGCCCAGGTGCGCATCACCGACCCGCGCGGCTACGGCGCGTTTCTGGAACAGGAAAAGCAGGCGGCCACGGCCCGGCTCGACCCCCTGCACGCGCGGGAGGCCAGACTGCGCCTCGCCGAAGTCATCGGCGGGCGCGGCGTCCAGGCCGGGCAGTTCAACGTCCCCGCCGGGCTGGCCGTGGACGGCGGCGGCGTCCTGTTCGTCGCCGACTCCTACAACCACCGCGTCCAGCGCATCACCCCCAGCGGCGGCGTCGCCGTCATCGGCGGGCGCGGCAATGGCCGGGGCCAGTTCCTCTCGCCCCAGGGCGTCGCCACCGACGCATCCCAGGCCTTCTACATCGTCGAACAGGGCAACCACCGGGTCCAGAAGTTCTCCGGCCAGGGCGTCCTCGAACTCATCTTCGGGCGGGCCGGGCGCGGCGCGGGCGAACTGCACGGCCCCACCGGCATCGCCGTCGCCCCCGGCACGGGGGACATCTACGTCGCAGACACCGGCAACCGCCGCGTCCAGAAGTTCGACGCCGACGGCAACTACCTCGCGACACTCGGCGGGCAGGGCGGCCTGTACGCGCCCCTGCTGTCCCCGCAGGCGCTCGCCGTGGACGCCGGGGACCATCTGTACGTCGCGGACACCCTGGCCCACCGCATCGTCCGCTACGACCCTCTGGGCCGCCCCGTCGGCGGCTTCCGGCCCACCAGTCTGCACGAGCCGCGCGCCCTCGCCTGCGACGCCCTCGGCCTGCTCTACGTCGCCGACACCGTCCCGACCGACACGCCCGGCGCCCAGACCCAGGGCCGCCTGCAGGCCCTGGAACACACCAACGGAAACAGCCGCGCCACGCTCACCACCCTGCCCGGCAGAGGCGCGATGACCCGCCCCGGCGGCCTCGCCGTCTCAGGCCGCGCCGCGCCCGGCAGCGCCCAGGCGCACCGCGACATCTACGTCGCCGACTCCATGAACCATCGCATCTTACGCTTCACCTGGAACTAAGACAAACGAAGGGATAAGTCGAAGGATGAGCCGGCGGTTGAAACCGCGCCAACAAAAGCACAAAGCCCGCCTGCGCGGGCTAAGAACAGAATCCTGAGTCCTTACCTTCGGACTTCGTGATCTTTTTGCCGCGCTAACGAAGTTGAACCGCCGGGCCTTTGCTTCGGAGACACGAGAAACTTGGCAACACAAGACTATCTCGCAATTGACCTCGGCGCGGAAAGCGGGCGCGGCGTCCTCGCCTCCTTCGACGGCGCACGACTTGCCCTGCGCGAACTGCGCCGCTTCCCCACCGGGCGCGGCGACGCCGACATGGGGGCCGACGGCGTCCGCCGCTGGGACTTCGAGCGCCTCTTGGCCGAAATCCAGACCACCTACGCCCAGGCCCGCGCCGAAACAAAGACTTTGGCCGGGGTGGGGGTGGACAGTTGGGGCGTGGACTTCGGCCTCCTCGACAGCCAGGGCCGGCTGCTCGAATCCCCCGTCCACTACCGCGATGCGTCCCACCCCGTAGCCATGATGCGCGCCCAGAGTTTGGTCCCCGCCGAAGACATCTGGGACGCGACCGGCATCCAATTATTGCCCTTCAACACGCTCTTTCAACTGCTCGCCCGCCGGCAGCGCGACCCGGACCTGCTCAGCCGCGCCCACCGCCTGCTGCTCATGCCCGATCTGCTGCACTCGCGCCTCACCGCAGGCCGCGCCGACTCGGTGGAATACACCAACGCCACCACGACCCAGTGCCTCAGCCCCTTCACCAACGACTGGGACCGTCACCTGCTCGGCCGCCTCGGCCTGCCGACGCATTTCCTGGGGCCGCTCGCCGTCGCCGGTGACCGCCTCGGAGCGACCCCCGAAGGCGTCCCCGTCTACGCCCCCGGCACCCACGACACCGCTTCCGCCGTCGCCGCCGTCCCCGCCCTGCCCGGAACCCGCTGGGCCTTCCTGTCCTCCGGCACCTGGTCTCTGCTCGGCGCGGAAATCTCCACGCCCGTCCTGTCCCACGACGCCCTGCGGGCGGGCTTCAGCAACGAGGGCGGCGTCGGCGGCGCCACGCGCTTTCTGCAAAACATCATGGGCCTCTGGCTCCTCCAGGAAACCCGCCGCTCGCTCTTGCGCCGCGAGGACCGTGACTACACTTACGCCGAACTCGCCGCGCTGGCTGAAAGCATCCCCGCCGGCGGCCCCGTCGTGGACGCCACCGACAACCGCTTCCTCGCCCCCGCCGACATGGTGGACGAACTGCAAGCCGCCTGCCGTGACACAGGCCAGACCGTCCCGACCGACGCCGCCACGCTCGCCCGCTGCTGTTTGGACAGCCTCGCCCTCGCCTACCGGCGCGGCCTCGCCGACCTGGAACGCCTGCTCGTCCAGACCTTCGACGTTATCCACGTCGTCGGCGGCGGCGCGCGGAACCGCCTGCTCAATCAATTGACCGCCGACGCCTGCGGCGTCCCCGTCGTCGCCGGCCCCGCCGAGGCCACCGCCCTCGGCAACGCCCTGGGCCAGCTCGTCGCGTCGGGGGCCGTCGTCGGCTGGCACGAGGCCCGCGAAGTTTCCCGCCGCTCTTCACCGACCGAACTCTTCACGCCCGGCCGCGCGGCCACTAGACAGTGGCAGGAACGGGTATAGTCACCTATGCCCATCTTTGAGAAACACTTCAGCATCCGCGAAGCCCGCGCCGCCCTGCCGGAACTGCGCCGCCGCCTGCGCCGCATCCAGGACCTGCTCGCCGAAGTCCGCGCCCGCCAGGAGCGCGAGGGGAGCGGCCCGCCCATCATCCTGCGCGGCAACGGCAAAGGCCCCCTCATCACCCAGACCACGGAAAGCGAGCAGAAGATCGAGGCGCAGAAGCTCATCGAGGACATCGCCGACCAGGGCATCCAGATCAAAGACTTGGCACAAGGCCTGGTAGACTTCCCGCACTTTTTGGGCGGCGACCCCGCCCACGAAGTCTTCCTGTGCTGGCACTTGGGCGAGGACACCATTGACTTCTGGCACGAAATCGCGGACGGGTACAATGGCCGCCGCCCTCTCTGACGCCATCAAAGCGCGCGCCCAGAAACTCGGCTTCGCCCTCTGCGGCATCACCACCGCCGACCCGCCGCCGCACCACCGCCACTACGCCCGCTGGCTCGCCGAGGGCCGCGCCGGCGAAATGCTCTATCTGCACCGCCAGGAACCCAAGCGCGGCGACCTCCAGCAAGTCCTGCCCGGCGCAAAATCCGTGGTCTGCGTCGCGCTCAACTACGCCGAACCCACCTCCCTGCTTCGCGGGGAGGTGGGCTGTCTTCCCGGCACCGTCGCCCGCTACGCCCGCTTCGACGACTACCACGACACGCTCTGGCAGCGCCTCGAACAGCTCCTCGCCTTTATTCAGCAACAAGAGCCGAAAGCCAGCGGCAAAGTCTACTGCGACACCGGCCCCGTCACCGAGCGCGACCTCGCCATGCGCGCTGGGCTGGGCTGGATCGGCAAACACACCAACCTCATCTCTCGGCGCCTGGGCAACTGGTTCTTCCTCGGCGAGATTATCTTAGACATCGAACTGTCCGCCGACGCCCCCGAAACCACCCACTGCGGCACCTGCACCCGCTGCCTGCCCGCCTGCCCGACCGGGGCCATCACCGCCCCCTACACGCTCGACGCCCGCCGCTGCATCTCCTACCTCACCATCGAACTCAAAGGCCCCATCCCCATTGAACTGCGCCCGCTCATCGGCGCGCGCATCTACGGCTGCGATGACTGCCTCGCCGTCTGTCCCTGGAACAAGTTCGCCCAGCCCACCACCGACCCCGCCGTCCGCCCCCGCGCCGACCTGCTCGCCCCCGACCTCTTGGAACTCCTCGCCCTCGACGACGACGCCTTCCGCGAACGCTTCCGCCACAGCCCCATCCGCCGCACCAAGCGTCGCGGCCTACTGCGCAACGTCTGCGTCGCCCTGGGCAACCTCGCCGACCCCCGCGCCGTCCCCGCCCTCGCCCACGCCGCCGAGACCGACCCCGAACCCCTCGTCCGCGAACACGCCCGCTGGGCGCTCGCCCAGATCGAAGCCCTTCCGCGCTAACCCGTCCCCACCGCCCAAAACTGTAAGCCAAATCACCGTCTAATATCCTCCTTATCTACCCGTACTCTACCCCTATACTACCCACACTCTACGCAGCCCCTTCCAGGCCCCCCATTTCGCCCCAAAACACCGCCGCCGCTGTTGCAATTCCCGCCGTCACACGCGGTATAATTCTTGTTGCATCGCAGCAGGGAGGCTTTCGCCGCTTCACGGGGCCGGCCCCTGGCTGAGAATGTAACAGGTCGTTGCTACCGCGCGACGGGGGCGGGGCGCGCTTGACCGACCGACTGCGCGCGCCAGAACTCCCGTGCCGTTATGCCGTGGAGGGTAGCCTGCGCTATGGACATTGGACCGGAGACGACTGGGCCAGAACCGACCTATGATTGCTCGCTCTGTGGGCAACGGCATCTGAGTGCATCGGGGATGGTATTCCGGGCTACACCGGCGAACAGGTGGCTACCCTGCGCCTGCCGGGTCTGTTTCGAGCGGCAAAAGGAGCAGAAAGACCGGCAGAGGAGCGAGCAGTACCAAAAGCAAAACGATGAGCGCCGAACCCTTCGTCTTACCCTGCTACAACAACTACGCAGGCATGAAGGGGCCGAACCGCCATCGGCATAACACCCGCTTCAGCCGACGCCACCGCACCTTATCCTGGCACGGCTTCGCAGGCTCTCCCGTGGCCGGGGCAGCGGGGGGCGCAGGTGAGCCTCGCCGTTAGGCCGCTAGACACCGCTGAGGTAACAACCAATTGGCTACTACTCGCGCTTCAGTTCGGAAGACATCTTGGGGCAAGCGTGTTTTCGTGCTGGTGGCTTTGGTTCTGCTCTTCGGTCTCGCTGTGCTGTACGCGAATGGCTATCGTTTTAAGGCGGAAATCTTGATTCCTGAATGGTCCGGCTACCATCTCGGTCCGGGCAAAGCGTTCTACGACTACGTATGTGGTGGCTACCGAGATGAGGCCGGTTATGGCCTGCAGGTTGGCCGATTAAGCGTGACCTGCATGAAGGTTGTAGCATCCAGGCCGCCCGACTGCCGCGTCCGTTAGCGGCCCAACAACTGTTGCAACCGACGCTTCCGCTCGTGCCTCTCTCCAGCGCGCCTGAGTTCTGCCGTTAGGCAACGACTGCTGCCCGAAAGATAATCTGGAAGAATGCCCGCCCCCTCCGCCGCCCGTCACGGCGACCTCGCCCTCTCTCCTTCCGACTCCCCCTCTCCCTTTCCGAAGGCGAAGGGGTCTCCCCCGTCGCAATCCCGCCCCAAAATCAGGTATAACACTCCCAAACCCGACCGCACTCACCACGCAACCCAAGGAGCAAACCCGACGATGGCCTCGACCCTGGCAACGCCGACCGAAAGCACGCCCGCCCCGCCGCTCGCCGGCCCCACCGACACCCTCTGCATCAACACCATCCGCACCCTCTCGATGGACGCGGTGCAGGCCGCCAACTCCGGCCACCCCGGCACCCCGATGGCGATGGCGCCCGTCGCCTACGCCCTCTGGAACGACCTGCTGCGCTTCGACCCCGCCGACCCCATCTGGCCCAACCGCGACCGCTTCGTGCTGTCCATCGGCCATGCGTCCATGCTGCTCTACAGCCTCCTGCACCTCACCAATGTCCAGAGCGTCAACGGCAAATACGAGAACCTCAGCACGCCCAGCGTCACCCTCGACGACATCAAGCGCTTCCGGCAGTTGGACAGCAAATGCCCCGGCCACCCCGAATACCGCTGGACGTCGGGCGTCGAATGCACCACCGGGCCGCTCGGCCAGGGCATCGCCACCAGCGTCGGCATGGCGATAGCCTCCAAGTGGCAGGCCGCGACCTTCAACCGCCCCGGCTTCGATATGTTCGATTACCGCGTCTACGCCCTCTGCGGCGACGGGGACTTGATGGAAGGCATCTCCCAGGAAGCCGCCTCGCTCGCGGGCCATCTCAAGCTCGACAACCTCTGCTGGATATACGACAATAATCGAATTACCATCGAGGGCAAAACGTCTCTCGCCTACTCCGACGACGTCGCCACGCGCTTCCTGGGCAACGGCTGGAACGTCACCCGCGTCGGCGACGCCAACGACCTGGCGATGCTCAAGCGCGCCTTCGATGTGGCGAACAAAGAGAAAGACCGGCCCACGCTCATCATCGTGGACAGCCACATCGGCTACGGCGCACCGAACAAACAAGACACGCACGGCGCGCACGGCGAACCGCTCGGCGAGGAAGAGATACGCCTGACCAAACAGGCCTACGGCTGGCCCGAAGACGCCAAGTTTCTCATCCCTGACGGCGTGTACCAGCACTTCCAGGACAGCATCGGGGCGCGCGGCAAAAAACTGCGCGACGCCTGGTTCACCCTGCTCGACGGCTACAGCGCCGCCCACCCGGAACTCGCCGCCCAGCTCACGCAGATGCAGAAGCGCCAAATCCCCGACGGCTGGGAGAAGGACATCCCCGTCTTCCCGCCCGACGCCAAAGGGCTGGCGGGCCGGGACGCTTCCGGCAAAGTCGTGAACGCCATCGCCCCGCACCTGCCCTGGCTCGTCGGCGGCGCGGCGGACCTGGCCCCCAGCACCAAGACCCGCCTGACGTTCGACGGCGCGGGCGACTTCGAGGCGAACAGTTACGCGGGCCGCAACTTCCACTTCGGCATCCGCGAACACGCCATGTCCGCCATCGTCAACGGCCTGTCGCTGTCCAAAGTGCGCCCGTTCGGCTCCGGCTTTCTGATCTTCTCGGACTACGGGCGCCCCGCGATTCGCCTCAGCGCCCTGATGGAGATACCGACCATCCACGTCTTCACGCACGACTCCATCGGCGTCGGCGAGGACGGCCCGACGCACCAGCCCATCGAGCATCTGGCCGCCCTGCGCGCCATCCCCGGCCTGATTGTCCTGCGCCCCGCCGACGCCAACGAAGTCGCCGAGGCCTGGCGCGTCATCCTGAACCTGCGCCACGAACCCGCCGTCCTGATACTCACCCGCCAGCCCCTGCCGACACTCGACCGCGAAAAGTACGCCCGCGCCGAGAGCGTCCATCGCGGCGCCTACGTCCTCGCCGACAACTCCGGCCCCGGCGGCACGCCCGACGTGCTTCTGCTCGCCACCGGCTCCGAAGTGAGTCTGTGCGTCACCGCCTACGAGCAGTTAGTCAGCGAAGGCATCAAAGCCCGCGTCGTGTCCATGCCCTCCTGGGAACTCTTTGAACACCAGGACGACGCCTACAAACACAGCGTCCTGCCGCCCGGCGTCACCGCCCGCGTCGGCGTCGAGCAGGCGTCGCCGTTCGGCTGGGGCCGCTACGTCCCCAACCCCGACGCCGTCATCGGCATGACCACGTTCGGCGCGAGCGCCCCGCTCAAAGAACTCACCAAGAAGTTCGGCTTCACCACCGAAAACGTCGTCGCCGTCGCCAAGCGCGAGATCGAGCGGGCGCGCTCCCGCCAGGGCGCGTAAGTCCCCGTCCCCGGCGGGCCGGACCCGTCCCAAAACGCTCTCACCCTTGTCTGAGAGTGAGGCGCGGAAAGTCTGCCCCGAAATCGTCCTGCGCACTGAAAAAATCGCTGAGGACGGCTCTGGCCGCGCTGATAGGGGCGCTGTTGGTCGGGACTGCCTGCGCCGCTCCGGTGCGGGCCGTATTCGACCGGGGAGAGTGTCATCGAAGGAACGCCTACGGCGGCAGGAAAAAGAACGCCAGCGCGATGATGGCGTAGGCCGCCAGGAGCTGCGCCCCTTCCAGCCAGTGACACTTGCCGTCGCCCGCGATGAACGCCGCGATCAGCACACTGAAGCCGATGGCCGTCAGTTCCGGCACGCTGAACACGAACGTCATCGGGTGGTGCAGGAACAGACTGGCGATGACCAGCACCGGCGCGACAAACATCGCGATCTGCGTGGACGACCCGATGGCGATGCTCATCGAGATGTCCATCTTGTTCTTAAGGGCCATCCAGACCGCCGTCGAGTGTTCCGCCGCGTTCCCGATAATGGCGACGATGATGATTCCGATGAA
>CAZZVX010000197.1:0-8943 GCA_964657535.1 Armatimonadota bacterium | reverse complement strand
TGATCAGCGGGGAGAATGTCCTGGTTTCACAAAACTTCTATTATTTTGGTAGAAACGCGGTCCCCATACCACCGGATCGCCGCAATCTGTTCCGTAGCGGAGTAGGACATACGCCTCACGAGCATTCATCGGCGAGTCAATTTATCTGTTGGTTGGAGGCCAATTTTAACCCCGGTGTTCACGGCCTTTCAACGCTATGGATGGGGTATTCTGCCGCTCTTTCGATGGGCAGTCGCCACTGGACCTGAAGGAACTGACCTGACCCCAGCGAGCGGCTATACAACGCCGTTCTCCGCTCAACGGCAGGTATTCGAGTCCAGCAACATGGCGGCCAAAAATGCGAGCAGCGTTGGCACATAGAAGTTTTCACGGCTGCCAGCCACAACGGGCAATGCCTTTGGATAATTAACCCACAAATGATCCAGGGAATGGTAAATCGCCTCAAACAAAGACTGATGTCTGGGGTTCATCGGCTCCTAGGCCGTGAACCGTCTAAGAGTGACCATACCACCTTTGCCGTCGGCGGGCGTGCCGTGGCAATCCAGGGCAGTGTTACGGGGAGCAACATCTCTACCGGTGACAATTTCTACGGGCGTAGCCTGCGTCATGTGCCACTGGACCAGCAGCAATGGCCCTCCATTGTTAAGGCCAGTGCTGAGCGCTTGACGGGAAGGCGGAATGGCAGCCTTGCTTTCCTGTTTGACTATGATGCTGCTGGTGATGCACGTTGCAACGGTGCAGCGCCAGCAGAAATACCACAAGTATCCCTGTGGCGGCGCGAGCCGTCCTGTCTGATCTTACACGGCGGCAGCGGCCAGGGCAAGACCTGGCAATTGTGCGGGCTGTCTTACGACCTGTACGGCGATACTCCCCTCATCGCTGTCGCCGCGAATGGTGATGCGCGCGTCTTATCGAAGGATGTTGCACATACGTTCCTGTTTGATTTGTGCGACCGTGACTCGTCCGAACGGCTCAACGATATAGCGCGTCATGTGCGTGCAACTGGCACAGTTCCTTCCGCCATCTGGCTCTACATCGCAGTGGACAATGTCGCGACGTCAAAGGAAGCAGTGGCGCTGTCCGCCGTTCCCCAAAGGGGCGTCTGGGGCGATATCTGCAGCACCATGTTGTCGGAGATCAGAGCGGGGAGTTTGACATCGGCCCGACACGGCGCCAGGCCGACGAGCGCCAGCGCGGGGAGAAGCCAGGGCAGAACGTTACGCATGAAGGGGACTTTCCTTATTTTACTGCCGCCGTGCCGAGAAAATTCGGGCCTAAGATGGCCGGGTCGTTGGCGCCGTAGGTCTGTTCGAGGTAGACCAAAGTGCTGCTGTTGAAATGAAAAGCGCAGTGCAGCGAGGCCCGGTCAATCCCGTAGTCCGCCGAAACCTGACTGGGGGCCTGGAGCCACCCCGTTCCCGCTTCCGTGGCGGCGATGGCATACGCCGTATCCGGCGTCAAGGCCAGCGGCGTGTCTAATTTGACGTAAGTGAACGTCGCATTGGTCCCCGACAAGTCGCCGCCCGATGTGGTGACGGAAACGCCAGGGGCTAGAAGCGTCTTCGTCGCCGCATCGTAGATGCCGACGGTGTGAGTCGCGGCGGCTCCGGTCGCCCCGTCGTTGAGGTAGCCCAGCGACGTGACCGTGACTTTCGCGGCCCCGGTCGTGAAACTCCAGCCCAGGACGATGACCGAGGCGTTGATGGTGGACTGGGACGCCGCGAAGGACAGCGCGCCCTGCTTGGCGCCGGAGGGCGGGGCGGGCGGCGGCGGGGCCGTCGCGACGGGCGCAGTCGCGGCGACCGCCGGGCGCGGGGGCGCGTGGCCGCTGAAATAGAACTTGTTGACGGTGCGCAGCCACTCTTCGGCCATCAGTTCATGCCCGGCGTAGGTCGGGTGGATGCCGTCCCACACCCAGTAGGCGATGGGCTGGGACGAGTGCGCGATGGCCGCGTCCAGCACGTCCTGGAAGCGGACGACGGGCGCGTGGTACTTGGCGGCCAGGCGCTCGACCGCCGCCTGCCGCTTCGGAATTTCGGCGTTCCAGAGCGTCGGATTTTCCAGGACGTGGCCGGTCTGCGCGACGAACGGCTCGCACAGCACGATTTTCAGGTTCGGGTTCTGCGCCAGCGACTGCTGCAGAATCTGGTCGTAGACCTGCTCGTACTGCGCCGCCGAGACGCCGCCCGTGCCGCCGCTGTTGACGACGCTCGCGGCGTCGTTGACGCCGACCAGGACGCTGACGATGTCCGGCTTGAGGGCGAGCGCGTCGTTCTGCCAGCGGCCCGCCAGGTCGGTGACTTTGTTGCCGCTGATGCCCCGGTTGTAGAACGTCCACTTCTGGTCGGGGTAGTGCGCCCCGCAGCGGGCGGCGATAATGTAGGCGTAGTCCTGTCCCAGAATGTGGTTCGGGTCGGGGCCGTAGCCGCGCCCGCCGTCGGTGATGGAGTCGCCCTGGAACAGAATCACGCTGCCCGCCGGGAATCGCGGCGTCAGGTCGTCCGCCGGGGCAGAGGCCGCCGTCGTCTTGCCCGCCGCCTTCGGGGCTTTCGCGGCGGGTTTCGCCAGGACCCCGCAGGCCGTGGCCGTCAGCAGCAGCGCCCCGGCAGTCAGGGTCAGCACCATAGTTCGCAGCATCTCGTATGTTGGCTCCAGGGGCGCCGACCAATCGGCGCCCCATTGATAAAGCAATAGGGGTCAGCTCTCGCCTTACCCTTTCGGAACGATAGTCATTACTAAGTTGTTCGCCGCGAGCTGGCTCGGCGGAATATTTTGTGGCGCCGTCCCTGCCGCACTGTTGGCGAACGAGACCACGACGAGCGGCAGAAATTTGACATGACCATCGCAGGCCAGGTAGTTGGAACGAGCCGTCGTTGTGCTGTCGTGGCGTGGCTTCCAGGAACTGAAACCAGTAAAGCCGCCGGTCGCCCAGTCGTAATTCTGCCCCGCCTGGGACCACACAGACGGGTTGGTGGGGTCATCAGTGCTGCCGCCATAGCTGCTCTCATAGACTTGTATCACAGAGGCGGGAGCGTCAATCTGCGCCTCACTGAACCCGGTGGTGTACTGCATTTGATAGTTTGCGACGTAAGACATGGGGGACTTGGTGCCGGATGCCGAGGTCGAGTCATCCGGGCATTTGTAGACGCCGGTAGACTTGACGTAGGGATAGATTTGTGCATCCCAGTTGGGCAGATTGTGGTTGGGGTCCTGGACAGTGCAGGGGTACACGCTGTCGTTGTCCTGAATGTACTGCTGAAAGCCGAGGCCGAGTTGTTTGAGGTTGCTCAAACACGCGGCCTGCCGCGCCTTTTCGCGGGCCTTGGCGAAGACGGGGAAAAGGATCGCCGCCAAGATGGCGATAATAGCGATGACGACGAGCAGTTCGATGAGCGTGAAACCACGCAAAGAGCGTTTCATGGTTCTACCTCCTAGAGTAGATGAGTTCAGAAACCTGGTCGGAATGTGACCCTAGAACGGGCTTGACGACTGCCGCACGACCAGGTGTGCGGGCAGGACGATGTGTTCCAATGGCGCGGTTGGTTCGCGCATCCGGCGGTCGAGCAGCTGCCATGCGGCCTCGGCCATCTCCGCGAGGGGCTGCACGATGGTACTGAGCGGGCAGTCGCCATACTCCGTCTCCTCAATGCCGTCGCACCCAACCAGCGCGATACCTTCGGGAACCCGAATCCCCAGGTCGCGCAGACCCCGATAGGCTCCGACGGCGAACTCATCGTTGTGGCAGAACAGGCCATCCGGGCTGCCGTTTTCCTGGACGTAGCGGCGCATCGTCTCGCGACAGGCACGACGGGAAGATTGCGGCGTCACGATGTATTCGGGCGAGAATCCCGCCGCCGTCAGCAGAGTCTCGTAGACTGTGTGGCGGAGGTCATGGAACGCGATCTCTGTTTCGCCAGTCAGGTAGGCGATCCGGGTGCGGCCCTGCCCCAGCAGGTGCCGCATGGCTTCCGTGGTTCCGACGCCGAGATCTACCGTGACGGAGTCCACGCGGTCCGACGGCATAGCGCCCACGCCCGTATAAACGACCGGGAGCCGCATCCGCCCGTTCACATCGAACAGGCCACGGACATGAGCCAGGTTCTGATGGACGATCAGGCCGTCCGTGAACAGCAGGTCGTGGCCGTCGCGCATGGGAACGCCGTTTTCCATACGGCGCAGCAGATTGATGACGAGCCGGTAGGAGTGGATGTCTAGGTGGGTCTCCAACTGGTGAACGACGTTTGCGTGATAAGAGGTCACGAGGGTGTCAATCCAGACCCCGATCAGTCCGGTCCGCCCGGTTGACAGGGCGCTCGCCACGGCGTTCGGCTGATACCCTAACTCCTGCGCCGCCGCCCAGACGCGCTGCCGGGTCGCTTCCGGCAACGCCACGTCGCGCCGCCCGCTGATGACATACGAAACGGTCGCCGCAGAGACGCCGGCGATCCGGGCGACATCGGAACCGGTCGGTCGCTTATGGACACGCGCGCCTGCCAAAATCTTTCCCTCCACCGTCATTCGTTTAACCGATTAAATAATAACACGTTTGCGTCTGCCTGTCAAGGTACCAAGGTACCAAGAGGCAATATTGCTGATCCTCTGGGCAAAGATTATCCTCTGGCAGCCGTGGTTGTCGCAGAAGAACTTGGACACGGTCAGCAGAAAGCGAATGGCATTGCCCTACTAGGGCAGATACTGAAGTGTCCTGTGGTACCGACTATGGATGCGTGTGCAAAGACAGCCGCAGTCCGGGCAGGTGGCCGTCCGGGCCGTGGTGGCGACGTGGAAGACGATGACGTTTTCCTCAACGGCGATGTGATCCAGGCAGAGGGCATTGGGATCGGGCAGCAGTGTGTGAGTCATGCCTTACGATACCAATTTTTTCAGCCACGAAGTTTGGCTTTACCGAAAGTGCGGCTGAACCGAAAATTGTTCGCTAAGTCCCCTTCTGATGTCTCCTCACCTGCGTTCCGCCGATGGAATCAGTAACTGAATGGACTCTTTGAATTCATTACCGTACAAATTTTCGGGGTCGCATATAGCAGCCAGGCGGGTTGAGGTTGCCGCTTGGGGTATTCTTGTTCTTACCACAGTCCTGGAGTACCTTGATGAGCGACAACCTCAGACGCTATTGTGCCATACATTCGGCACTCTTGCAACTCTATCCGACCGAGCCGACCGGCAACCTGGCCCAACACTTGAAAACTCTCGCCGCTCTAGTCTGCGGCATCGTGGGCAGCAGGAGGACGCACCTGGCCGCCGTCGCCGGCAAAGCGCCCGACCGCAGCAAGCGCGAGAGCCGCGTCAAGCGTCTGGCCCGCTTCCTTCAGAACCCGAAGGTCACGCACGAGGACTTCTTCGTGCCTTACGCACGGGCGCTGGTGGGGAGCCTGCCGCCCGGCCCGCTCGTGCTGGTCATGGATGGCAGCCAGGTCGAAGGTTTTATTGGGGTGGCGCTGGTGCATGGCGCTCATGGTCAGCGTCCTTTACGAATGTCAGACCCCGCAAGGGAGCATTGCCCCTGTGCTGGCAGGTCGTCACCGCCAAGAAGGGGCACTTCACCCAGCGGAGGCATCAAGAACTGCTCGCGCAGGTGAAGTCGCTTGTCCCGCTTGGGCGCAGGGTCATCTTCTTAGGCGACGGCGAGTTCGACGGCCCTGGCCTGCTGGCGGACGTGATGGCGGCGGGCTGGCACTTCGTCTGCCGCACGGCCAAGAACGTGCTCCTTTGCGAAGACGACTGGCCCGGCGAGACCTTCTACCTTGCGGAGATTGGTTTACAGGTCGGCCAAAGCCTGGAACTGACCGACCTTCTGTTTACGGCACAAGGGCTGGGACCGGTCCTGGTGGGCGCGGCCTGGGAGCCGGGCCAGAAAGAGCCGCTTCTGTTGGTGACGAACTTGGACTTCTTAGAGCAAGCCCGCGCCTGGTACAAGAAGCGTTTCAGCATCGAGAGACCTTCTTCTCGGACCAGAAGAGCCGAGGCTTCTACCTGTGCCACAGTCATTTGAGTCAGCCGGAGCGTCTGTCTCGTCTACTGATGGCGACGTGCCTGGCCTATTACTGGATGGTCTGTCTGGGCGTCGAGGTCGTCCGGCAGTGATGGCAAGGGATCGTCCATCGGCGCAAGCGGTGTGATCTGAGCCTGTTCCAACTCGGAGTGGTCTGGCTGTAACACTGCCTCAACGAAGGCTGGAATGTCTCCGTCAGGCTGCAAGTAGTGCCAAGCAAGTGAACGTCAAGACTGCCCAAAATGTGTACGGTAGTAAACTCTTTGAATAAACACACGATCTACGTCAATGTCCTCGGCTCGTACCCCGAGGCGTGAGTCATGTCAGGGATGTGCGGGCGTAATGCGTAGCAGCAGAACGCCGTGCGGGGCGACGGGGGCCGCAAATTTGTTAACGAACACGCCCAGGGCTTTCTGACGCCACAGGTCGCGCACCGTCTGGCGGCCCGCGATGCCTAACTCGCCCCACGTCACGCTGATGGGAGCTTCCAAAAGCCCGGTATTGAAAAGCCCGACGACGCGGGAGCCGTCTTCCATCGGCTTCGCATAGACAATCAGTTCGCCCTGACCGGCGACGCGCGTGGCCTGCTTGCCGAGCGGGTCCTGGTCCACGTCCAGCACTTCGTCGTTGGTCAGCAGGCCCAGGGTGAAGTCGTCCATGTGTTCCAGGTCGCAGCCGAGCAGCAGGGGCGCGGACAGCAGGCACCACTGGCTGACATGAGTATACTGCTCATCGGGCGTAAGATGCTTCGGGCTGCCGCCGCCGTTGGCGCCGACCTCAAACATATCCGGGTCGTTCCAATGGCCAGGCCGGGCGAACGGCGCCCATTGGTCATTGCCGAACCCGTGACCCTGGATAGACCCCCAAGAGTCATTGATGTCGCCGCCGATACGCCAGCAGTTGGCGTACTTGGAAACGTCCGGGATGACGGCGAAGAGCGAATTGGTCGTGTTGTTGGAGAGACTCAGAACGACGTCACGTCCGTTGGCACGCAGGGCGTCGTACATTTCTTTGGTTTCGGGCAGTTCGTTGGGCGCCCAGTCGTATTTCAGATAGTCAATGCCCCAGGCGGCCCATTGCTTCGCGTCATTGGCGGCAAAGTGGTACTGCCCGATGGCAAAAGGCAGCGTTTTGCTGTTCTTCGGCCCCTGGGTCATGGTGGCAGCGTCCCATGTCCCCTGCGCGTTCTCGGACGACCCGCCGACGCGCCCGCCGTAGGACGTCACCCAGGGTGTGTGGTAAAGGCCGACCTTCAGCCCCATGCCGTGAATCTCGTCGCACATCGCCTTCATGTCCGGGAACCGCTGCGGGTCCGGCTGGACCGCGTTGAGCGGCCCGCCGCGATGCCCCTGCCAGCCGTCGTCCATGTTGATGTAGGTCCAGCCGTGCTGGTCCAGGCCATATTTGACCAGGGCGCGCGCCGAGCGGAGGACTTTCTCGGAGTCCACGTCCGTCCCCCAAGCGTTGTAGCTGTTCCAGCCCATCGGCGGCGTGAGCGCGATTTCCTCGCCGACCACGATGCGGAATTTCTTCTGGGCCGTGCCGAGCGCGTTTTTCGCGCGTAAGGTAACGACGTGTTCGCCCTTCTGCGGCAGAACCCCAGTGATGCGTCCCGTGCCGGCGTCTATGTGTAAACCGGGGGGCAGCCCCTCCACAGAAAACGCCATGGGCCGCGTCCCCGTCGCCGGGATCGTGTAAAGGAACGGCGAGCCGGGCCGGACGCCGAAGACTCTTGGCCCGTTGATGCGCGGCTGCGGGCCGGGCTTGGGCGTGAGAATGACGGCTTCGCTACGCAGGGACTCTAGGGCGACCGGCGGCGCGCCCGTGACGAGCAGCCGGGCGTCGGCCCAGTCGGCGTGGTCGGCGGAGTTGCCGTCGCCCGCGTCCGTGACCAGTAGTGTCAACACGCCCACCCCTTTGACATCCACATCCACCGGCGCCGCCGCCTGCCCGGCCTTCATCACGCCGCTCTTCCACAACAGTTTGCCATCGCCCAGCGCCTGAAATTCCACGCTGGAGCGATTGTCGCTGTTGACCTCGTCGTCCACGCCGACCGAGGCCTGGAACCGTTCGGCCCCATGTTTCAGGTCAATCGTGAAGACGCTGACCGCGTGCGTGCCGACGCCGTGCGCGAACTTCTGCCCATTGATGGAAAGCGGGTGGCCTTCCACGGACAGGTCCACACCCGGACTCCCATAGCCCTGCGTCATCTTGCTCAAATCCAGGGATGAAATCCAGACCGAGTCCGCTGCTCTTGTCGCCGGGGCGCAGGCTGCTTGTGAAAGCATCGCTGCCGCGAGAACGAACAAGCGGAGCGCACGTGCTGTTAAGCGCGGGGGAAGCGTGATGTGGAGTAATTGCATGGTGTTGAATTGCATCTGAATTGTAATCGCCAGGCGGAAAGACGCCGGCGGGGATTACCCCTGACGGCGTCTGGCCTTTCTTGAGGTCTTTACAGTGCGCTAAAGGTGGCGGCGAACGGCCCTGTGGAGAGTTTATCCGTCGTCGCGGCGGAACCACCTTGGCCGCCGCTGGTTGACGGCTCGCCACCGCCGGAAACCGCGGTCCCTTTGAGGTACTTGGAGTGTCCGTCGCACATCAAGTAGTTGCTGCCGTCCGTATGGCGGCCTGTCAGGTAACTTGGGTCACGCGGAGTCGCCAGTGGCGGGTTCCCGACAAGACCTGTGTCTAAGAGCTGGGCACCGTTACCGACGTAGCTTCCGCCTGTGACGGCGTCTGAGCCGTTCTCAAGCGGGTTGGTGACATCGGTGCCGATGTTGGTCCCCTCGCAGAGCACAACAGTGACGGCGGGGCTGGCCTGAGCGGACAAGACGCCGGCCGGATTCTTGCCGACGACATTGGTGTTGAACGCGTAGGAAACGGTCGCTTGACCATTGTTGTAGGAGTCGTCAGGACACTTGTAGACGCCGGTG
>CAZZVX010000196.1:0-9035 GCA_964657535.1 Armatimonadota bacterium | reverse complement strand
GGCACTGACCAAAGTCCAGATCAACCACCAGGGCCAGGTCCAGACGCTGGACCTGCACATGATCAAGTACAATCTCGACGACCCCGTGGGCAAGATCAAACTCATGGCCGGCGACACGCTGCTTGTCCCGGTCAACAACGCCAAGTACGCCGTGCTGGGCGAGGTGCGCGCGCCGTCGCTGTACATCTACCCGGACGGCGAGAACGTGACGCTGACGCAGGCGCTGGCCGAGGCCGGCGGCCCGACCAATGACGGCGACCAGAAGAAGATCGGCATCCTGCGCCACGACCCGGCGAACGTTCACTCCGACAAGCGCGTTCTCGTGGTCATCAATACCCAGGACCTGCTGGCGAACAAGAACAGCGTCGGCGACCCGCCCATCCTGCCGGGCGACATTTTGATTGTCCCCACCCGCCGCCACGGCAAGAGCATCGGCGATTATCTCAGTAGCGTCGGTACGGCGGCCTACTCCGCCGCCCTGTTGGGAACGCATCTTTAGGCCATAATAAGTTCTATGAGCAGTACCGTGCATGAAGGGGACGCCGTCGCGAAGACGCCCCACCTGACGATTCGCCCCAGTTCGCGCTGGTCGGCGCTCAACCTCGGAGAAGTCTGGCAGTTCCGCGACCTGCTGATGACGCTCGCCATGCGCGACGTCAAGCTGCGCTACCGCCAGACGGCGATTGGCGCGGCCTGGGTCATCCTGCAGCCGCTGATCTCGGCCTTGATCTTCTTCTTTCTCTTCAGCCGCATCGGCGGCTTCCCGACGGACGGAATCCAGCCGTTTGCGTTCATCTTCGCCGGTCAACTCGCGTGGAACGTTTTCAGCAACACGCTGACCAAAGCCAGCGCGTCGCTGGTCGGTAACGCGCACCTGGTTTCCAAAGTCTTTTTCCCCCGTCTGGTCCTGCCGCTCTCGACGGTGTTCTCCACGCTGATTGACTTTGGGGTCGCCTTCGTGATGCTGGTTGTCCTGATGGTTGCCTTCCATATCGTGCCGGGCTGGGGAATTCTGCTGCTGCCGGTCTGGCTGGTTTTGCTGCTGATGCTGGCGCTGGGCGTCGGTTTGGTGGCGGCGGCGGCGAACGTGCAGTACCGCGACATTGGTTATGTGCTGCCGGTCCTCACGCAGTTTTTGATGTACGGCAGCCCCGTCGGCTACGCCACAAGCATCGTCGTCCACAAGCTCGGCCACTGGTCGTTTCTGTATTTCTTGAACCCGCTGGCGCCGCTGCTGGAAGCGTTCCGCTGGTCTTTATTCGGCAAGGGCCATGTCCACTGGGCATTTGTGGCTTATGCCGCCGTGCTGTCGGTGCTGGTTTTCGTGGCCGGGGCGTTCCAGTTCAAGAAGATGGAAAGGAAGTTCGCCGATGTCATCTAGCGAACTGGCCGTATCGGTACGCGGCGTTTCTAAAAGCTATACGCTGGCGCATAACGCGCCCAAGCACAGCACGGCGGCGGAAGCCCTGGCGGGGGCGTTCAAGCCGCGTCGTCGTCCTCAGACCGAGACGTTCTGGGCGCTCAAGGACGTGAACTTTGAGATTGCCAAAGGAGACGTGGTCGGTATCGTCGGGCGCAACGGGGCGGGCAAGAGTACGCTGCTGAAGGTGCTGTCGCGCATCACGGAGCCGACGACGGGGCAGATTGACCTGTACGGGCGCGTGGGCAGCCTGCTGGAAGTGGGGACGGGCTTCCACCCGGAACTGACGGGTCGCGAGAACGTCTACATGAACGGCGCGATCCTGGGCATGGGCCGCCGGGAGATTCAGAAGCAGTTCGATGCCATCGTCGCATTCGCCGAGGTGGAGAACTTTCTGGATACGCCCGTCAAGCGCTACTCATCGGGAATGTACGTGCGCCTGGCGTTCGCTGTCGCTGCGCATTTGAACCCGGAAATCCTCATCGTTGACGAAGTGTTGGCGGTCGGCGACGCGGCGTTCCAAAAGAAGTGTCTGGGCAAGATGCAGGACGTGTCGCGGCAGGACGGGCGGACGGTCTTGTTTGTGTCGCACAACATGGGTGCGGTGAAAAGCCTGTGCCGGACGGCCTTGTGGATGCAGGGCGGGCAGGTGCAGCGCTTTGGGCCGTCCCATGAAGTTTTGGACGAGTATTTGCGGCGCACATCCGCCGCCGCGACGGGCGAGTTTGACCTGAGCGATGCCGAGCGGCCCGGCACGTGGGCGGGGGAGCATCTGCGCCTCTTAGGAGTCAGTTTCAACGACGGCGATCCGATTCGGCACGGCGAGCCATTGCGAGTGCGGATTGAGTTTGAGACGCGGATGGCGTTGGAAGGCGTCTCGCTGGGCTTCGGCTTTGCGACGCTGGAAGGCACGCGCTTGATGTCACTCGACACCGATTTGACGGAAGAGCGCGAAGACCTGCGATCCGGCTGCCGGGGCGCTGTGACTATGGAGATCGGCAACTTGCAGCTCCAGCCCGGCTTGTACAATCTAGATGTCGGCGCGCGTTCCGGCGACTTCAATTCGCTGGATTACATTTCGGGCGGCCATCAAGTAGAAGTTTTGCCCGGCCCGAAGACGCCCGGCACGATTGTTCGGGGAACGGGCGGCGTCCGCGTCCCGGCCCGGTGCTTCTGGCAGTCCGAGCCGGCGACTGTCCTTCGTTCAGACGATCTGGCGCTGGCGGGCCGCGCCTGAACGGAGAGATCAGGAAGATGCCCGGCGACTGAAGTCGCCGGGTGACTAAGGACGATACTCCGTGCGGCTCATTGAAATCCTCCCGAAAGTCCGGCGGCGGTGGCGCAATGCCAAACGCGATGCGCGGAACCAGTGGTTTCGGCTGGACCTGCGCGTCCGGCGTCTGGCCGGGCGTCGTCCGCTGATCCTTGTCCAGCGCGAGGCGGGCATTGGAGACATTATTAGCAGTTTCCCCGCCCTCTCCGCCCTGCGCGCCCGCCACCCGCGCGCCTTGATTGTCTACATCACCAGCCCGGCGTTTATGCCCATCGTGCAGATGAGCGGCCTTGTCGACCGAATCGTCGAACCGGAGCGTCCGTGCGAGCCGGGGCAGGCGCAGCCTCGCGATTTTGACCACTATTTCCTCCCCCAAATGGACGATGAGCGCCCGGCGGGCGAGCGTCCCCATCGCCCTCCCATTCACCTTGTAGACGGCTTTAGCCGCGAACTGGGCGTCGCGCCCGTCTCGCGTCAGCCGCGACTTCACGTGCCGTACAAGGCGGCCCGCCGGATAGAGGCGCGACTTCGCGGATTGGAACGGGCGGAAGGGCCGCTGGTCGGCATTCAAGTCGGGCCTTCGTGGGATGTGCGGATGTGGCCGATGGAACACTGGGACGCACTGGCGGCGCGTCTGCAGCGCGAACTGGGCGCGACGGTGCTGCAACTGGGGGCCGACTTTCACGCCGAGACGGGCGCAGCGAAATCGGACCGGGTGGCGGGGGCCGTGGACTGGGTGGGGCAGTTGACGCTGGAAGAAACGGCGGCGGCGCTGGCCCGCTGTGATTTGTTTGTCGGCATTGATTCAGGGCTGCTGCACATGGCGGGAGCGGTCGGGACGCCGTGCGTCGGCTTGTTTGGGCCGATTGACCCGGCCCTGCGCCTGCCGCCGGAGACGACGTCCCTCGCGGTGGTGGCCGATATTCCCTGCCTGGGCTGTCATCACCGCTCGCCCGTGTTGCACTGGAAATCCGGCTGCCCGCATGACATCCGCTGCATGAACGAACTCGCGCCCCAGGCGGCGTTTGAGGCGTGTCTGTCGTTGCTGGGGCGTGAAACGTCGGCCCGGATGGATGCCATTGTGGCGGGGATTGCGTCGTGACGCGCCTCGGCTTTGTCTCGACCATGAGCGGCGTTCCGTGGGGCGGCAGCGAGGAACTGTGGAGCCAGACTGCCCTGCGCCTGGCTGGGGAAGGGGAGCGCGTCGCCGTCAATGTCCCCTGGTGGCCGCAGACGGTGCCGCAGGTGGAGGCGGTGCGTCAGGCGGGCTGTGCCGTGACCCGGCGCGACGCCCCGCCCGACCCGGCGCTTCCTGCGAAGGTGCGGCGGCGTCTGCGCCGCCTGCTCCGTCTGCCGCCCCCGACGCACTGGCTGGACGCGGTGCGGCCCGGCCTGGTCGTTATCTCGCAGGGCGCGCAGGGCGACGGCCTGCCCTGGATGGAGGAGTGCGGGCGGCGCGGCATCCCGTATGTCCCGGTTGTCCACTGCGCCGACGAGTGTTACTGGCCCGACCCGGACACGACGGCGCGGCTGCGGGCCGGTTACGAGGACGCACTTGTCGTTTTCTTTGTCTCCGAAGGCAACCGGCAGTTTGTGCGTACCCAACTCGCCGCCCCGCTGCCCGACGCTCGGATTGTGCGCAATCCCTGCAATGTCCGCCGGGACGCCGACCCGCCCTGGCCGCCGGACGACGGCGTGTGGCGGCTGGCCTGTGTGGGCCGTTTGGAGATGCGCGCCAAAGGGCAGGACTTGCTGTTTGAGGTTTTGCGGCAGGCAAAGTGGCGCGAGCGGCCTCTTCGGGTGACGCTCTACGGCAGCGGCCCCAGCGAGGGCGACCTGCGCCGCCTGCAGACGCTGTACGGCGTCGAAAGCATCGAGTTCGGCGGCTTCATGCCCGATGTCGAGGCGCTGTGGGCGCGGCATCATGCGCTGGTGCTGCCGTCGCGCATTGAAGGACTGCCGCTGGTGATCGTCGAGGCGATGCTGTGCGGGCGGCCCTGCATCGTGACGGACGTGGCCGGCAACGCCGAACTGCTGGGAGACGGGGTGACGGGGTTTGTCGCCGCCGCGCCGCGTCCGGCCCGTCTGGACGAGGCACTGGAACGCGCCTGGGCGCGGCGCGACGACTGGCGGGCGATGGGTCTGCGGGCCGCCGAAGAAGTCCGCCGCCTGCTGCCGCCCGACCCCATCGGCCTGTTCGCCGCCGAACTCCGCCGCCTCCTGCCGCAATCGCACTTCCTGAATCAATCCTGAGCCGGAGTCACCCAGGATTAAAATCCTGGGCTGAGAAAGAGCAGACTGCCCGCCTACGCGGGCGCGGAAGGATTGTTGCAGAGGCTTTCTTCGTCCGCGAAGGCGGACAGTCTTCTCCTCGGCAGCCCAGGACTAAAGTCCTGGGAGAACGCTGGGAATGCCTTTATGAGCAACCTGCCTGTGGCTTCCATTATCCTTTGTACTCGTGACCGTGTTTCGGATTTGCGCCAAACGCTGGATTCGCTGGCGGGCGTGGGAACGACGGCGGATATGCCGACGGAACTCGTTGTCGTGGACAACGGCTCAACGGACGGGACGGCTGAGTTGGCGAGGACGTTCCGTCTGCCGCAAATGACGGTGCAGTATGTCCACGAAGGGCGGCGTGGGAAAGGGTTTGCCTACAACGCGGGCATGAAAAAGGCGCAGGGGCGGTTCCTGCTGTTTACCGACGACGACGTGCGGTTTCCATCAGATTGGGTGGGGCAGATGTGCGCGCCGCTGCGGGCAGGTGGGGCCGAGGCGGTGACGGGGCGGGTGCGGATGGCGCGGCATTTGGAGCGTCCCTGGATGGAAGCGCGGCATCGGTCGTATCTGGCGTGTGATGAAACGCCGACGGGGGAACGTCCGCGCGTGCTGGTCGGGGCGAGCATGGGCTTTGTGCGGGATGTCTTAGAAGCCGTCCCTGGCTTTGATCCTGAATTGGGTCCGGGCGCGCTGGGCTTCAACGACGAGACGCTGTTTTCGTTCCAGCTGCAGGAGGCCGGGTACCGGCTGGCGTGGGCCGAAGGGGAACCTGTTGAGCATCATTTCGACCCCAGTCGTCTGTCACGGGACAGTTTTTACCGGCGCGCGGTGGGGGAGGGGCGCTCGCGCGCCTACATCGCCTACCATTGGGAACACGGCTCCTGGATGGGTGAGCCGGTTGTCGCGCCGCGCCGGAAGATTTGGGATTTCATGGTGCAGTTGCTGCGGTGGCGCGCGCGTCATTGGCAGGAATGGCATCAGACAGACGGCATGACGATGTGGGAGATGACCCTGCTGGATCAGATCGCGTTTTACCGGCATTACTTGCAGGAAGTCCGCCGCCCGCGCAATTATGAATTGCGCGGGCGGATTAAACTCCACGGCCTGCGTGATTAGGGCAGAGCCGCCGCCTGCAAGTTGACGTTTCCCGTGCCATTGCCGTTGTCGGCGGTCTGCGTCCAGGTGACTGCCAGGGTTTGCCCGGCGGAGGCGGCGTGGAAGGTCAGCGTGTAGACGGCGTCAAAGCTATGGCCGCTGGTCCCCGTGAACGACGCATCCGTGTAGTCCGGCGCGGAGCCGTCGGACAGGTGGGCTGTGAGCCGGGCGGCGGCATTGTAGGCACCCACGTACACGCGCAGCGTCTGCGGGGCGGTTCCCGCAGGGACGCTGAACGTAAACCCATTTCCATTGCCGAGCGTATACAGGCCGGTCGTCGTGTTGGACGCCGAGGGCGTGGGAGCGCCGTCGGTCCAGGTGAACCCGTGGACATCGTTGTTGTAGGCGTATACCGCCCCTGTTCCAATGCCCGTTTCGTCACTGATCAGAGCGCCGCCCGCTGCTCTTCGGTCCAGGCCGGGAACATCGCCGCCGCCCCAGTGCGCCCAGTCCCGCATTCCCGCCGTCGTCAGGTTCACCCCGCCCAGTGACAGCGCGCCCGAACCGGAGAGCGCGCCGGCAGGGAAATTGCTCAAAGTCAGGACAAGCTGCGGCGGGTTGCCGCCGGCTTCCCGTGACTGAAAGACGTCGGGATTGGCGGCATGGATGCCGTCCATGACCACGGCCAGGCTCAGGCTGCCGTTCGTCTTCTGCGCCGCCCCCGTCACGTCCCAGGCGACATACTGCGGGGTACTTGTGACGGCCGCACTGCCGAGTCGGCTGCCGAGCGCGGGCCGCGTGTTCCAGGTCAGTCCGGTTTCGGTCCACGTGGTGCTGCGGACGCCGTAAGCGGTGTCGGAAACGCCGGTCGCGGCGCTGCCGCCGTACAAGCGCAAGGTTGCGCCGGCAATGTTGCCGGTGACGTGGGACAGGTCAAACTTCAGAAATGTCTGCCGGTTCAGCCCCGGATAGTATTTGACGTTGAGCGTGGGGGCGGTGCCGAAGTTGGTGTTGGCGGCAGGCCCGTCCTGCACGTAGGTGTCGGCAACCGGCGTCAGCGTCACGGACGCATTGGCCGTCGGTGTGGCCTCGGCCTCATTGGACAGGGCGCTGACGCCGAGGGCATTGACGGCGGCGACTTTATAGAAATAGCGCGTTCCGCCTGTCAGACCGGTATCGGCGCAGGTCGTCGCAGTAATACCTGTCTTGATGGGCGTTGCGCCTTCGCCGCCGGCTGTTGTAGAACGGTAGAGGTTATAACTGACCGCGCCGGCGCTTGCTGTCCAGGACAGCGCCACCTGCCCGATACCGGCAGTCGCCGTCAAATTCGTCGGGGCCGACGGGGGCGGCAGCAGGCCGAACACGGCCAGGCTGTTTGAGAACGTGGCGACATACACCTTGCCCCCGGCGACCAGGGGCGGGCAGAATTTGGACCAGTTGCCGATGCCGTTGGCGCCGCTGTCCCACAACTCATGCGACAGGTCGGTGGCATCGAACGCGCGCAGGATGATGGGGAAGCTTTCCGGGCGCGCGCCGGCCGCCGGGCAGAGCGCCCAGACGATGGCGGTGCCGGCGACGCTTCCGTTTGCCGAAAGCGACAGCGCCGGGGCGAAGTCAAAGACGGTTCCGGCGCCGGACGCGACGGGCATGGCGCTCTGGGAGGCGGGCGTGGTTTGGAACTGCCCCCCGGAAAGGCGGTACGCCTTCAAGGTGTCGCCTGTCCCCCAAAGATACAGCATCTGCCCGTTTGGGCTGTTCCAAACGATGGGCGAGGTGAAGATACGGCCGGTGGTCGCCTGAAATTCCTGCACGACGTTGTCGCCGGCGGACTGGAAGCGGCCCATGTCGGTCGTGTCCACGAGGTACAGAATGCCCTGCTTGCCGCCGCCGACCATATCCGTCGTGCCGGGGATGAGAGTGGGACCGCTCCCCAAATCCAAATCCTGGGCTTCCAGCATCAACTGGTTGCTCGGCGTGAACCAGTCGGACGGGGCGAGGCCGCCGGCCGTGCTGTATTTCACGAAACTGTCGCCGAAGTCCATGCCGCCGAAGCTGGCGTCAAAAGTGCCGTTGCCGGTGATCGTGTACAGATTGCCGCCGCTGTCGGCGGCCAGGCCCTGGCCGGACTGCCAGATGCCGCCCCGCGTGCCGTTGGCCGTCGTGCAGTAGAGGGCCGTTTGCTGGAGCGTCGCCGCGTTGTAGCCGAATATCCAGCCGTGATAAGGGTCCTGGTCGGCATGGGACGCGCAGGCAAAGTACACGACGCCGCCGGACAGCAGCAGGGCGGGCCGCTGCAAGTGCCGGCTAGGATCAAACGACAGCAGGCCGCCGCTGCTGGCGATGCCGGTCCCGGCGACCGTGCCGGTGACGGCGACGGGGCTGTCGGTCTTCTCCTGGCCCGTCGTTACATCAAGCGCGTGGAGGCGCAAATAAATCACATTGTTTTCGTCGGTCGCGGCGACGGCGTACAGCGTGCCGGTGGCCGGGTCAATGACGGGCGTGCTGGTGATGCCGGTTTCTACGTGCAGGTCTTCGTCGCCGTAGTAGGAACTGGGGACGGACGGGCCAAGATTGGTCTGCCACAGGGGCGTGGAAGCCGTCGGGCTGTCGGCATCAAAGGCATACACGGTGTTGTGTTCGGTGGCGACGAACACGATGTTGTGTGTTCCTTTGCCGGGAATCGCAATGTGGGGCAGGTACAGCGGCTCGGCGTAAATCTCGCCGTCCACAGTTCGCGTGAAGAGTTCTCCGAAGCGTCCGGCGGTGACATTGGATGTGTTGAGGATGGTTTCAGCGAGATTGGCCCCGGTGCGTCCGATGTTGTTATGCTGCGTCGTCACGCTCGCCTGGCTCCAGGCGGGCCGGGCGGCCAAACCGGCAAGGGCAAAAATCACGCCGAAGAGAGACAGGGCGGAAGAGGCAAGAAGGGGGGACGTGCGCTGCAATTTCTGGCTCCTGACTATTTCTCGC
>CAZZVX010000195.1:0-9120 GCA_964657535.1 Armatimonadota bacterium | reverse complement strand
GGCGGAGGAGGGAGAGAAAGAAAGGTGCGCCGAGAAAGGCTGTGATCAGGCCCACCGGCAACTCGCGCCCGTCGGGCAGGAGCGTCCGGGCGAGCGTGTCGGCCCAGACCAGAAGCAGTGCGCCGCCGACGACAGCCAGGGGCAAAACGCGCCGATGGTCCGACGTCCCGGCCAGGCGGCGCGCGATGTGCGGCAGCATCAGGCCGACAAAGCCGATGATCCCCGCGAACGCGACCGTCGCCGCCGTCAGCAGCGATCCCGTCAACACAAGTATGGTCTTGAACCGTTCGACTTCGACGCCCAACTGCTGCGCCGACTCTTCACCGAGCGCGAACAGGTTCATGGCCCGCACTTCCAGAGACAGCAGCACCAGGCCGACGACGAGGAACCCCAGCACGATGCCGCCCTGCCCGAACGTCGCGTCCTGAAATGAGCCGTTCAGGCGGTACTGGATGCGCTGCACGTCGTTGGGATCGCCCAGCGTCAGCATCAGCGTCGAGACGCCGCCCAGAAATGCGCTCAGGACGACCCCGCCGAGCAGCAGCGACGTCACCAGCACGCGCCCCCCGCGCCGCGCCAGGCTGTATACGACGGTCATCGCGGCGGCGGCGGAGACGAACGCCGCCAGCGGCACACTCCAGCCGCTCGGCAGCGAATCCCTGTGCCGGAGCAGCAGCGCCTCGGCCCCGACCGACGCGCCCGCTGAAGCGCCGATCAGGTAGGGATCCGCCAAATCGTTCCGCAAGAGGGACTGAAAGGCGACGCCCGCCGCCGCCAGCGAAGCCCCGACCAATGCGGCCAGCACGATTCGCGGCAGCCGTAACTGCCACACGATGGCCGCGTCGCTCCCCGGCGCGTTTGGCCCTTGCCGAAGCGCATGAACGACTGTGGCCGGGCTCAGGCGGGCCTCGCCGACGCCGACGGCAAAGATAACAGACGACGCCAGCAGCACAAGAAGCGTTGTCAGCGCCGCCGCGGTCCGTCGCTGCCCTCCGCCGATCACTTCGCCCCCGGGTGCAGCGCCCGCGCGACTTGGAGCAGCGCATCGGCGAGCCGAGGCCCCGGGCGGTTCAGCAGGTCGCTATCTATCGAAAAGAAATGGCCGGCGCGCACGACGGGGAGGCGGCCGAACACCGGGTCGGCGCGCATCGCCGCCTGGTCTGAAGCGCCCGCCAGAATCACATCCGGCGGGTGAGCCAGCACGGCCTCTTTCGAGTAGGGCGCGTAGCCAGCCACCGAGGCGGCCGCGTTGACGCCGCCTGCGCGCGCCAGAAGGTCCCCGATGAACGTGCCGCTGCCCGCCGTCCAGAGCGGGTTCAGGCCGACCACGGCCAGCACGCGCGGGCGGCGCGGGTCGTGGGCGGCGAGCGCGGCGGCGGCTCGCCGCTTGGCCTCCATCTGTCCGATGACCGCCTGGGCCTGCCGCTCCCGCCCCGTCGCCTGCCCCAGCAGCCGCAGGCCGGCCTCGGTGGCCGTGAACGATGTCGGCGCAATGGTCAGCACCGGCAGGCCCATCTGCGTCAATCGCGCCGCCGCCGCCCGGTTCGCGTCCGACGCCACGACCAGATCGGGATGCCGCGCCAGCACCGCTTCATAGTTCACGCTGACATCGCCGATCTTGGCGATCTTCAGCGCCGCCGGGGGGTAGTTGCAGTACACGGTGTCGCCGACAACGGAGCGTCCGAGGCCCAGAGCGAACAGCATTTCCGTCGTTCCCGGCGCCAGCGAGACGATCCGGCGCGGCTCTGCCCGAAGCGTCACGGCCACGCCGCGCGCATCCCGCACCGTGCGCGGGAACGCCGCTGCCGCCCAAACCCGGCCGCACAGCGTGACAAGCAGAAGAAGACATAGCGCCCGTCTCAACATACCGCTACTATGGCGGTTTTCGGCGCACTTTGTCAACCTCGGCGTTTCGGGAGATCAGGCGGCTAACAGCAAGGGGGCGAGGAGGTCGTCTTCAGGGGACGGGGTTAAATCCGGGAGCGAAAGATGGCCGGCGCGGACTTGGGCTTTGAGGACGGCGATGCAGTCGGCGTCTAGGGACTTGTGGGCGTTCGAGTCCAGGATGGAGAACACGTTTTCCAGCGGCATGGCCGGGCGGTACGGGCGGCTGGAGGAGAGGGCGTCGAACACATCGGCGACGGCCAGGATGCGCATATCCTGGTCAATCTCCGCCGCGCGCAGGCCGTTCACGTAGCCGCTGCCGTCGAGGCGCTCGTGGTGGGCGGCGGCGACTTCGGTCAGCCGCCCGAAGCCGGTGATCTGGCCCAGAATCTGCTGGGTGAGCAGCGGATGGCGTTTCACCGTCTGCCACTCCGATGGGTCGAGCGGGCCGGGCTTGTCCAAGATCGTGTTCGGGACGGCGAGCTTGCCGATGTCGTGCAGCAGGGCGGCGCGACGGATCAACGTCAGGCGTTCTTCGCCGATTCCCAGGCCCTGGGCGATCCCGATGGCGCAGTCTTTGACCCGCGAGGAGTGTTCGCCGGTGAACTGCGATTTGGCGTCCACGATGCGCGCGAACGCCTGGCAGACGTCGTCTATGCGGTTCGGGGTGATCGTCTGGGCGGTCGCGTAGACATTCAGCCCCATCAGGCGCCGGCGCGTGTTGTCCTGAATCCCCTGCCAGAAGTCGTCGTCCTGACGGAAGGCGTGGGCGACCCGCACCAGTTCCGGGTCGAACCATCTGCCGGACCGGGCGCGGATGACTTCGAAGGCCGTCCCCAGCCCGAACGTCTTCCAGAACACTTCCAGCGTCTGCGCCAGCCCGGCGATCCGGCCCAGGATAGGGATGTCGTCGCCGCGCAGTCCGTGCGGCATCCCGTGTCCGTCCCAGTGTTCGTCCAGGCAGTAGATGCACTGGGCGGCGTCCTCGCCCAGTCCCAGCGTGCGCGCGATCTGTGCGCCCCGACTGCAGCGGGCCTGGAAGAGCTGGCCGGTCAGGGCCGCGAGGCTGGAACTGACGGCGCGCATCCGCTGGGCGCGCGCCAGCAAGGATGCGTGGGGGAGGGTGTGGTCGGCGGCGAATTTCAGCGCTTCGTCGAGGCTGCTCCAGTCAATAATGCGAATCGCGCGCTTGGCGTCAATGTCGTCACTGCCAAATATCTCGAACATCCGCCCGGCATTGCTGGAACAGCCCGAATCTTTGATCAGCATCGCGTGGTAAAGACTGGTCAGGTCCGATTCGCTCAGGCCGAATTCCCTGCCGATCCGCATTCCGATCAGGCACGACCGCTGCGCGTGGCCGGTCGTCTGCCCGCTCGTCAGGTCGAGCGCGAACGACAGGGAGGCGAGGACTTCCGCCATCGAGATATTGAATTCCGTGAGCAGCTGATCCATGTCGCGGTGTTTGTGGAGAGAGCGTTCCGTCGTTCCTCGTTTATTGTCGGCGAAACGGGGCGTTTCTTTAGTCCGGCTTCTTTCGCCGCAGGATTCGGCGCGTCCGTTCGCGAACTGGTGGGGGTGGAGAGACGACAATGGAAAAAGATCGCGTGGGCCGGCATCGCCGCGCTGTCCCTGATGGGGATCAGCCGTGGGACGGGAGGCGTCATGGCACAGAATGACGCGCCGGAGGGCGGCGCCGCGCCGCAGGTCATCAGTCCCGGCGCGAAACTCGAAAAACTCGCCGGCGGACTTGCGTTCGCCGAAGGGCCGGCTTGCGACGCTCACGGCAACGTCTTCTTTACGGATCAGCCGAACGACCGTATTTTAGAGTGGCGCACCGACGGGACGCTGACCACTTTTCTGGAGCCTTGCGGGCGGTCCAACGGGCTGTGTTTCGACGCCAAAGGCGACCTGTGGGCCTGTGCGGACGGGAAGAATGAACTCTGGCGCATCGCCCCGGACCGCAAAGTTACGGTGGTTGTCAAGGAATTCGGCGGCAAACTGCTGAACGGCCCCAATGACGTGTGGCTGCGGCCCGACGGCGGGCTGTATTTCACCGACCCGTTCTACGCCCGTGACTATTGGCACCGGGGGCCGCGCGAGCAGCCGGGGGAGTACGTCTACTTCCTCGCCCCGGACCACAAGACACTCCGTTCGGTTGTACAGGACTTCAAGGCGCCCAACGGCATCATCGGGACGCCCGACGGGAAGACGCTGTATGTCGCGGACATCGGCGCAGGGAAGACCTACTCCTACACGATCACTGCGGACGGTGCGCTGACAAACAAGCAGTTGTTCTGCGAGATGGGTTCGGACGGCATGACGATAGACGACGCCGGGAACGTCTACCTGACCGGCCACGGCGTGACGATCTTCGACAAGACGGGCCGGCAGATCGGGGCCATCCCCGTGGACGAACCCTGGACGGGGAATGTCTGTTTCGGGGGCGCGGACCGGCGCACGCTGTTTATCACGGCCAGTACAGGGCTGTACGCGATCCGAATGCGGACGCGCGGCGTCGGCAGCCAGTGATACGTCCTACACGGACTTGAGCGTGTTCCACTCCAGCGGCAGCCCCTGCGCGCGCAACCCGTCTTGGAACGCCGCGAGGCGCGTCGGGTCGGCGCGGACGGCGCGGGGGGGAACATCGTTGTCCAGGCAGAAGCAGGCCAGCGCGCCCGCCGCCTCGCCGATGGCCCATTCGACCGGGTGCAGCCGATAACAGCCGTTGGTGATGTGCGTGACGCCGAGATTCTTGCAGGCGGGAAGCAGGTTTTCGACACGGACGGGAAGCAACGCGCCGAGCGGAATCTGAAACGGCTGGCAGCCGATGTCCACATAGTTGTCGCCGCCCGTGCTGGGGTGCAGATCAATCCGGTAACAGCCGATGCCGACCGAATCGGGGAAGACTTCCGCCGCAGCGCGCAGGGCGCTCGCGATGTGCTGCTCGCACACGGTGAACTCGGCCCGGATGCGCCGCGACTCACGGATGTAAACGCTTTTCGCCAGCCCGTCTTCCGTGCCGGTGACGTCCGGGCGGATCTTCAGGCCGGGGTAGCCGAGCGTCCTGCCGTCGGGGTGGGGCGCTTCGGTTTGCAGCCAGTAGAGGAGGCTGAGGCTGAGCTGTCTGGCGGCCTCGCGGGCGGCCTGCGCGTCTTCGGGGGACACGTCCACGAGCGGGGCGAGCCAGTAGTCGTTCATCGGCCAGTTGACCAGGGTGATGTCCGGCCCGTCGTCCGCCAGCTGCTGACGACAGCGGATGCGCCGATAGTGCCACAGACCGTGACTGCCCCAGTGGTAGTCGCCGCCGCGCGTGAACTCTTCAGGATCGTCCTGCGGGCCGAACAGCGACTGCGTCCGCACTTCCAGGGTGATCGCGTGCAAGTCCTGCCAGCCCAGATGCTTGCCCGGCCAGAAGGGGGCCTGATAGTCGCGCCAGAAGTCGTACTGCGCCGGCTTCTCGATGACGTGTTCCTCGCCCGGATGATGACTCACGGCGAAACAGTGCGTCACGCCCTGCTGGCTGCCGGGCTGCGCCGGTCCCGGCGGCGCGTGCGGTTCGCCCGTCACGCCCTGCGACTCCGCCCCGACGACGTACTCGACTCCGGCGAGCGGCAGCAGATCGCCTGTCTCGGTCGCGTCCAGCACGAACGGCGCGGAGTATTCCCGCTCGCACCCCGTTTCCAGGCTGCGCAGCACGACCCCCGTCACGCGGTCGCCGTCGGCCCGCGCGGCGACCGGCACATGGCGCAGCCGCAGCGTCACCCGCCCGGACGAGACGTAAGGCGCGAGCATCGCTTCCAGCACTGCCAGCGCGACTTTCGGCTCGTGGCACAGCCGCGAGACGTAGCCCAGGCCGGGGTTGAGCAGCGGGTTGGCCCGCGCGTCGGGCGTCAGCGGGTAGAAGTCGCGGTAATACTGACGCACTCCTTCCCGGAATGCTCGGTACGAGCGCGTCCCGCCGAACGTCTCGATCCACGGGTTCTCGTCCGGCGGCACGGCCTGCGCCGTCAGCTGCCCGCCGATCCAGTCCGTCTCCTCCGACAGCAGCACACGCCGTCCCAGCCGCGCACACGCCAGCGCCGCCGCGACCCCGCCCGTCCCGCCGCCGCAGACCAGTATATCGTAATTTTCCATGCCGTATTATTGCACAGACGTTCGTCCGCCTCCTGCTCAACAGGCGGGTTCTTCTTCCCGCCAGGGGAAGAAATGGTAGGCGAGCGCCTGCCACTCGCCGTAGGGCGCGAAGAAGTCGTGGACGTCTTTGTCCGTCACGGCTCGTCCGGATTCTTTGGCGACCAGCGTGCGCGCCCAGGAGTCCACGTTGACGCGCCCGTAGCGCCCCAGATAGATCATCAGGCAGGAGGCGGCGTAAGGGCCGACGCCGCGCAGGGCCAGCAGTCTCTTCCACAGGCCCGGTGTGTCCAGGCCGGGATCGCGCAGCGCCTCCAGGTCCAGTTGATTGGTACTGATCGCGACGGCGAGTTCATAGACGGCGGCGTTCCGGTAGCCGAGCTTCGCCGTGGCCGCAAAGTCTTCAAACGGAACGGCGGCGATCTGCGCGGGGGTGGGGAAGGCGCGGCGGGCCGGGTCGTTCGGCCAGGGACTGCCGTAAGCATTGACGATTCGGGCGGTCATGGAGATCGTCTGCGTCCAGGTCGTGTTGGTCGTGCAGATGACCTTGATCGTCTGTAAAGTATCCCAAAAAGCATCTCAAAAGGAGTGCCGATTCCTCGTGAAGAACCCCGGCTGATGATCTGGAAAGTTCGGGATGACCGCATTTTTATCCTTCTTCATCAATCCTTCTTAATCCTGCTTCCAGGGGTAGAAGGTGTAGACCAAGCCGCGCCACTCGCCGTGGCCGGCGAAGAAGTCGTGGACGTCTTTGTCGGTAACGGGGTGTCCCAACTCTTTGGAGAGCAGCGCTCTGGCCCAGGAGTCCGCGTTGACGTGTTCGGGCTTGCCCAGATACAGCATCAGGCAGGCGGCCCCGTAGGGGCCAATGCCGGGTAGGGAGAGAAGCCGTTTTCTCAATTCGGCGGCCGTCAGGTTCTCGTCTTGCCATGCCTCCAGATCAAGTGTACCGTCGGCAATCGCTGTCGCAAGACGATGAACAAAGGCATTGCGGTAGCCCATCCTGGCTTTGGCGGCGAACTCCTCGAACGGCACGGCGGCGATGCGGTGTGCTGTTGGAAAGGCGTGGCGGACCGGATCCTGTGGAAAGGGCGCCCCGAAATGCTCGACCAGGCGTGCTGTCATGGTGATGGTCTGCGCCCAGGTCGTATTGGAGGTTGCTATCACTTTTACTGCATCCTCGTGGAGTGTGGAGCAGCGCAGCATCCGGCCCTGCCGTCCCGCCGCGATAGGCGCCAGCTCGTGGCGCGAGGCGCAGTAAGCGTGAAAGTCTGAAAGCGGCAGGTCGAGTTGCAGCATTCTGCGCGCCCGCCGCCTGATGTCGTTTTCGTCGCCTTCCCCGTCTACTTCGATCACAACCTGCCCACCCTCGGCGCGGAGCCGCAGCAGGACCACGCTCCTGTCTGAGAGTTCCTCGATGCGCTCCAATATCTGGCTCTCATCCCGCCAGACAAAGGGCAGCAGGCGCCGCCAGCCGTGGGCGGCGAGTGTTTCATGGAACGAGAAGTCGGGCGGGGCGGCCAGGTGGATACGCATAGAGACAGATTATACCTTGACTCTGATGCGCAGAGGGTGTAGGCTGGCGCTGAAAGTAGGGCAGAGCCAATAAGTTATTGAGCATGGAGATAGGCAAATCAGAGGAGACGGTACAACAGGACGAGGCTGAACGAATGTGGCAAGGCTTTTTCGTCGAGGCACAACGCCTGGCGGCCCTGTCGCGCGCCCGCCGGGCAGCCCGGCTATGTATCGCGCAAGAGAATGAAAGAGGCACAGGAAGTTGCTGAATAACTAAAAGCGATTTTGGCTCAAACAGGTGTGTTTCTTGGACCAGGGTAGCTTGACTCCTATTCATATACCCAAAATGCGCTTCTTGTTGTATAACGTGCCACACTTGGTTATCGCCTTGTCTGGTGTCGCCATCAGGAAGTTCGCAACAGTTTGTCCCCGGCGCGGAAGGGACAAAGCGCGATCCGGTAGGCGCTCTCCTCCGGCACGATGGACAGGATGACGCGGGCCGACAGGTCGTGCTTCTCACAGGGGGTGAGCTTGGGCGCTTCCAGTGTTTCGGCAAGATCAATGTTGTTGGTTCAGTGGCGATGTGCCCAGCGGTTGCACCGTCAACCGTGACGGATCACCTGAAGCGAAAGTCCCCAACCTCAACAGGGGATTGATAGACAGGGAATCGTAAAGAAAGCGTATGCATTCAGAACGGCAGGAGCCAGGGGGCAAACACAGGGGGAGTGAAACGCTGGCGGCCGATGCGGCATGATTGACGGCGAAACGGGTCTGAAGGTCCGAATGGCTTGATGTGGCTCCTATCTATTCTCACCCTATCGGCATTAGCATCCTGCGCTAGGCGTCATTTCGCCAGGGCTAGCTTGCCGCAGCATCAGTATCTACAACTTTAGTATCTGAACAACTTGTGTCCTGACCCTCGGCATTCAGTCTGTAAGGGCGCCCGTGGGACTTGTGGCCGCTTGGCTGCGTTCGGGCTTGATAGGCCGCCAACGCTGCCTGCTCAATCAATTTCCGCCCGAACTTTACCACAAAAGGCAACCGCCCTTCCAGAGTGGCGTTGCGGATGGCGCTTTGCGAGACGCCGAGCTTTGCCGCCGCCTCCCTGACAGTGAATAACGTTTCTGTATCCATAAGACCTTTACCAGTCATGGTACCCGGCAAAGGTCACGGCGTCAACATCATATTTTATTAAGGTGTTGACAACAACATCTTATTGAGGTGCAATCGTGAGAGAATCACCGTAAGAGAAGGCTATGATGAATGCTAGAACACCGGTTTCCAAAACCAGCGGGGCGGTCATCGTCACCCGCGTCAGCACGGGCGAGCAGGCCAAGCGCGGGACGAGCCTGGAGACGCAGCTCGAACTCTGCCGCCTCAAGGCCTCCCATCTGAATCTGCCGATCATTGCCGAATACGAGGACGCCGCCCTGAGCGGGGCGCTGCTGAAGTCTCGCGCAGGCATGATGAGCGCCATTGCGGACATCGAGGCGGGCCGCGCCGACACCCTCGTCACAATGGATCTGGACCGCTACAGCCGCGACGTGGAGCACCAGTGGTCCATCAAAAAGGCGGTCGAGGCGGCAGGGG
>CAZZVX010000194.1:0-9203 GCA_964657535.1 Armatimonadota bacterium | reverse complement strand
AACAAAAGCACAAAGCCCGCCTGCGCGGGCTAAGGAAGTCAATCCGAGTCCACGCAGGTGGACTTCGTGGTCTTTCAGCCGCGCTAACGAAGTTGAACCGAAGGTACTTCAGTCGCCGGGTCCGAAAACTGAAGGACCCGGCAGAAAAAGGCCCGCCGGAAGTGAACTTCCGGCGGGCCTGAGACGCGACGCCTTTACTGGACGTTGAGGGCGAAGTCGTCCACCACGAAGGAGGTCTGCAGCGACGAGTCTTCCTTGCCGACCAAATAGATCTGCACGGTCTGGCCCTTGTACGCCGCGAGGTTGAAGCTCTTGGCGCTGTACCCCGACGCGGCGTTCAGGTTGGAGTAGGTCGCCAGGGTCGCCAGGACTGCCCCGGAAGAGCTGCGAACCTGCACGGTGAGCGTGTCGTAGGCCGAGGAGTTGGCAGCCTCCGCCGTGTCAATGTGCAGGTAGAAACTCAGCGTGGCCGTTGTCACCGTGGACGGGATCGCGGCCTGTTGCAGCAAGGTGTCCGTGTGCGTCGAGCCGTAGCCGTCCAGCCAGGCCTTCCAGGAGCCGCTGTGTGCGGCCTCGGACGTGGAATTGTCAATCACGCCCGCCGAGGGCGTCCAGGGCGCGGGGCTGGAAGACCCGTTCTCGAAGCCGGGGTTGCCGAGCAGCTGACTGGCCGTGCCGCCCGCCACCGGCTTGGCGCTGACCTCACTGGACTTGGCGCTTTCCCCGGCGCTGTTGACGGCGGTGACTTTGTAATAGTAGGTCGTGCCGTTGGTCAGGCCGGTGTTGGTGTAGGAGGTGGCCGTGAGGCCGCTCACCAGCAGCGTTTCGCTGCCGGAGGTCGTGCTGCGGTACACGCTGTAGCTCGCTGCGCCCGCGCTGCCGGTCCACGAAAGCGCGACCTGCGCATTACCCGCCGTCGCGTTCAGTCCCGTCGGAGCCGCCGGGACGGTCGGTGTCGAACTGCCGCCGCTCAGGTCCGTCAGAAGGTTGGCCCCGTTGAACGTCCCCCACCCGGTCGCGTCGTCGAAGCCCGTCACGGCGGGGTAGTACAGGTTGGTGCTGCCGTCGGCGATGTCGTGGAAGTCCGTGCCGTAGCGACTCCCTTCGGCGGTCGTGTAGATCAAGGGATTAGCGAAGCCGAGCAGCGCCTTGCCGCTCGCCACCCGCTGCTGGTTGACCAGGGCCGTGAACGCCGACCACAGGGGCGCGGCGCAGCTTGTGCCGCCGTAAATGTTCCAAGCGCCGCCGACATAGATCGCGTAGCCGGTATTCGGGTCGGCGTCCAGAGACACATCGGGGACGTTGCGGGCCGTCGTCGAGCCTTTGGAGGCCGCCGTGATCACGCCGGACTGGTAGGACGGGATGGACCAGACGGTGCTGATGCCGCCGCCGCCCGCGCCGGCGCTCGCCGACCCACCGTTCCAGGTCTTTTCAGACTTATATGCGCCGCCGGCGCTCACCGTGGTCAAGGACGTGCCGCCGACCCCGACCATGTACGGCTGCGAAGCCGGGTCGTCCACGCTCAGGCTGCTCCCGTTGTCGTCGGCCCCGCTGTCGCCCGCCGCCGCGAAGATGGACTGGCCCTGCGAGGCCATCTGCTGGAAGGCCGTGTTTTCGCTGTTGCGGACCGTGGCGGTGGAGGAGTTTTCCGCCTCGCCCCAGGACGTGCTGACTTCTTTGGCGATGTTGTCGGTCGCGATCTTGTTGTACGTGTCCACGACGCCGGTATCAGAGTTTGGGCCTTCATACACATAGAACTTGGTCGCGTTGGGGGCCAGAGCGATCTGGAGTTCGATGTCGAGCGTCACCTCGCCCGCGCCGCTGCCCGCCGCGCCGTTGTACCCGTCCACGAGCACGTTCTGCAGCGCGGCGGCGGGCAGGCCGAACTGGGACTCGTACTTGGTGATGTCGCTCGCCTTGTAGCCGTCCAGCTCAAACAGGCCCAGAGTCTGGCCGCTGCCGGTCTGCGTGACGCCGCTCAGATTGTAGGCGGTCTTGATGTCGCTCGGCGACAGCCCGCCGCCCGGCCCCGACCCCGTCTGACGCGGCAGCACAAAAGGCTGGAGCGCGACAGGAACCGACGGATCGCGCGGGGTCAGCACCCGGTAGTGGGGCCGTCGCACGGAGACATTGTCCAGGCCGACCACGCCGGACAGAACGGACGCCAGCGACGCCGGAATTTTCGGGTCCGAGTCGGGGGCGTAGAAGTAGCGCCCGTCTTCCTGGGACTGGAACACCAGCAGGTGCAGGCCGAAGGCATTCTCGACCGTCGCCGCCGGGGCGGACACGTCCAGAAGCGTCCGGCTGGTATGGGTGTTGGTGACGGTCAGGCCCATCGCCTGGGCGTAAGCGATGGCGCGGTTGTAGTCCGCCTGGGTCGGCCCGAACTTCGCGGTGAACTGCTCCGGGGACAGGTAACGCCCGTAGAGCGGGTCGCCGGGGTCGTAGAGGCGGCGCAGCAGGTCGCTGAGTTCGCTCTGGTTGCGCAGGGGCAGCGTCAGCGCCAGCGAGACCGGGCGGGAGCCGTCCAGGCGCGAGACGGCCTGCGCGCGGGCCACGGCGGCGGGGACGTGGCCGGGCAGGGCGAGCGCGCCGGCGTCGGGAGCGGCCAGGACGCGCGCCGGGCCGGCCAGCGACGACAGCGCCGCCAGCGCCAGGCCGAAAGTCCTGACCGTGCGGGAGGCGCGGCGGGGGGAAGTCAAGTATTGCATGAAGGGCAGGTCCTTTCGGTGAGGCGCGATGCGCCATGCGGAAAGCGTGAGAAAACAACGTGGCGCAGCATCGCGCCGACAAGCAGGAGTATTATTCCACGCCCCGACGGCGTTTCCTGCCCCGAATTGTTACAGGATGGTTACAAAAAGCGGCCCAGGAGAAACAGTTTCTCCTGGGCCGTCTGACATCGCCGGTTCTACTGGGCGATCAAACTGAAGTCGTCCAGCAGGAACGATGTTTGCATGGAGTTGTCTTCCTTGCCGATAATGTCAAGCTGGATGGTCTTGCCTTGATAGGCGGACAAGTCCAGGCTGACCGGAACATAGAAGCCGTCCGTGTTGGTCAAGTTGGAGTAGGACGCCACGGTCCCCAACACTTTGCCGGTTTGGTCCCGGATCTGGAACGTGAGCGTGTCGTACTTGGTCGTGGTCGTCGTTTCCGAAGTGTCCACGTCCAAATAGCAGCTCAGAGTGACCGTCGTGACCGGGGACGGGAGCTTGATGTAGGGCGAAGCCAGCGTGTCCGTGTGCGTGACGCCGTAGCCGTCCAGGTAGGCCTTCCAATTGCCGTCATAAGCCGGCTCCGTGTCGGTATCGTCAATCACCCCCGGCGAGGCCGTCCACGGAGCGGGCTTGGATGATCCGTTCTCGAAGCCGCCGTTGCTGAGGAACTGCTTGGCGACCTGAGGGTAGGCGACGGCCTCGTTGGACAGGCCGCTTTCGCCGGCGCTGTTGACGGCGGAGACTTTGTAATAGTAGGTCCTGCCGTTGACCACGCCGGTGTCGGTATAGGAGTTGGTCCTGATGTTCTGTCTGTACAGCGTTTCCTTGCCGCTCACGGTGCTGCGGTAAAGGTTGTAGGTGGTGGCGTAGGGGCTGACGCTCCAGGTCAAAAAGACCTGGGCATTGCCATCAGTGGCCTTGAGATTTTTCGGCGTGGTCGGCTTGAGCGAGTACAAATGCGTCAGCAGGTTGGCCCCATTAAAGCTCCCCCATCCTGTCGCATCGTCCAAGCCTCTGACAGCGGGATACACAAAATTGGTACTGCCGTCGGCGATGTCGTGGAAGTCCGTCCCAGAGTAACCGTCGGCATTATCCGTGTAGATAGGAGGATTGGCGAAGCCGAGCAGCGCCTTGCCGCCGGCGACACGCTTCTGGTTGACCAAAGCATTGAACGCCGCCCACAGAGGCGCGGCGCAGGAGGTGCCACCCTCAATGGTCCAAGCGCCGCCGAAGTAGATGGAGTAGCCGGAGTTGTCGGGGTCGGCATCGAGCGACACATCCGGCACGTTGCGCATCGTGGTGGAACCCTGCGACGCCGCCGAAATGAAGCCTGTCTGGTACGAGGGAATCGACCAAACGGTGCTGATGCCGCCGCCGCTGCCGATGCCGCGCGCGGATTCGGCCCAGGTGGTCTCGGACCTGTAGGGGCCGCCGGGCTTGGTCGTGGTCAGCGTCGTGCCGCCGACGGCGCACATGAAGGGCTGCGTGGCCGGGTCCTGGGCGGAGACGGCGCCCGTGCTGGGGTTGTAGGCGCCGTAGTCGCCGGTGGCGGCATAGATGGACTGGCCTTGCGCCGCCATCTGCTGGAAGATGGGATATTCCTGTTCTTGGAACGTGGGGTCACCGCCATAATTGTCTTCCCAGGTTCCCCAGGAAGTGCTGATGTTCTTGGCCTTGTTGTCGGTGGCGATCTGTTGGTAGGCGTCCAAAACGCCCTGGCCGGAGTTGTCTGCTTCATAGACAATGATGCCACTGGCCTGTGGCGCGAGGGCGATCTGGAGTTCAATGTCGAGCGTCACCTCGCCCGCGCCGCTGCCCGCGTTCCCGTTAAAGCCGTCCAGCAGGACGTTGGTTAATGGCACGGCGGGCAGGCCGTATTGAGTCTCATACGCGGTGATGTCGCTCGCCGTGTAGCCGTCCAGCTCAAACAGGCCCAGAGTCTGGCCGCTGCCGGTCTGCGTGACGCCGCTCAGATTGTAGGCGGTCTTGATGTCGCTCGGCGACAGCCCGCCGCCCGGCCCCGACCCCGTCTGACGCGGCAGCACAAAAGGCTGGAGCGCGACAGGAACCGACGGATCGCGCGGGGTCAGCACCCGGTAGTGGGGCCGTCGCACGGAGACATTGTCCAGGCCGACCACGCCGGACAGAACGGACGCCAGCGACGCCGGAATTTTCGGGTCCGAGTCGGGGGCGTAGAAGTAGCGCCCGTCTTCCTGGGACTGGAACACCAGCAGGTGCAGGCCGAAGGCATTCTCGACCGTCGCCGCCGGGGCGGACACGTCCAGAAGCGTCCGGCTGGTATGGGTGTTGGTGACGGTCAGGCCCATCGCCTGGGCGTAAGCGATGGCGCGGTTGTAGTCCGCCTGGGTCGGCCCGAACTTCGCGGTGAACTGCTCCGGGGACAGGTAACGCCCGTAGAGCGGGTCGCCGGGGTCGTAGAGGCGGCGCAGCAGGTCGCTGAGTTCGCTCTGGTTGCGCAGGGGCAGCGTCAGCGCCAGCGAGACCGGGCGGGAGCCGTCCAGGCGCGAGACGGCCTGCGCGCGGGCCACGGCGGCGGGGACGTGGCCGGGCAGGGCGAGCGCGCCGGCGTCGGGAGCGGCCAGGACGCGCGCCGGGCCGGCCAGCGACGACAGCGCCGCCAGCGCCAGGCCGAAAGTCCTGACCGTGCGGGAGGCGCGGCGGGGGGAAGTCAAGTATTGCATGAAGGGCGGGTCCTTTCAGTTGCCGGGCAACTGTGCCAAAGAAAGGTGGGAGCGAAGAGCCAGTATCTCTGACAGTCTGGCATCAACCTCTATTATTCCATGTTTTTTTGCGTTTGTCCAACGTTTCCCGGCACAGACGGGAAAGTTTTCACGTAAATATTCCAGGGGGCAAACAAAGCACCGAGAATCTCGCTGATTGTCGAGAAGCGTCGGGGGTGTTTGTGGTCTCCGGGCGCGGGGTACGGTAGACTTCGGGAGTACGCGGGCAGAGAGAACGACCTATGAGCACACTGCCGAGAGAACACACCACGAGAACACGACGCAAATCCCGACGGAACTTGCCGGAGGAGTTCCGACAGCCCACGCCGTCCATGCGGGTGCCGGACCCACCGGACAATGTTTCGCCGCCGGAAGAGCCTGCCGTCGCCGACGAGCAGACGCCGGACGAGACGCCCGCCCCGGCGCCGGAGACGCTGCCGAAACCGACCGCGAACCGACTGATCTCGCTGGACGCCTTTCGCGGCGTGACGATTCTGGGGATGCTTCTCGTCAACAACGTCGCGCTGGACACGGCGACGCCGAGGCAGATGCTGCACGCCGAGTGGAGCGGGGCCGTGAGCCTGGCCGACCTGGTGTTCCCCTGGTTCCTGCTCATCGTCGGCGTCGCCGTCCCCTACGCGGCGGCGTCGCGGCAGGCGCGGGGCGAGTCGTTCTGGCGGTTCGTCCCCAAAGTCTTCGGGCGCGCGATCACGCTGGTCCTGCTGGGCTGCCTGATCGATTCCAGTGCCTCCCACCGGCCCGTCTTCGACCTGAACGTGCTGCAGTTGATTGGGCTGGCGTATCTGGTCGCGGCGCTGCTGTACCCGCTTTCGCTGCCGTCGCGCTCCGTGGTCGCGGCGCTGTTCCTGGGCATCCACTGGTACGTGCTGAAGCACGTGCCGCAGCCCGGCGCGGCGCCCGGCACGTTCACGCCGGACCAGAACGCCGTCACGTATCTGAACCATGCCTATTTCCAGCGCTACCACCTGAGCGGCCTGTTCTCCGTCCTGCCGGCTTCCGCGATGGTCTTGATCGGGACGGTCTTAGGCGACGTGTTCCGGCGCGAGTCGCTCCGCCCCTGGCGCAAGGCGGCAGTCGTCTGGGCCGTCGGCGCGGCGCTCGTCGGCGTCGGCTGGCTCGTCAGTCACAGCCTCCCGTTCAACAAGCCCCTCTGGACGGCGTCGTTCATCCTCTACACGGCGGGCTGGGGCGCGCTCGCCCTAGGAACATTCTACGTGTTCTTGGATGTCTTACAACTGCGCTGGGGGGCGCTGCCGCTGCTGGTGTTCGGCTCCAACGCCATCTTCGCTTATGTCGCGCCGATCCTGACCAAGTTTTATATTCTTCAGGACTGGACCTGGCCCGACGCGAACGGCAAGCCCTGGCCCCTCCAGACGGCCCTGCTGCACGCGAGCGTCGTGCGCTGGGGCCAGTTCGACGGCGGCGTGGTTTACACGCTCGGTTACGTGCTGTTCTGGTGGATCGTGCTGTTTATTTTGTACCGCAAGCATATCTTCTTGCGCGTCTGATGCCGAATATGGAATAATAGGCAGCCGCCTCGTCGGAAAGTCTCTGTAAAGGTTGATCGCTGATGAAGAAAATCGCAAGTTCGCTGCTCGCATTCGCGGCGCTCTCGCTATGCGCTCCAAGTGTCGCCGGCGGCGCGAAGACGCCCGCCGCCGGGTCCTATCCTTACGGCAGCCCGGCGTTCACGCGCCTGGTGGCCGACTCGTTCCGCCTGAACCACGCCGGCAGCCCGCAGGCGTTCTACGCCTGGATGGACAAAACGTTCCAGCCCGTCGCGCTCGCCGGGAAATGGCCGTCGGATAAGCTGCAGCCGGGCTGGACTGCGCTGCTGGAGCAGCGCCGACGGATGCTCGCGCAGGCCAAGACGCCCCTCCAAAAGACTCAAGAAGAGATGCAGATCGCCGCCTGGCTGCACCGGTCCATCAAGACGGCCATCCCGCACTTCAGCCTGGACGAAGGGTTCGAGTTCTCCAACACGGTCAGCAAAGGCGAGCGGCAGTGCTTCCTGCAGGCGACCCTGCTCGCCGGCCTGCTGCAAGGCTTGGGCGCCGATGCCGGCGTCGTCATGGTCTACAAAAACCTCAGCGGCCAGACCACCAACAACGGCCACGCCGTCACGCTGCTGAAGCGACCCGACGGGCAGGACATCCTCGTGGACTGCTCCGAGCCGACGCCCTTCGCCCGCCACCAGGGCATCATGGCCGCCGACGCCCAGAGCGGCCTGTACCGCTACCTGACCCCGACGTTCGGCGCGAACGGGGCCGTCATCCCCTCCTATAAACCCGACGGCGGCACGGACACGGTCGCGCCGCGCGCCGTCCAGCCGCTGGACTATGCGTTCGTCCGTTCACAGTTCGACTACTACCGGGGCGAGCGCACTCCCGGCGGGCTTCTGCTTGGCCCCCCGACCGCACCGGGCCTGGCGGCGGAAGCCCAGCACCTGCGGACCAGCATCGCCGAGTGTCCGCAGAACCCGCTGGCCGAGTATATGCTGGGTCGCGTCTATCTGAGACAGGCGAAACTCGGCGCGGCGCGGCAGCAGTTGACGAAAGCGTATGGCCTGTACGCGCGGTTCGGCTGGGTGCCGCAAGGCTGTCGGGAGGCCATGACCGAGGCGAAGATCAGCCAGGCCAAGATTTAGGTGTTTGCCCTGTCACACGAAGGTGTGTTACAATACTGCGAGGTTTCAGTCGTTGAGGAAAGTCTTTTCGTTCGTTTTAATTTTAGCGTTCAGCCTCTGGCTGGCCGGCGGCCAGGAGGCAACGGCGCACCCGCGCGAGGGCGGGCAGGGCGAGATCATCGTACCCGCGTCCGTCGCCGACCGGATGCCGCCCCTCGTCGGGCTGGTCACGCCGCACCCGCGCGGCATCGCGCCGAACAAGCTGTCCCCGGTCGCCTCTCTCGCGCTTGTCGAGCAGGAGCATGACCCCTACTGGGTCACAGCAAAAGAAGACATCAGCAAAAGCACGGCGGAACTGATCGCCCAGCACGAGGACGAACTCGGTCGGGGCCTGCACTTCAACAAGATATTCGAGGGGAATCTCGGACGCAGACAGGTGGCGATCACGTTCGACGACGGCCCGCACCCGGCCTACACGCCGCAGATTTTACAGATACTGAAACAGTACCACGCCAAAGCGACGTTCTTCGTGGTCGGCGAGCAGGCGGAGCGCAACCCGGATCTGGTCCGCGCCGAAGTGGCCGCCGGCGACAGCGTCGGCAACCACACCTACGACCACGTCAGCCTGGTCAAAATCCCGCAGGAGTACGCCGGGACGGAGATCAAGGCCTGCGGCGAAGTCTTGCAGCAGATCACGGGGCGCGCGCCGCACCTGTTCCGCCCGCCGGGCGGCGTCTACAACGAGGACGTCGCCGAACAAGCGCAGTCGCTGGGCTATACGATGGTCCTGTGGACGGACGACCCCGGCGACTACGCCAGCCCCGGCGAGGACGTCATCTTGGACCGGACGCTCGGCAAAGTCAACAACGGCAGTATCATCTTATTGCACGACGGAATTCAGCAGACGATCAACGTTCTGCCGCGCCTGCTCCAGTACCTGAAAGACCACGGCTACCAGACCGTGACCGTGGACGAGATGCTGCATCATGCGCGCGCGGTGCGGCGGGCGGTGCGGCGCACGATGCTGGTGGTGGACATGCCCTACGGGAGCTACCAGGTTTCGGTCGAGGAGACGCTGCGCAACGGGCTGCGGCTGGTGAA
>CAZZVX010000193.1:0-9266 GCA_964657535.1 Armatimonadota bacterium | reverse complement strand
GAGTTTTGCCGTGAAAGAGGAGAAAGCGTTTGATGGCGCTGAGGTAGGCGTCTTCAGTGCGGATGCTGAGGTGTTTGAGGCGGATGACCTGTCGGACTTGGGTGAGAAACTGGTCTAGACCGTTGTTCATAGTTGCGCTCTGTGGTATAATCCGTTGTATCAATCAGGCGTCCGGCGGGGGCGCTGCGGTGTGCGGTAGAGTCGCAGCCCCTCGTCAAAAACTATACCGTATTTCGGCGTTAATTATGAGCGATGGGGCATACTATACCTCATTCTCTTTAGGTGGTGCGGTAAAAGTCCGCATTTCTCAATCTAAAATCCGTCGCTATGCCGCAATCGCGCGGCCTACTACTAGTTGTACCGCAGAATTGCCGCTTGCACCGTTTGACCGGCCAACTGCGTCTGACGGTACAACACGTCGTTGCTACTGACACGGCAGGGGACGCTCGCTCGCTCATCAGGCGATCACTGGCCGTGCAGCAGAACTCCAAGCCGTTGGGCCGCACAATATTTGGTATGCAGATGTCGGGAACAAGGACAATGAAGCCGGAGACACTGCAACTCCTTCAAACCGCAGACGATGCCAAATCCTGTGAGAATCCTATCGGCTTCGACTGGGACAAAGCGATGGCCCGTGTCAGGTCACTCCAACCGGAAGTAGAAGCCATCATTGGACGGCGTCTAGAATTGGATGAGAATGTTCAAGATGCCTCATTCTTCACGGAGTTAGCCGCATATGTACCGAGTGTTAAACCCAAGCATATGGAGGCGGCCATAGCCATCACATTTTCGGCGTTCGGCGACCTGTTCACCGTCTGGAGCAGTGCGCCAGACGAAATCCCTGCAACCGTCGTGGAGAAGGTAGTTACGGCGGTGCAGGGACACGGCTTCCACTATGTTGATGGCGACAGCCTCTCAGAGCAGTACATCGGTGACAACCCGGTGTTCAGGGAAAACAATTGGTCTTACCGGTTCTTCAGCTACCTCTGACCGAAGGCTTCACAGGTGCGGCCCAACACGTGCTGCAACCGACGCCAAACTGCGCCGCTCCTTCGTCGCTTTGCAGTCCAGCGCGGTTGAGCGTGACCGTTGGGCCGCTGGGCAGAAGCCTCAGCGTTGCGGTACGGCAGACAGGAGAGTTAGAGTTTGAGCATTACAGCCAGCTATCGCCGCCTGTCACCGGAAGAGTTCCAGCGGCTCCTGAGCGACCCGAGGGCGGCAACCATTTTCGGCCTTGTCAACATGGACGACCTGGACTGTCTGGATGATGCAGATGAACTGGACTCATCGGACTCGGAGGCGAGTCTTGAGGAGAGTGGTCGCCTCCTGGACATCGGCAGGTACTGGCAGGCACTCCATTTTCTGTTGACAGGCAAAGCCGAAACGGACAAGACCGAGGTTCCTCCCCCTCTTGGCAATGTGGTTCTCGGTGGCACGGAGACGAAATGGGAGGCGACTTACGGCAAGGTACGTCATCTGACCCCAGAGGAGGTTAGAGGCGTCGCCTCCGCGCTGACAGGAATCAGGGAAGAGGACTTGCGTTGCCGCGATCTAACCCTTTTCCCCACAGACCTTTATTCTCATCAAGGTAACTGGGATACAGAGGATTTAGAAAGACTGATAGAAGTATTTACCGAAGTGCGGGACTTCTTCTCCCAAGCGGCGCGTGAAGGCGACGTGGTGTTACTCTCTTCCGATTAGGTAAACACCAGTCGGTGTTACTAGGGCCGCCGAATCCAGACGGCCCAACAACTGCTGCAACCGACGCCAAACTGCGCCGCTCGTTCCTCGCTTCGCAGTTTGGCGCGGTTGAGCGTGGCCGTTAGACCGCTGGGCCAAAGGCTTTCGCGCCGCCATATTTCGGAAACAAATCAAATGAAAATTACTGCCATTACTTTAGTTAGCGGGATAATTTACCTGTTTTTTTATGGTAGTGTAGGCTTGTATGCCGAAAGACAATCACATCATACGGCGCAACATATACCCGACGTATGGCTCCGATTTAGCCCCACTGAGGGAACTTGGCGAGCCGCTGAATTCTCAATAACAATCAATAGTCAAAAGCAACCTGCTCTTTATGTTTATAAAATATCAGATGCAAACGATCTTGACTACCTCACTCATTACCTTTGTTGGCGATATGCGGGACGCAATCGTGATGCTGAAGTGGAAGTAAAGTCAAGTTGGGGAGAAGATCACAGCAGCGGAATAGAGTGTTCCTGTGCATATGACCCAACGGATAACAGGACCTGGCCGCCAGAATTTCTGCGAAAACATTAACTTTTGCTTACGTCAGAGTTGTAGCATAGAGTGTTCGTACAATCGGCCTAACAACGCGCTACGCCGGACGCCACCGCTCGAAAGTCGTGGCAGTTACCGCAGGTCAAGTGCGTGTGGTTTCGCCGGTGAGTTGGGCCAGAGATTGGCTTAGTCCGGGGGCATCTAATGAGACATTTCACGAATAATCGTATGGCAACCCGACTTTTCTATGTGACACTGGTGTTGTGGCTGTTATTTCCGACATATGCTCAAGCTACGCCTAAGTTGCACCGTCTTGCCGTTAGTGATATAGCAGGATACTACGTCACGAACGACAAGAATACAAGTAATCAAGCGTTGAGCCTAACCTTCCTCAACAAAACGTCAAAAGGAAACGAGATTGAGCAAGGGAATTTCACCGGGAGGTATGGAGAATTCCCAATTGTTGGACAAGGCATTCTCACAGGTGGTACAGATGACGGTCGGATAGCTGATAACATGATTGAGTTCGACTTTATGTATATGGAACCGCAAGACGACACTGTCTTGATGCACTCCACCTCATTGATGAGTAAAGGCAGAGTCATCGGATTGTTAATCAACGAGGCTGGTTTCACAGCGGATGGCACGAAGAATGTACCCGTTCGGTATCGTCGTGTGTCCTATACCCAGTTCATCACATTCCAGCAGACGCATAGAGGCTGAACTGCCAGCAGTCTAACAATGCACTGCACCTGACGCCACCGCGCCATATTCTTACACGGCTTCGCAGGCTTTCCGGCCTTGGGGCAGTTGCGGGCGCAGGTGAGCGCTACCGTTATGCCACTCACATGGCCGTTACTGGGGCGATTCATGTTCCGCTTGAATGATGGTTGGCGAACCGCTGGGTGTGGATTGGTGACTGTCATTGTAGGGGTCTGCATTGGCGGTGGCTGGCCCCTGATTGATGCCTTGTCGATGGCAACGCAAGACGCCGGGCTAATCTTGATTTTTGTCGGCTTAATCCAGACACTCATACGCAACTGGCATGGCGGCTGACCGGAGCGGCATAACAAAACAATGCAGCCGACGCTTCGCGCGGCTGATCGTCGCCGTTAGGCCGTGCCACACGCCCTCACTTGTACAAAACTGAGGAGGCCCACTTGATGCGGGCAGCAATACTGGTCATTCTGGCCGTCGGGCTGGGGTTAGGCATAGCTGGCGTAGAGGCCCACCGAGCATCCGTGTTAAGCGAAACCCTGGCTTGGAAGCAGAAACTAGACATGGCCGGATTGCACGGGGCCAGTCCACAACAGGTTGCTTCCTATCTGCGGCACGAACATCTGCGGTTCCAGGTTGTCAGTTGTCCACAGCCCTACGGGTGTACATACCTGGTGCCACTGAGTCCTGTGCCAACCCTGAGTTGGCGTCACGGCCTGTCAAATGGGCCGCGCAATCTCTGCTTCTCGTTCTACCGGGGCAGACTGTTCGGGTGGGGCGTGGGCTACCCGTCGGACACGGTCTAGTACACGGACCTGCAACGGACGCAACGCCGGTCACGGCCTAACACGCGCTGCATCCGACGCCACACGGCCCTCGTCTTGCCCGGCTTCGCCGCCCTCGCCTTGCACCGGGCGGGTACGGGCGCGGCTGAGCTTAGCCGTTAGGCCGCCGGACAAAGGCTATCAGGCGGACGAGGCGACCACGACACAGTATCATGGCACGACGAGGAGCAGTTCTATTTGGCGGCACAGTCGGCATTATCTCTGGCCCAGTGGTTCTGTTGGGCTTGGTCATGAGCATGGTGTTCATCACTCCCAGGGCTGTCCCATTCGCCCACCCTGCTCTTGTCTGGCTCGGCTCCTGGGGCGGGGTACTCGCTGTTGACGCACTGTTGTACCGCCTCCTCAGCCAGAGGATGCGGGCGGCAGCGGGCGCTTTCGTCTGGTGCGCTGGTCTGATGGCACTGCTGCTGCTGGCCGCGATCTACCTACTGCTCCTGTTCGGGAACATGAGCATTGCGGCGGATGGCTGAACCGCCACCGGCCTAACACGCGCTGCATCCGACGCCACACGGCCCTGCTCTAGCCCGGCTTCGCAGAGTTGTTCTAGCACAGAGCAGGTGCGGGCGCGGCTGAGCTTTACCGTTATGCCGCCCTATTGAGGCTTCCTGGACGCTGAAAGACAATAGTATGGAAGAGAGTTCAGGTGCTGTCGGCACCAGTGAAAACACAAGCATAATTCAGAATGGCTCGTCCTGGCTGATGTGGGTGTTGCTTCTGGCTGGCACCATACTCGTCCTATTCTCTTTCCCCTTGGGGCAAGCTTGCGTGCAAGAAGTTCTACCAGGAGGTGACACGCATTGGAGTCCAGAGGATGCAGACCGGGCAGCAATCGTCTGGCGCTGTCTGGGAGGCATGGTGTTCGCAGCCGGCCTGATCGAGCGTCTGACCATTGCGTTGGCTCGAGCGCGAGCATAACAACCGTTGCAGCCGACGCCACCGCGCCTTAGTCTAGCACGGCTTCGCGAGGCTTGCCAGTCTTCAGCCGGGTGCGGGCGCGGCTGAACGTGGCCGTTGGGCCACACTGACAGGGGTTTTGAGTGGTGAGGAGACGGCAGATGGGAAAGACGTGGGTGATAGGGGCGGCGTTCGGTTCTGTGTTAGGCTCCGTGATAGCCGGAGGTCTGTGCGTTCTGATTTATGGCCCGCCCCAGTCACCGCCCCAGTTCATTGCTCCGTTGGTAGGCAGTGGCGTCGGGAGTTTCGTCGCTTCTCTGCTCGTTCGTCGAGCCTACCGCAGTAGGCACTGAAGGTCCGGCCCAACACGTGCTGCAGCCGACGCCACACTGCGCTGTTCTCGGCGGCTTCGCGGCCCTCGCCTTGCACATAGCGGTTTCGGGCGCGGCTGAGCTTGGCCGTTATACCGCTGGGCGAAGCGCGGGAGGGTAACAAAATGAGACACGCGGAACGGAGTAGACCTGCCTTCCCCGTAAATCACGATCCGTCTACGCCAGCGGCAAGTATGCCACAAGAGAGCCAAAGATGGGGATGGGCGTCCCTTTGCCTCTTGGCATTCGCTCTCCTTTCCTACTATTTGGTTCATTTCTGTCGCATCCTTGACGGACGCATCCTAGTAGAACCGAGTTATAGCAGGGCGTGTTTTCTCTCTGAGGTAGCCGGGGATATTTCACTGTTCCTGGCTTACATCTCAGGGCGGCTCGGTTATAGAACCCCGATGGGCATCATAGGAGCAGGATTCGGGCTTCCTTTGCTGCTCGTTGACTTGTGGGCTTTCATGCGGTATACGGTGATGCAGTTGGGAAGCGCATCACCCTAAGACCCTGTTGCATCAGCCGCATATCCAGCGGTATAACAAGCACTGCACCTGACGCCCTACAGCCATATTCTTGGGCGGCTTCGCAGGGCTTTCCTGCGGCATTAGCCGGTGCGGGCGCAGGTGAGTTGGACCGTTAGGCCGCTTCTTAAAGCCGTCCTGTGTCCAGATGAAGAAAACCAGAATGAATCTACTTCCGCGTGAGATCGCGGGGCGTATGTCACGGTCCTTCGACGCGCGCGGCTTCCTACACGCCCTATACCTGGAGCGATGCGACGCAAGACTGAGACAACCGATTTCGCAGTCTGTGGGTTGGACAATGTACCAGTTCTTCCCTTTTCGGCGCAGGCATTCAGCGTTCGGACTGGCAAGAAGGCTGGACTAGGAAGCGGCATAACAACCGTTGCAGCCGACGCCCTACAGCCGTATTCTCACACGGCTTCGTAGGCCCGCCGGTCACAGGGCTGGTGCGGGCGCGGCTGAGCGGGGCCGTTAGGCGGCGGGGAGGCTGCCGGTGGAATCGTGGCTGATCGGCATCCTCTGCGGCATTGTCGGCGGTTTGTCCGTCGCGGTCCTGGGCCTTGTGCTGCCAGGCCGCAAGTGCCCGGGGTGCGGAGAACCTCTACCGAGGTTTCGCAAGCCCGCGAACGCACGCCAGGCGAAGTGGGGCGGTTGGACCTGTTCCAAGTGCGGCTGCGAAGTCGACCGGCGTGGCAAGAAAATCGCCCCCTAACCTCGCGCTGCAGCGGACCCCGGCCACGGGCCGCGCTTCCTCTGCTATCATGGCTCACTGGTCCGTGGCCGGGTCCGCTGAGCTTTGTCGTTAGACCGCGCCGACTTGGGCAACACCAAGTAACCAACCATGTCAGACGCTTTGCTGGGCCACAAACAACTGAAAGAACTCATTGAACTGCGCGTCCTGTGTCAGAAGCAGGAGTGGGCGTTGCGGAGCCTGCGGGATACGGCTTTCGTGCTGGCAGGGTATTTCGGCCAAGACGAGGCGCTCCCTCCGTGGCTAAAGCAGAAAATGGAAGAACAGGCGCAGGAAATGCTAAAGGTCATCAGCGAAGCCTTATCCGAACCGCCTGTTGATCTAACCGTCACCGGCCCGGTCTAACAGTCGTTGCAGGGGACGCGCACCGGGGCTGGTCGCTCTCACCGGGCAGAACGGCGCGCCCCTGAACTCAGCCGTTATGCCGCAGGACAAAGGCTTGCCGAGGGCGAATGAAACCTTGTTGTGAATCGATGGCGGAACTCGTCAGCAATCGCGGTCAACGGCTGTTCTCAGTCTATCTCCCAAGCAAAGATGCGCCCCGGATGCAGAGCGTACCGCATATCATCTTCAGAGCCTATGATGAGGGCGCGGAAGTACAGATTAATGCCAGTGTGCCTGTCTCTATCGAGGGGACTATGGGATTCCGGTTTTGCCCCTGGTGCGGGAGTCTGCTAAGGCAATAGGCGGCATCGACCAGCGGCATAACAAGCGTTGCAGCGGACGCCAAACTGCGCTCGTTCCTCGCTCCGTTTGTCGCGGCTGAGATGCTGTGTTGTTTGTCAAGCGGCGAGAGCCAGTTTTTGCTCCTTCTTCGGCTCCTTCTTGGTCGGCATGACGGGAGCGCAGAGAGCGGCGTCGAACGGCCCGCCCGACTTAGCCGTTGGGCCGCAAGGAATGAGCGGGGGCGCGGGCCGTGACGCCCGCGCTGACGGTGGGCGGGGCCGCTGTGCTGGGGCAGGACTGGGCGACGCGGGGGATGGGCTGGGGCAATGGCCGTCGCTTCCGGGTAGCGGGAGAAGTGGCGGGGCATGGCCCCAAAAAGAGGACTCGCGGGGGCCGCTGTCGAAACCGGGGCTGCCGGGAGACGTTCCGAAGAACGCCGGCGGTGGAGACAGCCCGCGCCCGTGGACAAATCACTCCCGTCGGACACGCCGCACACGAAGATCAGGACCGCGCTGCGACAGGGCCGGCGACGGCTGGCCCGGCTCGGACCGGCACTGGCGCTGGCAATCCTCAGCCTGCTGGGGGCGACGCTGGCGGTGAGCACCTGGGGCGCGCGGACCTACCGCTGGCAGGCGTTCGACGTTCAGATCGCCCTGCGCCCCGCCCTGCGCGGCCAGACCCGGCTGTTCCTGCCCCCGCTCGGCGCGGTGAGCGCCGACACGCATCGGGCGCCGGTCGCGCTGGAAGTGAGCCTGGTCGGCCTGTCTCTGGAAAGGATTCAGGCGCTGGCCGCCCGCTCCCCGCGCAAGAATCTGCTGGAGGACGACCTGGCGCGGACGGCACGCGCGGACCTGAAGGACTTCGTGTGGCGTCAGATCGGCTGGGGGGCGCTCGGCGGGCTGATCGCGCCCGCGCTGCTGCGGGCGAGGCGTCTGCGCTTCTGGTTCGGGGGCGGGCTGGTGGGCGGCGGGGCGGTCGCCCTGGTGCTGCTGGCGGCGTACCGGACGTTCGACACGGCCGCGCTCGGCAGCCCGACCTACACGGGGTCGCTGCGGCAAGCGGCGTCGCTGCTCGGCCTGGCCCGGACGGCGTTCGACAACGCTCAGCGGCTGTCCGACCGGATGCGCGGCGTCGCGGGCGAGCTGAACACGCTCTACGGGCGCATCAGCGCGGCCTCGGCGCTGGCGGCGCCGGACGGCCCGACGGTACGCATCCTGCACATCACGGACATCCACAACAACGGGCTGGCGGTCGGGTTCGTGCAGCAGCTGGCGCGGCGGTTCGACGTGGACGCCGTCATTGACACCGGGGACCTGACGGACTTCGGCTCGCCGGTCGAGGGGCGGCTGTCGAGCGGCCTGGCCCAGATTCCGGTGCCGACGCTTTTCGTGGCGGGCAACCACGACTCGCAGGCGACGGTGCGGGCCGAGCGCGCCGCGCCCCACACGACGGTGCTGGACGGGCAGGTGGTCACTCTGGACGGGCTGCGGATATTGGGGGAGCCGGACCCCAGTTCCGCGCGGCCCGGCGTGGGCAGCGTGGACACGTCGGACGCCGCCCTGGCGGCGGCGGAAGCGCGTCTCGCGGCGGACGTTCAGGGCCTGGAACCGCCGGCGGACATCGTGTGCGTCCACAACCCGCGCCAGGCCGCCGGGGTGATCGGGAGAGTGCCGCTCGTGCTGTGCGGCCACACGCACACGGCGTCCGTCGAGACGCAGGGCGTCACGGTGGTCTGCAACGGCGGGACGACGGGCGGGGCCGGGACGCGCTACTTCGACAGGCCGGGCGGGGTGCCGCTGACGGCGGCGATCCTGACGTTCACGCGCGCCGCGCGCCCGCGCCTGCTGACGATTGACCAGGTTTCCCTCGACGGCTCCCTGGGCGAGTTCTCGATCACGCGCCGCGCCTTTCCGGGGCCGCCGCGCGGACCGTCACAGTGAGTTGAGCAGGCGTTCGAGGCGCCGATTCTGGCGGAGCAGTTCGGGGACGTTTTCCAGCCCGCTGTCGCCGAGGATCAGCTCCCACTCTTCGACGTCGTAGCTCGGCGCGAACCGATATAAATATTCGGCGGTCTTGAACGGCAGCGGGATGGCGCGGGCGGCGCTGTCCACGGGGACGACGGTGACGATGCTGTCGTCGAACTCGGACTGCTGCGCCTTGCCGCGCCGCCGGGCGTAGGCCGGGTCGATCCGCGTCACCGTCGTCCACTCCTGCATCGCGTCTTCGGGGCGGTTGGCGAAGAAGCAGGCGAGGC
>CAZZVX010000192.1:0-9304 GCA_964657535.1 Armatimonadota bacterium | reverse complement strand
ACGACTCGCTGTACCCGCAGATCGAAGAGCAGTACGAAGGCTGGCTGGTCTGGCTCGACTTCGACGACAAGGGCGTGCCGTTCATCAAGTCCTGCATCCGCGCGATCACGCCGGACGACGTGCCGATGTGTTATCACGGCCTGGGCGAACTTTTCGACCTCAAGCGAGTCGCGTTTCCCATCTCGCTTTACGGGACCAGCGGTACGCTGAACGTCGGCTACGGCTGGGGCGACCGGGCCTTGTTCCAGGGGGAATTCGACTACGCCCTTGTCATGCGCAAACTGCGCGAGCACAGCGTCCGGCATTGACTTTGGCGCGAAGTCGTGTTAAAATGCCGTTGACTTCGTCGGGAGGATGCGATGCGCGCTTCTTTACACTGTGTCGGACTCGGACTGCTCACACTCGCGGCTTCGGCGGCGGCTTCGGAACCGGCGCCGCTGCGGATCGGCCTGTGCAAAAATTTTGCCCACGCGACGACCCTGCTGATCTCCAGTGAAGCCCCGTACACGATCAAAGACGCCGCTTCCGGGAAGACGCTGGCGCACGGGTCGGCGCGCACGGTCTATCGGGTGGTCCCGTCGGCGGCCGGGCTGACACTGACACGGGAAGAACTGAATACGACGCCTGTCGCGGCGGACCAGAACGATCCGGTGACGGTCGCGATGGACGACGGCGGCTACGTGAGAGTCGCCCGCCTCGACGGCGGTTCGGGCAGGCCCGGCCCGAAGTGGCAGGCTTATCGCGGGACGCTGACCGTGACCGCCAAGCCGGACGGCACGCTCCAGGCCGTCAATACCGTCCCGCTCGAAGAGTACCTGTACGGCGTGATTCCTGCCGAGATCGGCACGAACGTCCCCCTGGAAGCGATGAAGGCGCAGGCCATCGCCGCACGGACGTATGCCCTCAAGAATCGTGGCAAGTTCGCCGCCGAGGGCTTCGACCTCGACGACACGACGCGCAGCGAAGGGTACGTCGGGGTGGCCGGCGAGACGCCGCTCTCCGATGCGGCGGTGGACGGCACGCGCGGCCAGGTGCTGACTTATCAGAGTCAGCTGATTGATGCCCCTTATTCGACGGACAGCGGAGGGGTGACGGCCTGCGATATGGACGGCGACTGTCCCTATCTGCAAGCGGTCCGCGACGCCCCCTCGGCGAACGGCCCGGACTACGCCTGCGGCGGGAAATACCACACCTGGAGCAAGACGTTCCCGAAAGACGCGCTGGTGCAGGCGCTCGCCAAAGACCCGCGCACCCATGTAGACCAGTTCGTGTCGCTGGGGATTGACGGTTACGACGCTTCGGGCCGCATCACGACGGCCACGGTCGCCGGGGCGGACGGCACCATGAAGACCGTGACCGGGCCGCAGCTGCGCCAGATCCTCGGCTACGATGTGCTGCGCAGCACGAAAGTCACGCTGACGATCACGGACGCCGGGGACTACCAGTTTGATGGCAAGGGCTGGGGACACGGTCTGGGGATGTCCCAAGACGGCGCCGTTTCGATGGCGTCCGCGCCCTACCGCAAGAAATGCAAAGAGATCCTGCAGCACTACTATGTCGGCACGCAGATCGTCTCCGACAGCAGGATCAAGGACGAAACGCTGGCGACTGCTCCGCGCGGGCTTTGATGGCGTCGAGGATGCGCTGCGTGTTGTCCTGCATCAGCCGAGCGACGACCTTCTTGAGCAGCGGCCCGATCAGCGGGATTTCGAGTTCGTAGTCGAGGGCGGACGCGAAGCGCGTCCGCCCTTCGTCCGTCTGCGTGAACGTCCACAGGCCGCCGTAGGACTGGTAATCGCCTTTGAGTTGGTGGAACCGGCAGGTGTGGGCTGCGTCGTCCCAGATATCTTCTTCCGTCCAGCGCACTTTCAGCTTGAAGTCGGACGCCACCCCCACCCAGTCGGTCACGGTGCGCTGCCCGTCCTCGCTGCGTTCCGTCACGACGACGCTTTCCACGTCCGGCATGAACTTCGGGAACAACTCCACGTCTTTGGCGAGCGCATACACGCTGTCCAACGGCGCGTCTATCACCACTTCGTTTTCGATGTGCGGCATGAACGTCCCTTTCCCAATCACGCCAGGCGGCGGACGAGACCGACGACTTTGCCGATGATCTCCACGTCGTTGTTGAGGGGGAAGATTGGCTTCATGCGCCGGTTCGCGGGCTGCAGGCGGATGCGGCTCTTTTCTTTATACAGACGCTTGACCGTCGCTTCGCCCTCGATCATGGCGACGACCGTCTCGCCGTTGTCGGCGGTCTGCTGCGAGCGCACGATCACGTAGTCGCCTTCGTGGATGCCGTCCTCGATCATGCTGTCCCCGACGACTTTGAGCATGAACCCGTCACCCGCGATGAAGTCCTGCGGCAGCGGGAACACGTCTTCCACGTCTTCCACGGCCAGGCGCGGCTTGCCGGCGGCGACGGTGCCCAGGATCGGCACGTGGACCACGGGCTTCTCCAAGGAACGGCGCGACTCATCCGCGCTCGGCGTGAGTTTGATCGCGCGGGTCAGCACGGCGTCGCGCTGGATATGCCCCAGTTCCGTGAGTGTTTTCAGGTGCGCGTGGACCGTCGAAGAGGACGACAGGTTGACCGCCTGCCCGATCTCACGGACGGTGGGCGGGTAGCCGTGCGCGTCCATGTGCTGCCGGATGTAGTAAAGGATCTGGTTCTGTCGCGCTGTCAGTGGTTTCGCCATCGGTGTTTGCCCCCGGTTCCCAACAAATGTTCGGCTTTGCTTTATTATAGCACCTATTCTTATGTTTGGCAACCCCGCCCCCAGGCCCCGTTTTGAACCCTCAAAGACGCCCGCACCGACGATTTTCGCGCTCCCGGTACGCCAACGAATATAGTCAAGTGCCAGCAATTTTCAACGGCTGACTAAGCATGACATAAGCATACCGGAAGCACTACATAAGCGTTACATAAGCATCCCGCAAGCGTACACCGGGCATACAGGGGCACGGAGGCCTATTTCTGGGGTATAATTACGATACTACTTTGCCCACCATTATGCCAAGCGCCATGCGTTTGTTTCTCATCGTCTGTCTGCTCTTTGTGACCCTGCCGCTGCGCGCGGACGGACCCGTCGGGCCGCGCGAGACGCCGCCGAGCTTTACGGCGTTCCCGGACCAGGAGACGTTCCGTATCCGCGTCGTCAACGCGGAGGACGGGGCCATCCAAGTTTCGGGAGACGCGGGCAAAAACTGGCTGCTCGTCGGGCGCGTGACGGCCCCGGCGACGCGGAGTTTGATGGGCTACCTCGCGAGCGGCTACGCCCCGCCCTCCACCGTCGCGGCGACCGCCGTCCACGGCATCCGGGTCCGCGTGGGCGACCTGACCAGCGCGTACCCCCTCATGGTCAGCATCCTGCCGCGCGAGTTCTCGCAGACGCCCGTGCGCTTCGGCGGCCACGTTTCGGGCGCGTCGGGCATCTACACGAACATCCCGACGGGCACCTCCATCTTCCGCCAGCTCTCGCCCTACGCCGGCAACCCCGTCTTTCTGGAAGGCGGGCAGGGCCAACTCACGCCCCTGCCCATCGGCTACACGCCCCAGGAGAACGACACACTGGTGATTATCGTCAGGCGCCCGGCCAATCCACTCACGCAGGTCGTGTTCCAGAACGCCGTCGGCGGACCCGTCACGGCGACGTTCGCCGACGGCACTTCCAAAGTCATCACCACGGTCCTCAAGCCTGTGCTGGGCGTCGGTCGCTTCGACGCCACTTCGTACACGGGCGTCGGGGCCGTCAACACGAACCACACCGGGGTCATCACCGTCTCCACCGCGCCCGTCACGCACTCGACCCTGCTCGAAGGGGTCGGTGACGAGCGGCGGGGCGGCTTCCAGATCGAACCCGCCTATCATAACTCCGAGACCGACGAGGCGGGCGCTCCGTCCATCCTCGTGCTCGGCTCGCCCGACAAAAAGCGCACGCCCGATCTGGAAGGCACGCCGCCGCTGTTCCACGGCTACTTCAACCTTGCGTGGGACCCCGACGACCCCAAGCACTCCTGGCGCTGCGAGATTCAGCGCGCCGAGACGGGCGGCCAGTGGCTCCCCATCCCAATGCTCATCGGCAACAGGCCCGACGCCCTGCGCGGCGTCACCGCCCTGCGCCTGGTCTGCCCTGACCCCGGCGACGGCCCCTGGCGCGCGGCCCAGATGCAGGCTGCCGCCGCGTCCTACCAGGCCGCCGCCCTCGCCCTCGCCGCGTCCGGCAAGACGGAGGTCGTCCGGGGCCGCAAGACCCTCACCATGACCGTGGACGACCCCCGCGCCCGCTTCATGCTGTTCTTCGTGGACGGCTCCTTCAAGGCTTTGAGCAACTCGGCCCCCTACTCGTTCACCTGGGACACGTCCGACACCCCCGACGGCGAGTACGTCTTAGAGGCCCGCGCCGAGGACGAGAACGCCACCCCCCTCGTCTCCACCCGCACCCGCGTCTGGGTGGACAACAAAGGCCGCTTCCTGAAGTGATACCACGCCGCCTCAACAAACGTCTCGTGTTCTTTCTGGCAGCCATCGCAGTCCTGCTTGCCGTTGGCGGAACTTGGCTTATTAACTCACGCGGCGGAATTGTCAATCTGCTCCACCTCCCGCCAGTGCGGGACTCGTCCACGCCCGCCACGCAGAATGTGTTTACATTGGCAGAAGTTTATTTGCCGGAACATAATGATAGCAGTTACTCAAATTATAGCTACCAGACCCTCTCTGAATATATGACTCCTGGTATCTGCGGAATATGGATAAAAACGCCTCCAACTCCGACGGAAATCAGTCAAAACCACATGACGACTCCTGTTGAGAGTGGCGACTTCGGGCCAGGCGGTAAAGTGTTTTCTGTCACTGCACAAACGTCGCTGGGCGACGCGCTTGCATTGCCCTGGAAGATGACAGAAGCGCCACCCGATTATAACAGAGCAGATCATACGATTACTCCTGGCGACTCATACATTTTGGCCGTCGTCCCCGCAGGCTATCCCAATGCCTGCCGCTATATAGATGTGACCGTCAGCGACAACAAAGGACACACAGCACGCTGGCGCATCACGCGCCTCCCCCGCATGAAGCAGATACTTCCCCCACCTGTTGTTGTCCAGAACGTAATCACAACACATGGCATTACAGTCACGGCAGACGCCAGGCGGGATGGTATCGGCAGTGTAGAGTACCGCTTTCGCCCCGTCCTCCCGCCCAATTCCCACCAGTGGGACATCAATTTCACGGGGAGTTGGCTTGAATACGAACCCTATGGCTATCAGACAGGACCAAACGAAATCAGTCATTCACACCCCATCAAGGCGCGAAATGGCATGTTCACGGATGACTTCGAAAAATATAACAAGGGGATTTCCAGCGAACTTGTCCAAGCCCCGTACCGTTCTTCCAGCCGCTTCATTCGCTTCACTTGCCAACTGCGTCAATTCGAGACGCACGATGAGACCGTGACTTTCCATGACGTTGACATAGCGCACGGCCCAAACTGGCCGAAAAGCCTTCCTGCTTCAGAAGAAGCCTATTGTTTCAACGTCACACGCCCGCAGACAGTCACCACGCCGAGCGGCGTTCAAGTCACACTGCCTGCTCAGGGCAAGCCTCCTCAGATGCTAGGCGGCGGCATCAACATCGTCTTCGAGGTGCAGCCGTCACAGCCGCTCAACTCTCTGCCGCACTCGCCACTGTTTCAGGCCTATCACAAGGCCGTCAGCCTGGACTATCAGTTTCCATCGCCTTTTCGGGTGAGCAGTTGGCAATTTGATCCCGGCCCGCTCCATCATTACCTAGCGCAATACGATAAGTATCCCTACCCATCCGTCTACCCAACGCGGCTGAAAGACTTCAGCATCATCATCCGGCAGCGTGTGGACTTGCAGACGATCCCGATGACGTTCACCGTTCCTGTCAAAGACCCCACGCCCAAAGCGCATTCTTCACCTAATCAACCATGACTCCTGAACACCAAATCGGCCAGATGCTTTTGTACGGCTGGCAGGGCGACACCCCCGCAGACAGCCGCACCGTCAACGCCCACGCCGCCGCCCTTGTCACCGAGTTCCGCGTCGGCGGCGTCATCCTCATGGGCCGCAACGTCAGCCCCCCGGCCACCCTGCGCCCCCTGCTCCGCGACCTGCAGGACCGGGCGCGTTCCCAGGGACTGCCGCCTTTATTCATCGCCACCGACCAGGAAGGCGGGCGCGTCCAGCGCCTGGCCCCGCCCGACTACGCCGCCCGCCCCGCACTCCAGGAGATCGGCCTGACGGGCGACTCCCATCAGGCCCGCGCCCACGCCGCCGCCATCGGCCGGGAACTCAAAAGTGTCGGCTTCAACTGGGACTTCGCCCCGGTGTTAGATGTCAACAACAACCCGCGCAACCCCGTCATCGGCGCCCGCTCCTTCGGCGACGACCCCGCCCTTGTCGCCCGCCTCGGCGTCGCCGCCGTGCAGGGCTTCCAGGAGGACGCCGGCATTCTCGCCTGCGGGAAACACTTCCCCGGCCACGGCGACACGGACACCGACTCCCACTTCGCCCTGCCGCGCATTTCCCACGACCGCGCCCGCCTGGACGCCGTCGAACTCGTCCCCTTCCGCGCCGCCATCAACGCCGGACTGGCCGCCATCATGACCTCGCACATCCTCTTCCCCGCCCTAGACGAAGCGCTGCCCGCCACCCTCTCACCCGTCATCCTCACGGGCATTCTGCGCCAGGAGTTGGCGTTCGACGGCCTCCTCATCACCGACGACCTGGAGATGAAAGGCGTCGCCGACGGCTGGGGCGCCCCGGAGGCCGCCGTGCTGGCGGTCCTCGCCGGGGCCGACATCCTGCTCTGCTGCCACACCTGGGAGACGCAGCGCGCCATCCAGCAGGCCCTTCTGTCCGCCGTTCAGTCGGGCCGCATCACGCAAGCCCGCCTGGACCAATCACTTCGCCGCATTCAGACCGCCAAAGAACGGTGGGCCGCCTAGCCATGCCCGCCAAAGTCTGCCCCCGCTGCGGCGAGCAGTACGAGAACCTCAAATCGGCCACCTGCCCCCAGTGCTTCGCCCGCCTGCTCGTGGTGGACGAGGCCACCGCCGAAGAACTCGCCGCCGCCCGCGCCGCCGTCGTGGAGACGCCCGAATTCCAGGCCGCCAAAGAGGAAGACGACGAGCGGTTCCGCCAGCAGTCCTTCGGCGCGTGCCTGAGCGTCGTCGCCCTTTCCGTCGCCACGCTCATACTCATCGTCGTCCTGATCGTCACCGCCGCCCACCGCTACCGCCACCCGGCGCACCCAGGGAAGCCCGTGACGGCCCTCGCCGTCCCCACCCCCGACCCGCTCACGACCCTCCCGGTCGCCGGGGCGACTCTCAATGACGTCATGCCGCCCACCATCGGCCCCTACCCGCGCCGCACAAGCGACCAGGACGTGACGCTGCCCGGCACGACCACGCCCGTCTTCCACGCCGTCTACGCCACTCCGACGGGGGCGCCGCTGGACGTGTACGCCCTCCCCGCCGGACGCCCCACGCCGGAGCAGAACGAGTTCGCGCTCGGCCTGACGCTCGCGGCGCGTCAGGGCGCTTCCCCAGGCCGCCCGCTGCTGTTCTTCGCCACCGAACACTGGCGCTACGCCGCCCTGGGCGCGGACAGTCCCGCATTCCGGGATGCGCTGGGGGCGCATTTTCGCGGGCCGTAGCGGGTATACTGGGGGCATTATCACACCGGGACGGGAGTTGCTGATGAACAAAACCGTAAAACGCCTGCTCTGGGCCGGGGCCGGGCTGGCGGGCCTGGCCGCCGCCAACAACGCCGTGTTCGCCCGCGCCAAAGCATTGGGCAACACGCTCGGCGGCGACGGCCGCTTCTGGCCCGGCCCCTACGGCGACCTGTTCTACACGCGCCAGGGCCAGGGGCAGACCGTCGTGCTGGTCCACGGCCTCTACGCCGGGGCGTCAGGCTACGAGTGGCGCAAGAACTTTGACGCGCTTTCCGAGCATTTCAACGTCTACGCGCTGGACTGGCTCGGCTTCGGCCTGTCCGACAAGCCGCGCATCCGCTACACGGCGGGCATGATGATCGAGCAGCTGTCCCAGTTCCTGCGGGAAGTGGTCCCCGGCCCCAGCGATGTCATTGCCTCGTCCCTGGGCGCGGCGTATGCTATCCAAGCCGCCGCCGACGCGCCCGACGCAGTCCGCAGCCTCACGCTCGTCTGCCCGACGGGGATGCGCCACCTCGCCGCCGCCCCCGACGCCAAGGCCGAGGCCGGCTATCAGCTCCTGCACGCCCCCCTGCTCGGCACGACGCTCTACAACGGGATCGCGTCCACGGCGAGCCTGCGCTGGTACCTGATGAACCAGACCTACTTCGACCCTTCGTTCGTGGACGACGCCATGATTGACCACTACTCGACGGCCACGCACCAGTACGGCGCGCAGAACGCGCCCCCGGCATTCATCAGCGGCCTCTTGAACCACAGCGTCGCCGAGGCATTCCCCCGACTGACCCAGCAGACCCTGAAGATCGTCTGGGGCCGCGAGGCGCGCATGACGCCGCTTTCCGACGCCGAGGCTTTTTTGGCCGCCAACGCACGGGCCGAACTCACCGTGTTTGACAAGAGCGGCCTGCTGCCGCACGACGAACAGGCCCAGGGCTTCAACCGCCTGGTGGTCGAGCAGCTGACCGAGAAGAAGCCGCGCCCGGCGCGCACCCGCAAAAAGACGACCGACGGACCAGAAACGCAACAAGGAGACTGAAAGATGGCACAGGACAGCAACGGGAACGCCTTGCGGAAGGCCCCGCCCGTCCCGCTCACGCTGGTGGATGACGGCGCGGAGATAGACGAGGAGCCGGAGACGTTTATCGTGGTCGGCGAGGCCGGCGAGGACGTCGCCTTCGAGATCTGCGAGGACTTGGAGATCGCCCTGGGCGTGAAAGAGGCGATGGAGGAAGACGGCTTCCAGGTCCGTATGTTCCAGGCGCACGAGATCGAAGTGGTCGAGGAAGAAGAACCGTCCCCCGGCGGCAAACGCGCCTCGTGAGCCGATTGTCACGGTCTTCCGGGGCTTGCCAAAGCGCGAGGAGTGTGATAAAATACTGTCAGTTCACGCTTGTTCATTCGCAACGACTTCGGACAGTCAAAGGAAGACTTTCATGACCAAACTTCGCTTGCAGCGCGCCCCGGCATTGTTTCGCTGGGCGCTGACCGCTTCGGCCCTCGCCGCCCTCCTCGCCCTGGCAGGCTGCGGCGGCGGCGGCGGCGGTTCCTCTTCCGGCAGCACCAGCACTTCGTCGGGCGGCGGCTCCTCGTCCGGGAGCGGCT
>CAZZVX010000191.1:0-9310 GCA_964657535.1 Armatimonadota bacterium | reverse complement strand
AGAGTCTTCGCCCCACACGCGCGACAGCAGGGTTTGCCGGTCGAAGACGCGGCCCTGGTGCGAGGCGAGCAACGCGAGCAGGTCGAATTCTTTACGGGAGAGGGCAATCGTGCGCCCGGCCTGGACCACTTCACGGCGGTCCGAGTTGATTTGCAGTCCGTTGATCGGCGTGACCGTCGGCGTGATCTCTCCGCCCAGACTGGTGAATGGCTCGCGGCCCGTCCGGCGCAGCAGGGCATGAATGCGGGCGATCAACTCGCGCATACTGAACGGCTTGACGACGTAATCATCCGCCCCCGCGCCGAAGCCGCGCAGCCGGTCTTCTTCGGCGGCGCGGGCCGTGAGAAGCAGCACCGGCAGGCCCGCCTGTTCCTGATGGACGCGGCGGCAGATGTCGAGGCCGCTGCCGGACGGCAGCATCACGTCGAGGACGACGAGATCGGGTGCGCCCGTCTGGATGCGCATCAGGCACTCGTCCGCATCGGCGGCCGTGTCCACCGTGAAGCCTTCTTTTTTCAGGTTGTATGAAATGGCATCCACAATCGGCGCTTCATCGTCCACCACCAAGACTTTGGTCATGCACACTTCTCCCTCTACCGAGCAGCCACTCTTTCACATCTCTTCTGTCGCAGAGTATACCAGAAAGCGCGCAAAACTGTCTATGCGGTAGAATTCCCGTTATATTTGTGTTACAATACTACAAAACGAAAGACTGAAGCCATTCTGAAGGGAGCGAGCGTGGACAACAAGACCAAAGAAGCCCTGAAGCAGCTGCAATCTGAAATTCGACAACTCCAAACGGCCATTGCGGGCAGGAGAACCGAGGTCAAGCCGGAAGCGCCCGACGCCGAAGCGCGTAAAGAAAAAGACAGCAAGGAGGCCGTCGTGCAGTGTGTCGTGAACAGTCCTCTTCCCGGCAGCGGGGACGAGATGAAACGTCTCGCCGTTTCGGCGACGGCGGCACAGCTGGCGCGCGTGACCAATGACGCCGCCGCCGCCGTCGGCTACGCGCTCGCGTCTCCGCAGAAAGTGGCCCTGCTGCGCGCCCTGCTCCACACGGAGTCGGAGAGCGCCTCTGTGCTTGGCGAGGCGACGGGGCTGACCACCGGCAGTCTCTACCATCACCTGCGCGAACTGATGCGTGCCGGCCTCGTGCATCAGTCGGGACGCAATGCCTACGTGCTGACGGAGCAGGGCGTCCGTACCCTTTACATTCTGCTGGCCCTGGCCGTGGAGGGATCGTGATGATGGATTTTTGTCTGACGGCTGACCGGGTGGGTGAAGTCCCCTACCTGCTCCTCACGCCCGCCGATGCCGCTGCGGAAACCCCGCTGGCGCTGATACTGCACGGTCTGGGCAGCCGCAAGGAGAAGATGCTGCCGACCATGCTGGCGTTCGCACAGCAAGGCTTTCGGGTCGCGGCCCCGGATGCGCGTCTGCACGGCGAGCGCAAGGCCGCCCGCGAGCGCGATCAGCGGCTCGCCGACGCCTACATCCCGACGATGTACGAACTCATCACGGGGACGGCGCAGGACGTGTCCCACCTGCTGGATCATCTCGGCGCGGCGCGGGCCGCCGTCCACGGCATCTCGCTCGGTGGCTACATCACTTTCGCGGCGCTGCTGTCCGAGCCGCGCCTGGCAGTCGCCTCTGTGGCGATGGGCAGTCCCGACTGGTTGGAACCGCTGCGCGCCCTGGGGATGGACCTGACCAGTCCGGCGTTTGCCATGCTCGCCCAGGCCAACCCCCTCGACAACGCCGCCCGCGTCTATCCGCCGCGCCCGCTGCTGATGCTGCACGGGACGGAAGACGAAGTGGTTGCCCCTGCCGGTGTTCAAGCGCTGGAAAAGCGCCTGCGCCCCGCCTACGCGGCAACCCCGGATCGGCTGAAACTGATCCTCTACCCGGAACTCGGCCACCAGTATACGGACGGGATGCTTGAGCAGAGTCTCGCCTGGACGCAGCGCTTCTTATGAACCGGGGAACTTCCCGTCGGCATTGCCTGTTGACATCAGCGACGGGGACAACTTTATATCATGAAGCCCCGCCCTGATTTTGCTAAAGGAGAGAAATAAATGAGTGCAGCTGCTGCCGTCTCGACGGCCGATTTCGATAAGGAAGTCCTTCAGTCGGACCAACCGGTCCTGGTGGACTTCTGGGCCGTCTGGTGCGGCCCCTGCCGCGCGATTGCGCCTGCCGTGGACGCCGTCGCCGCCGAGTACGCGGGCAAGGCGAAGGTACTGAAGCTCAATGTGGACGAAGCGCCGGAGATCGCCGGTCGCTACAACGTGATGAGCATCCCGACGCTGATGATCTTCAAGGACGGCCAGAAGGTCGGCGAACTAGTCGGCGGTCAGAACACCAAGCAGACTATCGGCGCGGCCCTCGCGCAGCACGTCTGAGAGAACGCAAGGAGAACGGTTTTATGAGCAGCGCCGCCGTTGTCACCCGCAGTGACTTTGAGACGCAGGTCTTGCAGTCCGAAGTGCCGGTCTTGGTGGACTTCTGGGCCACGTGGTGTCCTCCCTGCCGCGCCCTCGCGCCGACGATGGACGCCGTCGCCGCCGAGTACGCGGGCAAAGCGAAGATCGTCAAAATAGACATTGACGAAGAGCCGGAGATCGCGGACCGCTACGGCATCCGCAGCATCCCGACTTTGATCCTGTTTAAAGACGGGGACAAAGTCAACGAAATGGTGGGCGCGTATCCGAAGGACGCCATCGCCCGCCTGATTGACGCCGCCCTCTGATGATCGTCAGGAAAATCGCCCGGAGCCAAATGGCTCCGGGCGATTTTCATTTGTTCACCTGCACCGGGGGCTGCTGGCCGAAGCCCTGGTTCGTCAGCAGATTGCGGCTGTCGGCGCTGCCGCCGCGCGGGTTGAGCATCTTGAATGGGTAGGTGCTTCTGCCGTCCTCATAGCCGTACACGCCGTAGGCAGGGTAAGGGGCGATGCGGGCCTCCGTCCAGGCGCTGGGGCCGTCGCGGTTCGGGTCCAGAGGGGTGTCCTTCAGGCCGCGGACATAGGCGACCAGCGACCAGCGCTCCTGCGGCGTCGTCCAGTGCCGGAAGCCCGGCATCTTCCCCTGTCCCATCGAAATGTGCCAAAACATCGCGCCGTCGGAAATCTTCTGCACCAACGGCCCCGCCAAGTCCGGCGGGTGTGGGACCAGGTACTGTCCGACCGTGCCGTAGCCGTAGCCGCCGGGGTTGTGGCACTGGACGCACCGATTGAGGAACAGGATGTGCCCGGCCTGCACGACGCGCGGGTCGTTCGGCAGCGGGCTACGCAGGGCGTCTACAGACGCCGGCGCCGGCTGATAACGCGCGTTGTCCGAGAGGTTCGGCGGCGGCAGGTCCGGCTCCTTGTCCGAGAATGACGCCAGTCCCTGCACGACCGGAGCGGCGAGGGCGTCCCCATAGGCGGGAGACTCGACCGCTCGACCGTCGCCCGGCGCCTGCGCGAAACTCACCGGCACGGAGTCTTGCGGCGCGGCGGCGCGCGGCGTGTCGAGCGGGCTAAACGACGGCTGCCGCAGCATCTGGTTCCCGCAACCCGCCGCCAGCAGTGTGAACAGGCCGCAGGCGGCATAAGAAGATAAACGCCGTGTCATAGAAAACTCCGCGCGTCGCGCCGGACATCGAGTGCGCCGGAATCCCGGAAAAACGCCTCTGCCTCCGACACCTGCTCCGGCGTGGCGCAGTGGGCCGCAATGCCGATCAGGCCCTCAGAGATGCGCGGGTCGTAGACTTTGGCCCGCCAGGACGGCAGGCGCATCTCGAACAGGGCCGTGAAGAACGCCCCGACCAGTGCGATCAGCATCATCACTTCGTAGGCGATGATGGCCGTCGGCGGCCCGGAGGCGATGGGCTTCCCGCCGGTGCGAATCACGTACAGGTCTTGCGACCCCCACGCCAGCAGCAAACCCAGGCCGATGCCGACGAGGGCAAAGACCAGCGTGAAGATGGGCAGCCGGATCGGCGAGCGGTCCGACTCCAGGACGCCCTCCGGGAACGGCACGGACGACAGCACCATGACGTCCTGCGAGTCTCGCTTGCCCTCGCCCCGGATACGGTTAAGCGCGTTCGCCGCCTGGGGGATGTCTTCAAACAGGCCTAAAATCGTCGTGTCTGCCATGATTATGCAATCGCCTCCTCGCGCAAGGTCACGGGCATTTCGCCGTTGCCCACGCGCTCCACGCCCTCGGCGTGTCCGCCTTCCTTATATTCCCACAACGACACGATAGGTATGAACTTAGTCAGCAGCGTATACAAGAACCCGAACAGCCCATACGCCGCAACGCAGATCGAGATGCCCGCCCAAGTCGGCGTGTAGTTGCCGTGCGTCAGCCAGTTGTTTGTCGGCGGCGGGACGACGACGATGATGCGCTCGGTGAACATTGCCACGTTCACGCAGACGCCGATGGCGAGCATCGCCCACGGGTTGCGCCGTATCTTGCCGAAGGCGAGAAACGCGGGCGGCAGGATCATGCCGAAGACGACCAGCGTCAGCAGCACCCACCGATAGCCCGCAAACATGAAGTGCAGCCAGGCGATGTGGTTCGGGTCCTGTGAGAACCAGTCGGACCATGCATCCCCGGCGAAGAAGTAGAACCACATCAGCGAGATCGCAAACAGGACCTTGCCGATGTTGTCGAAGTGCTGCGGCAGGATGTAGGCGTCCAGGTGAAACGCCCGCCGGACAAGGCACATGACCACAAGAACCGCGCCCGCGCCCGAATACAGCGCGCCGCAGACAAAATACGGCGCGAAGATGTTGGAGTGCCAGCCCGGCACGATGCTCATGCCGAAGTCCCAGCCGACAATCGTGTGCAGCGAGACGAACACGGGGATAATCATCACGGTCAGGATGGTGAACAAAATCTTGACGCGCCGCCATTCGCGGTCCGTGCCGCGCCAGCCCAGCGCCAACAGTCCGAACAGCAGGTGCCGCCAGCCGACCGTGCGATCCCGGAGAACGGCGAAGTCCGGGACGATCCCGGAGAACCAGAAGATGGTGCTGGTGATGAGATAGACCATTAGCGCCGAGGCGTCCCACACGAGCGGGCTGCGGTAGTTCGGCCACAATTGCAGGTTGTTCGGGTACGGCAGCATCCAGTAGAAGACCCAGTTGCGCCCGATGTGCAGGAGCGGGAAGATGCCCGCGACCGCCAGTGCGCAGATGGTCAGCGTCTCCGCCAGGCGCGTCAGCGACCGACGCCAGCCTGCGTGCAGCAGGCGCAGGATGGCCGAGATCATCGTCCCGGACAGTGCGACCCCGGCCCAGAAGACAAAGTTGATGATCGGCAGGCCCCAATAGACGGGCCGGTTCATGCCGTAGATGCCGACGCCCTGATAGACCTGCCAGCAGAAGACCAGCGCGCCCCAGCCGAACATCGTGGCGAACAGGCCCAGCACGGCCCACCATTTCCATGTCGTCTGCAGGACATTGCGCGTCAGGTCCGTGTTGATCTGCGCTTCACGGATGTTGGCCGCGTGCGCCAGATCCACCTGGGCGTCAATCGCGTCCTGCTCCGTGCCGAGTAATCGCTGTGCAGTTGCCATAAATCAGTCGCTTCCTACGTTTCCCAGACCGGCGGGTCTTCCACCATCACCGTCACCATCGCGTTGCCCATCTTGCGCTCCGCCGTGCGCGTCCGGTCCTTGCTCGTTCCCCACCAGGACATGATCGGGAAGTACCGCGCGCCGATGAGATAGGTCAGCACGAACATCCCGGCCAGGCCCAGAAAGACGAGAAACCCTGGAACGGTCGGCAGCAGCGCGTCCGGCTTCCACTTGAGCGAGAAGGTCGGCACGGTGTCCAAGTAGCGCTGCGCCGCCAGGCCCAGCAGGACGAAGACGCTGAGGATACACATCCAGGCCGGCGACCGCCGCCAGGAGCGGAAGAAGTTGGCGAAGACAGGCAGGGCAAAGCAGCCGAAAACCATCAACCCCACCATGACGGGGAAAACCCGCGTCCGGTCGTTTTGTATCTGCCATTCTTCCGGGACATGGCCGTACCAGGCCGTCATGTAGTCGCACCAGCGGAAATAGAACCAGACAAGCCCCAGGCCGATCATGAACTTGCCGATGTTGTCGTAGTGATCGGGGTTGAAGAAGCCGCGCCCTTTCAGGATTCGGTTCACGACCGTCATGACTAAAATCGTCGCCGCCAGGCCGCCGAGCAGCGAGCCGAGCGTGAACAACGGGGCGAAGATGCTGGAGTCCCAGTTGCGCGCCGCCGCCAGTTGATAGTCCCAGCCGAGTACCGTCTGCGAGGCCACGAACGAGAGGATGGTGCCGACGATCAAGACGCCCTCGACTCGCCGCAAGACCCGCCATTGGTGTTCTGCTCCCGTCCAATCCACGCGCTCAAACTGAGGCCAGGGAACGAAGCCAAACACACGCTTCCAGCCTATGACATGGCCGAGATACGGCCCCCCGGCGATACGCCGGTAAAACCGCTGCGTCTTGGAGCCTTCCGCCGCCCGGTCACGGAGGATGGCGAAATCCGGGAGCGACGTGAGGTACAGCAGCAGCCACCCGGAGACGTACGCCGTCCCAATCGCCACGTTGTCCCAGAGCGTAGACCCGGCGAAGCGCCAGACGTTGTTCCGTAGGTCGGAAACGCCGAGATTATAGATCTGGGCGCGGGCGACGACGAGGTACGGAATCAGGACGAATCCCCACACGCCGAACAGCGACGCCATATCTAAAAGCCGGTTGAGCGGATAGCGCCAGGAGGCGTGAGTCACGCGCAGCAGGACGGACAGGGCCAGCATCCCCTGGGTGATGCCGATCCAGAACAGCACGGAAACGAGCGAAACGTGCCAAAATCCGGGGTTGTCCCGCTGGTGGCCGAAGTACGCCCACACCCAAACGACGACGCCCGCCGCCAGCACAAAGAGAAACGCAAATGTCGTCAGCAGGCGCAGCCGGACGAGCTGCTCACGGGCCGGCTCCTCCAGGATCAGGCGCAGCGGCTCGGAGGCGTTCGAGTCCTGGGCGATCTCGCGCGGCGACTTCAGAATGTTGTCATCGTCGAACATGGCGGCTACGCTTCCATTCCTTCGTCCTCGTCCACGTTCTTCAGGTACACGACGGCGGGTGACGTGCCGAGCTCTTCCAGCAGCCGGAACCGGCGCGGGTCGTTCCAGAGTTTCGCAACGCTCCAGTCCGTCTCCGGGTTGAAGTCGTTCGTCTTTGTCTTGACGTTTCCGAAAGTAATGGCCTTCGGCGGACAGGCCTGCGCGCAGGCCGTCGTGAACTCGTCCGGCACGAGGTCGCGCCCTTCGGCCTCGGCGGTCTGCTCGGCCCGCCGGATGCGCTGGACGCAGAACGTGCATTTTTCCATGACGCCTTTTTCCCGCACCGTCACGTCCGGGTTTAACTGTTGGTTCAGCGGCGTCTCCCAGACGTGTTCAAACCAGTTGAACCGGCGCACGTCATACGGGCAGTTGTTGCCGCAGTAGCGCGTCCCGACGCACCGGTTGTAGACCATCGCGTTCAGCCCTTCCGGGTTGTGGTAGGTCGCATACACGGGGCAGACCGGCTCGCAGGGCGCGTTGTCACAGTGCTGACAGGGAATGGGCATGAATCGCGCCTTGACATTCGGATACGTCCCTTCCCAGTACCGCTCGACCCGAATCCACGTATGGCCGCGCCCTTGAAAGACCTGCTCCTCGCCGACCACGGGGATGTTATTCTCGGCGTAGCAGGCCGTCTCGCAGGCGTGGCAGCCGGTGCATCGGTCCAGGTCAATCACCATCGCCCACTTGCGCGTCTGAAAGCCGTCTTCGGTGTCCACGGCGTAGGGCGTCGCGGCCCGCTCCGTCGGCCCCTCGCTGCCGCCACTCGGCCCCAGCGCTCGTTCCGCGTTCAATTCTTGCGCGTCCGGCATGATGTGCGTCTTTCTTTCAGTCTTTCAGCCCCGGCGACTAAAGTCGCGGCAAAAAGATCACGAAGTGTCCCTGCGGACACTGAAGCTTCGAGTCTGAGTCCGCGAAAGCGGACTTTGTGCTTTTGTTGCCGCGAATTTATTCGCCGGGCAGCCCTTACTCGCCTGGGTTTTCGATGGGCGGGTTCTGTACTGTTCCCCCTCGATTGAAAATGGAGCCAGCGGCCTGGGGCGCTCCCAGGACGGGTTTGGCCTGCTTCCATTCCTTGGCCGTGGTGTGAATCAGGTCCTGCACGGCTTCCGGCTCCGGCCCACCGGGCCGATCCTGCGTCAGTACGAGCGTGTCCAATTCCGGGTGGTAGCCGTTGTCGGCGCTGCGCAGTTTCTGCACCTGGACGGACGTGGCATTAAAAGCCAGCGCTCCCGTTTGCGCGTCGGCAGTGGCGTCAATGATGCTCAACGGGTTGCTGCCCTGTCGGGTGGTGTCGGTTCCGTAGCGCGTGTGGCCCTGACCGATGGGCATGGCGATCACGTTCGGGTGAATGCCCGGCGACGGCACGGCGGGAACGTCTATGGAACCGTGATCCGTCGTCAGGCGCAGGATGTCACCTGTCCGTATTCCCATCTTCTCGGCAGTTTGCAGGTTAATCTCGGCCCAGACGTTCCAAACAGCCGAGGTCATCGGGTCAGCACACTCCTGCATCCACGTCAGGTTGCTGTGCCGCCCGTCCGTCCAGTAGATGTGCGGGTACAGGTGCAGCGCGAACGCTCCTGCTGGTGGCGCACTCGTAGGCGCAGTGGGGGACAGTGTCGCCGCGAGTCCTACGGCGGCTGTTGGCACGGTTTCCGTCCAAAAGCCGCCTTTGCTCAGGGCGGTGACCCAGGCGGGGTCATTGTCCGTCGTCTGCGCCTTCAGGTCAGCCTGACCCAAACCGGCCCAGGTGTGTCGGACAGCATCGCGCGTGTCGCCATAGGGCAGGGGTTTGCCGAGCCGTCGGGAAAGGTCAAGAAGCACATCTCCCGTCGGGCGCGTGTCCATCCAGGGCGTGGCGTCGTAGGTGTAGTTCGCCGGTTCCAGGCCGGGCGAGTCGGTAATGAACTGCGGGTCAATAATCGGCTGCCGGAGCGTTGCCATGCGCGCGCCCGGTGGAATGACAGCCGGGATGTCGTCGCCCCAGTCTTCCAGAAATGTCCGTGCGGGCAGAAGCACGTCGGCATGGTCGGTCGTTTCGTCCTCAAACGGCGTCAACGCCGCGACAAACGGGACTTTCGCGAGTGCTTCTGAGAAACCGACTACCGACGGCAGCGTAAAAACCGGGTTCGGCTGGCCCAGGATGAGCAGCGCGCCGACCTGCCCGATTTGCATAGCAACGACCAAATCTTGCATTTGGCGGAAACCGGACTGTGCCTGGG
>CAZZVX010000190.1:7893-9350 GCA_964657535.1 Armatimonadota bacterium | reverse complement strand
CTCGGCCCCGGCGGCGCGGGCAAGACCCGGCTGGCCGCCGAGATCGCGCGCCGGGCCGCGCCGGGCTTCCCCGGCCCCGTCTGCTGGGTGGGGTTGGCCGACTTGTCCCAGGCCGCGCTGATCCCCGACGCCGTCGCCCTGGCGCTGGGCCTGCCGCGCGACCCGCACGCCGAGACGCTCGCCCAGGTCGCCGCCGCGCTGGCCGACGGGCCGCCCGCCCTGCTCGTCCTGGACAACTTCGAGCATCTCGTCGAGGGCGGCGCCCCCCTGCTCTTCTCGCTGCTGTCGCGCGTCCCTCGCCTGACCTGCCTGGTCACCTCGCGCCGGCGCCTCGCCCTGCCCGGCGAGCGCGAGCAGGCCGTCCCCTCCCTGCCGCTGCCCGACGCCGGCGGGACGCTGGCGCAGATCGCGGACAGCGCCGCCGTGCGGCTTTTTGTGGACCGGGCGCAGGCGGCCCGGCCCGACTTCCAGCTTTCGCCGTCCAACGCCGCCCCGGTCGCCGAACTGTGCCGCGCGCTCGACGGCATCCCGCTCGCCCTGGAACTGGTCGCGGCCCGCGCGCTCGTGCTGTCCCCCGCCCAGATGACCGAGCGCCTTTCCGCCCGTTTTGCGCTCCCGGCGGCCGGGCGCGGCGGAGGCGGCGGGCGTCACGGGTCGCTCTGGTCGGCGATGGCCTGGAGCTACGACCTGATTCCCGCGCCCTTGCAGCGTTTTTTCGCCGGCCTGTCCGTCTTCCGGGGCGGCTTCACCGTCGAGGCCGCCGCTTTCGCGTGCGACGAGCCGGGGGCGCTCGAATCCCTGACTCAACTGCGCGAACGCTCTCTGGCGATGGTGGAGGACGCACCGACGGGGATTCGCTTCCGCCTGCTGGAGACCCTGCGCGAGTACGCCCTGGACCGGCTGCGGGACAGCGGCCTGGAGCAAGCCCGGCGCGGGCGGCACCGCGACTTCTTCCTCGCACTGGCCGAGGAAGCCGAGCCGAAACTGGTCGGACCGGACTCCCCCGCGTGGCTCGCCCGCCTGGAAGCGGAGCGCGACAACCTCCGCGCCGCCCTGGACGCCTGCCTGGAAGGGGACGACGAAAGCGCGCGGGCCGGGCTGCGGCTGGCCGGGGCGCTGGGCCGTTTCTGGCAGAACCGGGGCGAACTGATCGAGGGCCGCGCGCGGCTCGCGGCGGCCCTGGGACGGCCTGGGGCGCAGGAGCCGGCCCTGCCCCGCGCGAAAGCGCTGCGCTGGGCGGGCCTGCTCGCCTATTTCCAGGGCGACTACCCGGCGGCGCAGGCGGAGGCCGAGGAGGCACTGGCGCTGTTCCGCGCGCAGGGCGAGGCGGCGGGCTGCGGCTGGGCGCTCGTGATCCTGGGCAACGTCGCGGCGGGCCGGGGCGACGCCGCCGGGTCGGGCGACCGGTTCGCGGAGGCGCTGGCGCTGTTCCGCGAGGCCGGCGAACAGACGGGGAT
>CAZZVX010000190.1:0-7883 GCA_964657535.1 Armatimonadota bacterium | reverse complement strand
CAACCTGGGCAACCTGCTCCTGGACGAAGGCGACTTGGCGGGCGCGAAGCCGCTGTACGAGGAAGCCCTGGCGCTGCAGCGGGCCGGGGCGAACAGGCCGGCCGGCGCGATCATGCTCACCAACCTGGGCATCCTGGCGTTCTACCAGAACGACCTGCCGACGGCCCGCCGGCGCCTGGAAGAGTCCCTCGCCCTGCGCACGGAGGCGGGCCACAGGAGCGACCAGTCGGGGTACTCGTTCGCCTGCCTGGTCGTGGTGGCGCTGGCGGAGGGGAACACGGCGGAAGCGCGGGCGCACCTGGCGGAAGGGCTGACGGCGGCCCGCGCGAGCGGCGACCGGCCTTCGGCGGCGAACCTGCTGGAGTTCGCGGCCCGCGTGTGCCTGGCCGAAGGCCGGCCGAAAGACGCGGCGCGAGCGCTGGGCGCGGCGGAACGTCTGCGGGAGGAAACCAACGTGGTGCGCGGGCGCATCGAGCGGCCCGGCTATGAGGCCGACCTGGCCGCCATTCGGGCCGCGTTGTCCCCCCGCGAGTTCGACGACGCCTGGGCCGCAGGCGGCGCCCTGTCGTGGGAACAGGCCGCCGCCGAAGCGCTCATCCCCCCCGGCAGCCCGGACGGCGGCGGGCCTTGACGGCGGCGAGGGTCGCCGTCCCCAGGCGCGGAGGATCGCCCTACACGGCGGGGCGGCCTCCGAGGAACGCGAGGGTCCGCTCCCAGGCGAGAGACGCTGCGGCCCGGTCGTAGGCGTCCGGCCGGTCCGGCTCAAAGAACCAGTGGCCCGTGCCGCCGTAGCCGTGGAAGCTCACCGGACGCCCCGCGCTCTTCAGGGCCGCCTCCAGCGCGTCCACGTCGGCCTGCGGCTCAAACTCGTCCGCCTCCGCAAAGTGGCCTAGGTAGGCGGCTCTCGCCGGGCCGTAGTCGCCGGGCCGGGTCCCGTAGAAGACCACGACGGAGCGGACGTGTTCGGGATCGCCGACCGAGAGTTCGAGCGCGAAATAGGCGCCCAGCGAAAAGCCGACCACCGCCAGGCCGTGGTCGGCCTGACCGGCGCGTTCGCGGAGGAACCGCACGGCCTCCGCGATGTCGGCCTGAGCCTGGTCGGGGTCGAGCGCGCCGCTGAGGGTCTTGGCGTCGGCAATCGTGTCCGCGACCCTGCCGTGGTACAGGTCCGGGGCGAAGGCGACGAAACCGGCTTCGGCCAGGCGCGCGCAGAACGCCTTCAAAGCGTCGTTCAGTCCCCACCAGGCGTGCAGGACCAGCACGGCGCCCCCGGCGCCGGAAGGGGGAAGGGCGAGGTAGCCGTCGGGCGGAGGAGATGGCATGAAAAGTCCCTCACAGTGTTCTGCCGAATGTTCGGCTCAATTCTCAGATGCCGATTGAATGCGGGTGACACAGTCCGTGTTGGCCGGGACGGCGACCGACAAGACATAAACGGCGCCGCGCCAGGCCGTAGGAGCGTTTAAGGGTTCCCGTCGTGTCTACGCCGAATTCCACCGTCGCGTAAATGCCGCTGCAGTTTTTCGATGACACCTTCTTCCGACCCACGAAAGTCAAAGTAGTCATTTGGCGTCAGCCCCTGAGAAAATGGATGCAGCGCTTCGTGAATCTGTGTCCGCCAGCGTACCTCCTGACCGACAAGGCTTTCTGAAATCACAATATTCCCGCCCCAACTGGCCCTGCCATAGTTGAAATCATCTTCAGAGAGTTCCACAACGCCATCCCAACGTGAACGCCGTCCAATAATTTCTTCCAACAAAGAAACGATGCGGCTGATTTCATCGCGCGTTTGTTGTTCATCATCCATACAAGGTTATCATACCCGAAATCAGGCGCGGGGGTGGGTCTTGTCGTAGACGGCGCGGAGGCGGGCGACGTCAACGCGGGTGTAGCGCTGGGTGGTCTCGACGCTGGCGTGGCCGAGCATTTCTTGAATAGCGCGCACGTCCGCGCCGCCGGACAAGAGATGAGTGGCGAAGGAGTGGCGCAGGGTGTGTGGGTGGATGTTCTTGGCGATCTGCGCGTACTGGGCGTAGGCTTTAAGACGCTGCCAGAAGTTCTGGCGGTTCATGGGGCCGCCGTGGTCGGTGACGAACAGGGCCGGGGACGGCGGCTTGTTGCGGAGCAGCAGGGGCCGGGCCGTGGCGAGGTAGGCGGACAGGGCGGTTTTGGAAAGGTCGCCGAGGGGAACCTGCCGCTCTTTCGCGCCCTTGCCGAAGGGCCGGACGAGGCCGGCGCCCAGGTCAATGTCGGTGAGTTTGAGGACGAGCAGTTCGGAGACGCGCAGGCCGCTGCCGTACATCAGTTCCAGCATGGCGCGGTCACGGACGCCTTCGGGCGTGTCGGGGGAAGGCGCGCGGAGCAGGCGCTCGATCTCGGCGCGGGAAAGGGTGGTCGGGAGACGGAGACTTTTGCGCTTGCCGGTTTCCAGGTGAGTTGTCCAGTCGGCGGGGCAGACGCCTTCGCGGCAGAGGAAAGCGGCCCAGGTTTTCAGGGCGCTGGCTTTGCGGGCGAGAGTCGCGGGGGCGAGACCCTGGCGGTGCAGGGCGGACAGGAAGGCGACGGCATGATCGGTCATGATGTCCGCCGGGCGGGTGACGCCGCGCGGTTCCAGAAAGGCGATGAACTGGGCGAGGTCGGCCCCGTAGGCGTCCTGCGTGTGGACGGACAGGCCGCGCTCGCCGCCCAGATGGTGCAAAAATTCCTGCCGCCAGTGGTCGTGGGTCATGGCTGTGGGAGGGGCGGCATGGCGTCATTCAGTTCGGCATGGCCGGTGTCCAACGGCTCGCCGCTTTCTTTGACGGCGTCGCGCTCCATAAAAGCCGCAAGCGGCTCCATGTATTCTTCCGAGTCCTGCAGGCCTTCTTTCTCGGTTGGCTCCGGCAGGGCGGAGGAGGCGGGGCGGGCGCGGGTTTCGGCCCATTCGCGCAGGACGTCAATGCGCTCCTTCATGGTCAGCGAGAGCGGCACGGACTGGCCGACGACGGCGAGGATATCGTCGGTGGTGACTTCGCGCTCCAGGTCAAAAGCGTCGTAAAGGGCGGAAATGACGGCCTGCTCAATCTCCGCGCCTGAATAGCCGGCGGCGCGGGCGGCGAGCGTTTGCAGGTCAAAAAGGGTCGGGTCGCGGTGGCGCTTTTGCAGGTGGATGCCGAAGATCTCGGCGCGCTCTTCCGCGCTGGGCAAGTCCACAAAGAAGATCTCGTCAAAGTGGCCTTTGCGCAGCAGTTCCGGCGGCAGGGCGGACACGTCGTTGGCGGTGGCGACGACGAAGCACGGCGCGGTCTTGTCCTGCAGCCAGGTGATGAAGGTGCCGAAGACGCGGGCGGTGGTGCCGCCGTCGGAAAAGCCGGAGGATTGTGTTCCGGCGAAGCCCTTTTCCAGTTCGTCAATCCAGACGACGTTAGGGGCGGTGCTTTCGGCGACCCGGATGGCTTTGCGGATATTTTCTTCGCTCTGGCCGACAATGCCGCCGAATATCTTGCCGACATCCATGCGCAGCAGGGGCAGTTTCCACAGGGACGCAATGGCTTTGGCCGACAGGGACTTGCCGCAGCCCTGGACGCCGAGCATGAGAATGCCTTTGGGGGCGGGCAGGCCGAAGTCGCGGGCTTTTTCGGTGAAGGCGACGGTGCGCTTGTCCATCCAGTCCTTCAATAGATTGAGGCCGCCGACATCGCCGAAGCCCTCGGCTGCCGGGTAATACTCCAGGATGCCGGACTTGCGAATGATCTGCTCTTTCTCGGACAGAATCACATCCACGGCGAAACGGCGTTTTTCCACCAATGATTTGGCGAAGACGTTTTCGGCCTCGGTCGCGGTCAGGCCCTGGGCGGCTTTGAGGATCTGCTCCCGCTCCACCGTGGTCAACTGGGTCTGCACCTGGGGGTTCGTTTTGACAGATTCGATAATGCTGTCTAAAAGCGCACCCAAATCTTCCAGCGACGGCAGGCCGTAGTCCACGACGGTGATTTCTTTTTCCAGTTCCGGCGGCAGTTTTAATAACGGCGACAGCAGAATCAGCGTTTTGTAGGACGTTTTGAGGGCGTAGGTCAGGTCGCGCAGGCGGCGGACAATGGACACGTCATTGAGGAACGGGTGAAAGTCCTTGAACAAAAACACGGCCTGGTCACGGGACTGCAGGACGAAATCCAGGGCGGCGAGCGGGTCGCGGGTGGCCTCATCGCGGTTGGCGGGGTTCTGCACCATGCCCTGCGTGACGGTCCACTGGTACATCTTCTTCTGCCGGGCCTGGGTGATGGCACGCAGGGCATCCTCCACGCGCTTTTCTTCCCAGGAGACGACATACAGGATGGGGTAGCGGGCGCGGATCAGTGTTTCGAGTTCGGTGTCAACGGCGCTTTGGGCCATAAAAGTCAGGTCTCCGTCGTCAGTGTTTGGCGAGCCAGGGCGGGCTGGCGGCCAGGTCGTCTATGCCCGGAACGCCGGGGCGGTTGTCTTTGCCGGTGCGTCCGACGTAGGCCGTGACGGTGCCGTGGGCATTGTCCCGCAGAAGCAAAGTCGGCGTTTCCTCGACGCCCAGGCTGTTGGAAAACTGAATGGCGGCGTCCAGGGCGGGCTTGCCCGCGTGAGCGTTCATCGCGGCGTCGAACTGCGCCTTGCTGATGCCGACGCTCTGGGCGTAGTCGCCGTAGAAGCCGGGTTCCAGGTCGTCCTGGTGGCTGTAAAGCGCGTCGTACATGGGCCAGAACTTGCCGAACTTCGCGGCGACGTTGGACGCTTCGGCGGCGGCCAGGGCGTATTTGTGGATGTTCGGAAAGGGCCGATGTATGAAAACCATGTTCACTTGGTTGGGATACTTCGCCAGCACCTGCTCGATCTCTGGGCGCGACTTGCCGCACTGCGGGCATTGAAAGTCGCCGAACTCCGCGATGGTGTAGGGCGCGTTCGGGTTGCCGCGCGGCGGCGCGGCGGCGTGGGACAGGACTTCCGGCCAGCGTTTGGACACGGCGGCCAGGTCGGGAACCAGCGTGACCGGCGGCGATTTCGGCGTCTGGTCCGGCCCGCTCGTTCCGCCACTGTAGTGGGTGATACCGAAGTAGAGACCGCCCAGCAGGGCAAGCCAGACGACGAGCAAGATGGTTTTTTTGTTGGATTTAGACATGAGACGCAGAGCAGCCTTCCGAAGCGGCTTGCGGCGAGGCCGACGTGCGGCGCGCGAGCAGACCTTCCCAGGTGGCGACGGCAAACAGCGCCGTCATGACCGAGGCCGACGAAAAGCACCAGACGCAGAACGCGCCGATCACGAAGTGCGCGACGTACTGCAGATACCAGGAATAAGCAAAGCCGCCCGCGCTGACCAGCCAGAGCAGACGACGCCACAAACGTACCGCGCCGGGATGGTCCGAGCCGAGTTTGAGCATACACAGTGTCAGCAGCGCGACGTAGCCGAGCAGGCCGAGCAGGGCGACCGAGACATCATGCCAGGGGCCGACAGTCACAAAAGCCTGACTGCTGGCCGCGACCTGGCCGCACCCGCCGTCCGCCGTGCAGGGCAGGTCCACGTGGCGGCGGTGCGCCGCCCAGAGCGTCCCGGCGATCCCGGCCCCGACAACGCTCAGGGCGGCTTCGGCGACGGCGAAACGTGTTGGTATCAAGGACGGCGTCGGCATGGATTCCAATACGCAGATCAGGAACCGTTCGTCAGCGCGGCGGCGGGCGTCCAGAAGGCTTCGTGCAGAAGCGTTCGCCCATTGACGGTCGCTGCGGTGCGGACGCCGGCGCCTTGCGCGACGGCGACACGGGCGGACAGGGTGCCGGGGGCCCCGTCGCCCTGCGCGCCGGGCGCGGCGTCCAGCGCGTTCAGCCAGCGGGAAGCGCCTTGCGGCGCGACGCTTGGGGAAGCGCCGTCCGGGGGACACATGGCGGCCTGCAAGGCGTAGGAGTGGAGCAGGGCCGGCCAGACCTGAGCGAACAGGGCGGGGTCACGGTAGACATCGGCGCAGATGATCCTGCCGTTGACGGCGATGACCGCGCCGACGGGCTGACCTTGCGGCGCGGCCAGGGCCGTCATGTAGGGATTGGCGGCGGCCTGCGCGGACGCGCTCTTGTCTAGCGCATGATACGCGCCGGTGTCCGTCCGGGCGTCGAAGTGGTCTGTGGCCGTGGCGACGGCTCCCCAGACGGCCCCCTGATCGCCGGAAACCTGCATGGCGTAGCGCACGGCGGGGATGGCGAACGCGACATCGTGGTTGAACGCCTCGGAAGGCCCGGACGAGCGGCGCTCTTCCACGCAGAACGACGCGACGCTGACGGCAGGGCTGTGGGCGGGGATGACGGCGTCGGACGCGACTCCCTGGTCCTGATCGCCGCCGGGGACGACCTCGCCGCCGGGGACATACGCGGGCTGATGGCCGGAGTTCGTCACGGTCAGGCTCGGCTCGACCACGGACAGCACGCCGTTGCTCATGCCCGCGTCCATCGCCGTCAGGCCCAGCGCGGGCGCGGACGCTTTTGCAGTTTGATACACGGGATAGACGGTCAGATTCGCGTAGGTCGCCGGGGCGGCCACGCGCAGGTGGCCGAAGCCGCGCGCCAGCAGCGGGTCGCCGCTGCTTTGGCTGACCAGGGCGGGATGAATCGGCGCGGACGGCGCAGCGCCGGGATCGGGCGACGGGTCGGCGGCGGACACGGCGCCGGCGATGGACCGGTCATCGGCAGACCCCGACGGATGGTGGACGTTGCTGAACTGGGCGGCGACGACCAGGCCGACCAGCGACAGCCCCAACGCGGCCCCGGCAAGGCCGACTTTCCGTTCAACGCTGTGAGATGACTTCGGCATGGCGTTTCCCCTCCCCAACCACTAAATTCCAACAGCGCCATTGTACCCGAAACTCCGGGATTTCGGTGTACGCCCGGCGCTTCTCAGGCCGCCATCAGGTACAATAAAGGACGTTTGGCCGGCGGCGGCGCGGGCGGGAGAAAGACAGGGTTTCATGGCAGTGGACAGGGCAGTCCCAAAACTTCGGGGAGATGAGAGCGCAGTTCCGGCGGAACTGCTGACGGGCGTCGGCAGCCACGCCGGGGAGACGACGCGCGGGCTGCACCGGGCGGTCTGGATGCTGGCCTGGCCCACCGTGCTGACCATGCTGCTGCAGACGGCGAACTCGTTCACGGACCGGTTCTTCGTGGGGCGACTCGGCGCGGACGCGCTGGCGGCGGCGGGAGTGGGCGGGCAGTTGATGTTCCTGCTCTTCTCGGTCGGGATGTCCATCGCCATCGGCACGACGGCGCTGGTCGCGCGGTTCGCGGGCGCAAAGGAGTACGACCAGGCGAAGGTCGCCGCGAACCAGTCGGTCTGGATCGGCGGCATCGGCGCGGTCCTGTGCGTGGCGCTGATGTTCCCGCTGCGGGGGACGCTGATCCGCCTGATGGGCGTGGACCCGCACGCCGCCGACCTGTGCGCCCGCTACCTGACGGTGACGCTTCTGGGCATCCCGGCCCTGTTCCTGATGCTGATCTTGGGCAACGTCTACCGGGGCCTGGGCGACACGGTGACGCCGCTGCTGGTGATGATCGGGGTCAACGTCATCCATCTGGGCGGCGACTGGCTGCTGATCTTCGGCCACTGGGGCTTCCCGCGCCTGGGGCTGCCGGGCGGCGCGGCGGCGCTGGCGGTCTCGCAGGTGGTCGGGGCGGGCCTGTATCTGCTGTTCCTGCGGCGGTCGCCCGTCGCGGGGCTGCTGACCCGCAAGCGGACGCTGGAGTGGGGCTGGGCGCGGCGCATCCTGGACATCGGGCTGCCGGCGGCGATGCAGAACCTGTCGCGCGTCCTGTCCCTCCTGGCCTTCACCGGGGTGCTGGCGCGGACACAGGAGGCGACGGCGGCGGTCCAGGATCTGCTCGTTGACGTCGCGGCCGAAGCG
>CAZZVX010000189.1:0-9380 GCA_964657535.1 Armatimonadota bacterium | reverse complement strand
TGTTCCCCGTCATGGGCTACAGCCTGTATTCCAAGACCGTCAGCCCGCAGGAGCTGCGCCGATTGGCGCTGTACACGCTGCGCCCGCGCCTGCTGCGCGTGCCGGGCGTGCGCGAGATCGCCGTGCTGGGCGGCGACACGCCGGATTACCTGGTCCAGCTCGATCCGACGGCCCTGCTGACGCGCGGCGTCACGGCGCAGGACGTGGGCAATGCCCTGGCGAAGAACAACGAGATCAACGCGGTCGGCGCGTATGACCAGTCGTTCCTGCGCTACGACATCCTGGCGTCCGGCCTGTTCCAGACGCCGCAGGACATCGCCGCCGTCACCGTCGCCGTCAAGAACCGTGTCCCCGTCACCGTCGGGCAGTTGGGGACCGTCACGCGCGGCGTCGAGCCGCACGCCATCGAGACCAGCGGCGACGGGCGGGACGCCGTGCTGCTGAACATCATCAAGCAGCCGACGGGCAACACCGTGCAGGTCTCCGACGGCATCCAGAAGACGCTGGCCGATGTGCGCGGCGAGCTGCCCCACGACATCACCATTTCCAGTTTCTACGACCAGTCCGAGATCGTGCTGGAGTCCCAGCACAGCGTTATCGAGTCCCTGATCGTCGGGGGCGTGCTGGCCCTGTTCGTGCTGATGCTCTTTCTCGGCAACCTGCGCACCGCCGCCGTCGTCTTGATCATCCTGCCGCTGACGATCATTATCACGTTCGCCCTGATGCGCGCGCTCGGCCAGACGATGAACATTATGACGCTGGGCGCGCTCGCCATCGCGCTGGGGTTGGTGATTGACGACGGAATCGTGGTCGTCGAGAATATGTTCTCCGAACTCGAAAGCGGCAAGGAGCGCCCCGAAGCCATAGCCGCCGGCTTAAAGGCTATCACGCCCGCCATGATCGGCTCGTCGCTGACGACGATGGCGGCGTTCCTGCCCCTGACCTTTCTCAACGACCTGACGGGGCAGTTCTTCGGCCCTTTGGCGCTGGTGATGATCGCCACGCTGGTCGTCTCGCTCGTCCTGGCGCTGCTGCTGACGCCGCTGCTGGCCGGCTGGCTGTTGCCGAAGACAGTAAGCCACGCCGACAACAGCGGCAGGCGGCCCTCCATCCTCGCCCGCACCCTCGGCTTCTTTCCGCGTCAATTTGAGGAGATCGTGCGTGTCTACTCGCGGATACTGGGTTGGTGTCTCGCGCACCGGGCTGTTGTTCTGGTTCTATTAATCCCCATCGCGCTGGGAACGTCGTTCGTCTTTCATCGGCTCCAAACCGGCTTCTTCCCCGACTTCGACGAGGGCGGGTTTATCCTGGACTATCAACTGCCGGCGGGGACGTCGCTGGCCGAATCCAGCCGGGTCGCAGGAGAGATCGAGACCGTCTTCGCGCACACGCCGGAGGTCGCGGCCTGGTCGCGGCGGACGGGAGCGCAGCTCGGCTTCGACATCACCACGCAGAACGTCGGCGATATGTCCGTGCGCCTCAAACAGAACCGCTCGCGGGACATCAACGCGGTCATGGACGACATCCGCGAACAAGTGGAGGCCAAGTATCCCGCCGCGCAAGTGGACTTTCATCAAATCCTCCAAGACCAGACGGGCGACATCGCCGGCTCGCCCTCCCCGGTGCAGATCAAGATCTTCGGGCCGGACGAGGCGACGCTGGAGACGCTGGCGCAGCAGGTAGACGGTGTCCTTACCCAGCAAAAGTACATCGTAGACGACTTCAACGGCATCGTCCACAGTAATCCTGAAGCGGTGCTGAATGTCAACACGCAGGCGGCGCAACGCTACGGCCTGACGGCGGACGACATCACGCAGGCGGCCCAGTCGGCGCTGCAAGGCACGGAGCCGACCCGTGTGCAGCAGGGCGAGGAGGCGATTGGGGTCCGTGTCCGTCTCGGCCACCCCGGTCAGCCGCTGGATCAAACGCTGCTGCCGCACATCCCCATCGCGTCCCCGGTGACCGGGGGCGACGTGCCACTCAGCGAGGTCGCCACGGTCGAGATTTTGCCCGGCCCGGCGCAGGTAACGCGCGAGGACCAGCGCGGGATGATCGCGGTCACGGCCAGCCTGTCGGGGCGCGATTTAGGAAGCGCGACGGCGGACATCCAGCAGCGTATCCGCAGGCAGATCACGCTGCCGCCCGGCTACTCCATTGAATACGGCGGCCTCTATGCCAGCCAGCAGCAGTCGTTCTCGGAACTCGGCGTGACGCTGCTGATCGCGATGCTGTTCGTCTTTACGCTGCTGGTGTTCCAGTTCCGCGCCGTGCGTCAGGCCATCGCCCTGCTGCTGGCGGCCCTGCTGTCCCTGTTCGGCGTCCTGCTGGCCCTGCTGCTGACGGGGACGCAGCTCAACATCTCGTCGTTCACGGGCGCGATCATGATTGTCGGCATCATCACGGAGAACGGCATCGTCTTGTTCGACTTCTTCAACCGTCTGCGCCATGAGAACCCCGACGGCGAATTGGTTGCTTTAATGACCCGCGCCGGCACGGAGCGCCTGCGCCCCATCTTGATGACGACCATCGGGGCGATTTTGGCCCTGCTGCCTTTGGCGCTCGGCCTGGGCGCGGGCGCGGCCCTGCAGAAGCCGCTCGCCATCGCCGTGATCGGCGGCCTGCTGGTCTCGACGCTGTTCACGCTGATCGTCGCGCCGGTGATTTTCGTCACCCTGGAACGTGGCAGAAAGAAGCGTTGATGGTTCAGCCTCGTTGGCAATCGGGCGGTGATGTCTACACAGAAGTCGCGCGTATAGTGGCGGAAATCTTCGGCGTACCCGTGAGCCGCCTGACGCCTGGCACACACTTCGTCTACGACTTGGACGAGTCGCTAGAAGTAGCCGAGACCGTCATCGGCTGTGAGCAGTTCTTCGGCCTGACCATACCAGACGCGGAGGCGCAGAAGTTAGAGACGGTCGGCCAGCTCGCCGGTTACATCGAGCGCAGGCTGCGGCCCGGCGAAGAAGTCTGGCCCCGGCGCCCAGGAGGCCACCGGAATAGCAGCGATTGTCACTGACACTTTCAATGATAGCCCGCTCCGGCGACGCCGGACGCGGACGGAAACGGGTGGAGGGATTGACCTAATGGACCGCATAGACACCGCTCCCGTGGCGGGCCGGGAGGCGCAGATCGGGCTGCTGCTGGCGATGCTGGACGAGGCGACATCGGAATGGCGCAGCGAGATCGGGGACGTGTCGGAGGACGCCGTCGTGTGGCAGCCGTTCCCCGGCGGACACAGCATCGGCGCGTTGATCCTGCACATCGCGGACGTGGAAGCCCACTGGCTGCACCGGATTGCCGCCGGGCAGGCGCGGACGGAGGAAGAACTGGCGGCGCTGCTTTCCCGCGAAACCAAGCAGTACCAGGTGCAGTGGCCCGCCCCGCCCGCGCAGCCCCTGTCCTGGTATTACGCGCAGCAGGACGCCGTGCGCGCCCGGACGAAACGGCTGCTCGACGGCTTCGATGACCCGGAGCGGTTGAGTACGCACCGGGACGCCGAGTTCACCCTGCGCTGGCTGTTCGCCCACGTCGTCATCCACGAGGCCTACCACGGCGGCCAGGCGGTCCTGCTGGCGTTGCAGCGCCGGAAGCAGGCGAATCAGGCGTAGACTTCGACATTGATGGGCTTGAACGCGCCGTTGTTGGAGAGTTCGGCGGAGCAGGCGGTGACGCCGATGTACAGATCCATCTCGGCCCGCAGTTCGATGAACTGGCCCGCGCGGGAGAGCGGCGGGCCGATAGTCATTTTGCCGGTCAGGGCGTCGAACGAGACGTTCATAAAGATGTTGAACGAGGTCGGGATACTGTCGGGCCGGATGCCGAACGGGGCGAGGGCGCGACTGAGGTTCTCGAAGCAGCTCGGATGCGGGGCATCGCTGTGATAGATGATCTGAAACGTCTCCGGGCTGCACGGGGTGAGCGTGAAGTCGTGCCGCCCGACCTGGTCGTGGGTGATGGTGAACATGGGTCGGCTCCGGTTGGAGTAAAGGACGTGGCCCGTCGTCAGATACAGCGTGTCGGCGTAGTCAATGCTGCGGCCCGACGACAGCCATTCGGCGGTGTCAGGCCGCGCGAAGGCCATCAGGTCGGAGACCTGCTCGCCCTCGGGGTCAATGACACGCAGGGTCCGGCCTTTGTCCAGCGTGAAGCCGACGCCGGTCTGCGGCGCGAGATGGTACGAAGCGATTTTTCCCACGATTACTCCCCTGCGCCGACGTGGGCGTGGAACGGGCAGCGCCAGTCATCCCCGACGGCCCGGCCCGAATACTGCCGCGCCTCGGACCGGTCGCCGAAGTCGCTGAGCATGGCGTTGGCGCTGCCCTGCAGGATCAGGTCCCGCGAGCGGATCGCGCGCTGGATCGGCCCGTAGCGCCCGTCGTGTTTGAGCTGCTCGAACTGCGCGTGGGCGTTGAAGACGAGCGTGGGCCAGGCAAACCGGCGGGACCAGCGGGAGGCCGCCGGGTGCAGGCCGATCAAATAAAAGGCCCGCCCGGCAAAACTGAAGGAAAACTCACGGGCTTCCGGGTCGGCGCTGACGTCAGCGTCCCAGGGATGGAGCGGGGCGTCGGCGTCGTGCAGCCCTTGCAGCTGCGTCCAGAGCAGGCGCTCGAATATCTCCTCGTCAAACACGCACGGCCCCTGGAAACTCGCCACGAACGTGGAAAAGCCGTCGCCGCGTGCCGCCATCACGTCCTGGTCCTGGGCGAAGGTCCATAAATCCCTCGCCAGGCCCGCCGTCGTATCGGGCGCGGCCATTCCGCCGTAGAAGCCCATGCGGTATGCGCCCCGGTGGAACGCCCCTTTGGCGACGACGCAGGCAAAGCGGGGATTGAGGACGAGCGCACGGAACGAGTCGTGGACAAACTCCTCCAGGGGCGTGACGGGCTGTTCGGGGGCGAGCGGGTGCGTCAGTCTGCCGTTCTGAAACGCGGCGTAGGCGCTGCCAGCCAGGGCAGCATCGGTGTCAAATGGGTTGGAGCGGCTTTGCTCCGTCCCGACGGATGTCATCAAGGGTGAGGACCTTCTAAGCGGACGCGCTCTCGGCGCTGCGCCTGCACGTCCTTTTACCCGTCCGGGCGGGACACAAACCGGACAAGCATAGATTAGTCTTTGGCAGCAAGACTCACGCCGGGTCGCTCGCCGTGTCCAGTCGCGCCAGCCCCTCGAACGGGATCGCCAGTCGGCGCTTTTCGCCGAGCGCGATTCGGAGCAGAAACTGTTCACGAGACAGATCAACGGCGCGGGCCAGATCGTTCTGGGCCAGGGCGACCTACGCTAGATCGCCGAGCGTATCGGCGACGCGCCTTTTTCCCCGATCTCTTGGCCGTGCCGCAGCGCCTCCTGGTGCAGCGCCCACGCCCGCGCCAGGTCGCCCGACCGGGCCGCGACACGGCCCAGATAAGACAGCGTGGTGACGATGCCGTCCCTTTGCCCCAGTTCCCGGTAGAGGGCCAGACTTTCCACGCAGCAGGACGGCGCGGCCTGGTCGTCCCTGTCTTCATAGTGCGCCACGCCCAGATAAGACAGCGTGGTGACGATGCCGTCCCTTTGCCCCAGTTCCCGGTGGAGGGCCAGACTTTCCACGCAGCAGGACGGCGCGGCCTGGTCGTCCCCGTCTTCATAGTGCGCCACGCCCAGGTTCCCCAGGGCGCACGCGATACTGTAGGTGTCGCCCAGCGCCCGGTCCACCGCCAGGCTTTCTTCGTACAGCGCCTGCGCCCGGTCATAGTCGTCCTCCGTCCAGGCGACGATGCCGAGGTTGTTGAGCGCGTCGGCGATCCCGCGCATATCCTCCGCCTGCCGAAAGAGCGCCAGGGCCTGCTCATAGAAGCCGCGTGCCGCCGTCGTCCCCAGGCCTTGACCGAGCAGGGTCTGCAGCCAGCGGCGCCCCTCCGAATAATGGCCGTACATATCCCAGAACTGCCGTAGCGTGTTGGCGAACCGCAGGCCGGGGTCGCTGCCGCCCGCCCCCCGCCGGGCGGCTTCCTGCGCCCGATAGTCTTCAAGGGCCGCCCGCAGGGTGTCGTGTTCGCGCGCCAGACGGGCGAGCCAGACCGCCTGGTCCGGCCCCAGCAGGCACGGCGCCGCGTCCTCCGCCAGCCGCCGCCGGCCATACTCGCGCACGGTCTCCAGCATCCGACACCCGCGGCTTCTTCCGGGCCGTCCGACGCTTCGGCCACAGTTGTCGGCTCCCTTCGTTTCAACAAGAGATGATTGGCCGCTCCCTCAAGATTTTCCGCCTCTGCCCCGGCCGGAAAATGCCGCTTGTCGCTGTCCCGTCCGGTGTGCTATACTGAGCGTGAGAACAGGGAGACCCCCGACGTGGCAATCGCACGCACGGCGCCTGAGTCCCGGACGCTGGGACGGCTGACCGGCCCGGCCCGCGCGGACCGGCGCACCAAAAATCTGGCGGCACGGCTGAGGCCCGGCGAGATCGCCGTGATTGACCACGCCGACCTGGACGCGCTCGCGGCCCGGTCGCTGGTCGAGGCGCGTCCGCTGGCGGTGATTGACGCGCGCCCGCTCATTTCGGGCAAGTACCCCAACCGAGGCCCGGCGGTGTTGCTCGAAGCGCGCGTCCCACTGTACACCCTGCCGGAGCCGGAACTGTTCACCAAGATCCGGGACGGCCAGAGGCTGACGATAGACGCGGGCCACTGTCTGTACATCGAGGACAGCCCATTTTGCACCCTGACACGGTGGGACGAGGCGATGGTCGCCGACGCGACGGCGGCGGCGCGGGCCAACCTCGGCGGCGAACTCGAAAAATTCGCCCGCAACACGCTCCAATACTTGGACGCCGACAAAGACCTGCTGCTCGACCCGACCGACGTGCCGGTGCTGCCGGGCCTGAAGTTCCGGGGGCGGCACGCGCTGGTGGTCGTCCGGGGCGAGGGCTACAAGGAAGACCTCCAGGAACTCAAGCCCTACCTGCGCGACACCCGCCCGGTCCTGATCGCCGTGGACGGCGCGGCGGACGCCCTGATCGCCATCGGCCGCACGCCGGACGTGATCATCGGCGACATGGACAGCGTCTCCGACGGGGCGCTGCGGTGCGGCGCGCGGCTGATCGTCCACGCCTACGCCCGGCGCAGCGGGGAAGCGCCCGGCATGGCCCGCGTCGAGGCGCTGGGGCTGTCCGCGGCGACATTCGCCGTCCCAGGCACGAGCGAGGACGCGGCCCTGCTGCTGGCCTACGAGCACAACGCCGATCTGATCGTCACCGTCGGGACGCACTCGAATCTGGAAGACTTCCTGGACAAAGGCCGGGCCGGCATGGCGAGCACGTTCCTGACGCGGCTGAAGGTCGGGCCGCGCCTGGTGGACGCCCGCAGCGTCTTCAAGTTGTACCGCCCGACGCCGCCGGTCAGCCTGTTCCTGGCGGTGCTGCTGTCCGCGCTGCTGCCGTTCGTCCTGCTGCTGCGGTATTCGCCGCTGTGGTACAATCTCGTCACGCTGCTGCGCGTCTGGCTGCGCCTGCACACCGGCTGAGTCCCGAAAACGCCCTATGCCCGACATCCGCTATCACTTTATCTACTTGATCGCCGTGTTTCTGATGCTCAGTCTCGGCATCGTCGTTGGGGCGAGTTTTGTCGGCCCGGACCAGGTCAAGAAACAGACCAAGTACATTCAGGACCTCAAGGGGCAGGCGAACATGGCCGTCCAGCAGGGCCGGAGCAGCCAGGACCAGGTCGCGAAGCTGTCCGGGGCGCTGGACGACCTGCGGCCCGCCCTGGTGCGGGGCAAACTCGCCGGGCAGCGGGTGACGCTGATTCAGACCGGGGACTACGCGGAAGCGACCCAGGACGCCGCCGGCGCCCTGCGCGACGCCGGCGCGTCCCCCGTCGTCACCGTCCTCCTCGGCGGTCAATGGGATGTGATGACCGACGACAAACGCAGCGCCGCCATCGGGCCGCTTGTGCAGGCGCTCACGGGGGGTACGGCGTTGGCGGCCAATGCCCAGGCGCTGCAGGGGCTGCAGGACCAGGAACTTGTCACCGTGACCGGTGACTTGGCCGCGCCCTGCACGCTGTTTGTGCTGGTCGGCGGCGGCAAAGACGACGACGGCGGCGACCCGACGGGCCTGGACACGGCGCTGATCGCGGCGCTCAAAAACGCCCCCGGCGTCAATGCCACCGTCGTCGGCTGTGAGCCGTATGAGGCGGCCTACTCGTTCATCCCGGCGTATCAGGCGGCGCAGGTCGCGACCGTGGACTGCATTGACCAGCCGCTGGGCCGGCTCGCGCTCCCGTTCGCCCTGCGCGGCGACGCCGACGACTACGGCCTGAAGGCGACCGCCAAGCGCCAAGTCCCCGTCTCGCTGGAAGCGCAAAACGGCCCATGACTCCTGAACGTGTCTGCGCGCTCGTGCCGGCGTACAATGAAGCGGCCCGCATCGGCTCCACAATCGCCGCGCTCCAGTCGCGGCGCGAGATTCACTCCGTCGTGGTCGTGGACGACGGCTCGGCGGACGACACGGCGGAGCGGGCGCGGGCGGCGGGCGCCGACACGGTGCTGACCCAGGCCAACGCCGGCAAAGGCGCGGCGCTGACGACGGCCTACCGGGCGGCGCGCGAGACGGCCGACGTGTTCCTGCTGCTCGACGCCGATCTGGGCGCGTCGGCGGCGGACGCGGTCAAGTTACTGCTGCCGATCTCGGACGACGAAGCCGACATGACCATCGGCCTGCTGCCGCCGGACCCGGAGTTCGCCGAGTCGGGCGAGTCCGGCGGCCACGGCTTTGTCGTCCGGCTCGCCCGCTGGGGCATCGCGCGGCGGACGGGGCAGACGTTCGCGCAGCCGCTGTCGGGCCAGCGCGCCGTCCGCCGTGAGGTATTGGAAGCCGTCGGGGGGAAGTTCGCGCCGGGCTTCGGCGTCGAGGTCGCCCTGACCATCGGGGCGCTCAAGCACGGCTTCCGCGTGCGGGAAGCGCCGACCGAGTTCCGCCACCACGTCACCGGCGGCGACTGGCCCAGCCTTCTGCACCGGGGCCGACAATTTCTGGACGTCGCACGGGTGGTGCTGGGATAACGCACGACACCGGATAGGTCATCTCGAATGTCACTGCAAGCCAAAACACTGCTCAATCTGCTCGCGGGCGCCATCGCGGGCGTTCTTGCCTGGGTCCTGACGGACGCGACGGGCTGGTACGCGCACACGCTCCGGCCCCTGTCCAGCGTCGGGCCGGGGGTGCCGGGGTACGGCTCCTACTTGTTGTACGGCGCGCTGTTCGGGCTGCTGCTCGGCCTGATGCTCGGCATCGTGGACGCGCTCTCGATGGACTCGCTGCGCCAGATGATCACGTCGCTCAACTTAGGCGCCCTCGTCGGCTTCCTCGGCGGCGGGCTGGGCCTGGCGCTCGGCCAGACGGTCTACGGGCG